>NZ_CP029797.1:207500-527586 GCF_003268595.1 Paraliobacillus zengyii | reverse complement strand
GCAGCTATAAGATAATAACCCACTCTCCAGCCAAACTCTTGGACAATCCAGTTCATCGTTGGAATCATAATCATACCACCCATGGTTGATCCTCCAAAGGCAATACTCAGCGCAATCCCTCTTAGTTTTGGACCAAACCAATTATTTATTAAAAGTGTAGAAGGTGTAGCTGTTAAACATCCAAAAGTAATTCCCATTGGTATTGACCAAAGATATATAGCTATGAGTGTATTCGCACTTCCAAACCCAACAAATGAAATAGCCCCTAAAACAGCGCTAATTAACATGATTAGTTTTACATTTCCTTTACCAATTACACGTCCCATAAATGACATAACGGTTAGGCATGCAATTGAAATGATCATCAAGTATATCGAAAAATTACCAACTGAAATATCCAAACCAGTCGTTACTGGTATCATAAATACACCTGTTAAGGATACAATCGGCACATATCCTAGTGTCATAACTAGGAATCCTAATAAAACAATGAACCAGCCAAAATATATTTTCCCATTTTTATCTCTTAGTACTATGTTTTTCATTTATCCGACCCCCATTGTCAAAATATAAAAAAAGTATTTGTTTTTAAAATTCCTATAACTTATGTCTTCGCTTTTCATCAGTATTTTTTCGATCTTTACAATCTAGATATTGCCGCCATTCGTCCATTCATCGATTGATATCGTTAAAATTTCGGATCGATTGGAGTCGAAATTGTTGTCTGTGCCTCAATAATTTCTGCTGCCTCTAAAATCGTGTCTTCACGGAATCGGTCACCCAAAATTTGGACACCAGTTGGTAAACCATTTTCGATTGAAATAGGAATAGACATAGCAGGAAATCCCAGCAGTGGAATAGACATCATTGGCCATTGTGAAGACAATAGACTACGATTACTCTCCAAGCTTTCAATATCCTTATCTTGTTCAACTGCTTGTTCTCCTGAAACTGGTAACAACAATAAGGAGTAATCCTGAAGAAATTGTTGTAGTTTCGCTATTAGTGTACCTCTACGTGCGTAGCCATGTTTGTATTTCTCTAGAGTTGCTTCTCCACACACTTCTTTACCAACTTGATAATTATATTTTAGGTTTAATTTTGCTCCCTCATCACCGAACTTATTAATTAAACCCTCAATATCTTTCAAATCCTCAAAAACAAGTAACATCCATAATTTATATGCTTCCTCAAACAATGGAAGCTCTACTTCTTCCACGATATAACCAGCATTTCTTAAGTAATTTGCTGCTTTATCTAAGGCATGATTAACTACTGCACTTGATTGATATACACCAATATCCCTTAACATACCTATCTTAAGCGGTCGTTGATGAATTTTTCCCTTTAATGCGACCGAGGCATGAAAAGGATCACGCGGATGATATGCGGACATCGTAGCAAGTCCTAATCGTAAATCTGCTACACTACGCGCCAACGGACCTTGAACCGCCATTATTTGTGAAGCTAGTGGTAAATCTACATTTATATCTCCGGAGCCATTTGGTATCCTTCCAACAGTTGGACGCAATCCCATAATTCCACATGCATATGCGGGATAACGAATAGAACCTGCAATATCGTTTCCTTGAGCAAGAGAGACCATTCCTGTTGCAATCGCTGAGCTTGCTCCACCACTTGACCCACCTGGAGTTCTATTTGCATCCCATGGATTTAAAGTCCTTCCATGTAAATCATTTGTCGTAAACCATCTTAGGCTAAAAGCTGGAACGTTTGATCGACCGATAAATACTGCTCCATTTTTCCTTAGATTCGCAATAGGCGCACCATCTTTTTCTGCCAAATTATTTTGAAATGCGTTAACACCATCTGTTGTGACGTGGTTAGCTTGATCGGTATTCATCTTCGTAGCGATAGGAACACCATGAAGTGGACCAAGTATTTTCCCATTTGCAATATCTGCATCAGCATTTCTTGCCGCATTTATTGCTTCCTCATGGAAAACTTCTGCTAGTGCTTTTACTTTAGGGTTTATCTGATCAATTCTAGCTAGACAACTAGAAACCACTTCATAAGAAGAAATTGCTTTAGTACGAATTCCGTTGGCTAAATCACTAGCTGTCCACCTCCAAAACTCATTCGTGTTTTTTTTACTTTGATCCTCGTAAACATTTCCTCTCATCCCTTTCACTCCTTCATTTATAAAATTATCAATTACATGAATAACTTTAAGTTAATTTTCACATCTTTCTGAATAATAAGTAAATAACCCTTTTGGGTAATATTTTCATGAAATTAGTCTAAGAGTTTATCTTTTGAAAATGGATTGGTATAGAATCTTACACGTTTGTTGAATTAGAGAAAGGATAGTGATTATACTGTTGGTTAAATAACTAATTCATTAAAAAGTACGACTACAGAGAGAGAGCAGAAATCGTCTTTCTTGAATATACATAAATCAGGAAAGTCTAATCGAATTTTATGGACCACCAACATTTTCTTTTACTAGTTTTAACCTTGTTACAAGGAGGGATGGTTTCAGTGAGTACAAATCTTATTTCTGAAAAGGAGACAACAAAAAGGTTTCAATTTATTGAGGAGATAATAAGACCAAACAAAGACTTACGGGAACAAATACTTTCTACCTTTTGTGACATATTTGGTTATCAGAAGGGGGTTTTCTGGCAATCAAATACAACCGGAAGTACGTTATCAAATCCAATCACCCTAAATATTAACCATGGTGAAATAATGGAATATTGTGAAGTTTATAAACACAATGATCCAATCCTTCACTTTTCTTCTAAATTCAGGAATACTGATGTTTTCTGTTATAGCGATTTTTTGCGATTTAAAGATTTTAAACAGACAGATTTTTTAAAATTTATGGAAAAGAACAATAATCATGATATTATATCTTTTTATATAAATGACGGGAATAAGCGAACTGGTGTGATAAGCTTTTTAAGGTCCAGACAAGAAGAAGCGTTTACGATGAATGATAAAAGTCGCTTACTGTTTCTATCAAAATACATTTCTAAACTACAATTCTATGACAACTATTTTGAAGATTATAAAGAGAAAGTTACAGCAGCTGAACAATGGGCTAACCTTCTATCGGTTGGCATAGTAGTTATAGAGGAATCGTTCGGAATTCGTTATTATAATACAAAAGCATTAGAAATTTGCAATAACTTCTCTCCAAATCAGAACCATCCTGTCCATGAAATTCTAAACAATATATTGCTTAATGACCATAAAAGCATGGAAACTAAAAAAAGTTTCACCCTCCCACAACAACCTAACATTGAGATTAGTATTAAAAAAATAAACAACGGGAAACAATGGATGGTATTGTTAAATGAAAATTCATCATCAATTGAATATAAAGCAGATGAACTTCTTTCGCTTTTGACTCCAAGAGAAAGAGAGATTGCTAAGCTCCTTGTCCGTGGGTTATCCAATGTTAAAATTGCCAATAATTTATTTATCAGTATCAATACAGTAAAACGTCACGCAAAAAATATCTATAACAAACTAGATGTTAAAAACAAAACAGAACTATGCTTTATATTTAAGCAATAAAAATAGTAAATATTACTAAAAAAAGGAAGGAATTCGTCATTTTCTCTTACAAAAGTTAAAATGCTATTTATCTTATTATCAAATATTGTTATAGTAAAGATCGAGCTAACTTCTAGGTATGATATTGGTTATCTACGCAAGACCTAAATTAGCAGTGTTTTCGTACTGCTAAAATTAGGTCTTTTTTATTTCTATTACTTTAAAAGGGAGTCCGATTAATTATGATAAGACCTGAAGAGATTGTAAGAAGTGGACCAAATCAGTATATTTGTAGGGAAGAAGTCCTCAAAGACCTTTCGTATTTTATTAATGACTATCGTTCACCAGTAGTCGTTACTGGATATAAATCATACGCAGCTTTTCAAAAGTATGCTAACTTACCATCACATGTTGAAGTATATCAACATAATGGATACAGTTCTGATGAATCAATAAGAGATATTTCCCAATTTGCTAGTCAAGCTGATATCATTATCGGGATTGGTGGAGGAATAATTCTTGATACTGCCAAGTCCGTAGCAGACAAGTTAGGGATTGAAATCATTACTATTCCAACGGTGGTAGGAACTTGCGCTGCTGCCACGCCATTAAGTGTTATCTACGACGATAATGGGGCTTTTGTTCGGGTAGATTACCATGCCAGCACGATTCACCTAACTCTAGTAGATCCTCTCTTTCTACTATCCAGCCCTATTGATTATTTCAAGAGTGGAATTGGTGATTCCTTGGCTAAATGGTATGAAGCAGAAGCAATTATTCGAAACGACAAGAACGGGGATCTTTCCATCATGGTAAAAGTGGGATTAGAACATGCCTCCTATATCAAAGACATTTTATTGGAAGATAGCATTGCGGCAATCGAAAATATGGACGCAAGGGTTATTACCACATCCTTTATCAAGGTGGTAGAAGCAGTAATACCTCTAGCAGGAACTGTAGGAGGGTTTGGTGGACACTATGGTAGAATGTCTGGAGCACATGCTGTTCATAATGGTTTAAGCTTTATTGATGAAACACACAGCATACTCCATGGACAAAAGGTTGCTTATGGGATTTTAGTTCAGCTTCTTTTAGAAAATAGAACAGAAGAAGTAAAAGATCTACTTCCATTTTATAAAAGTCTAGGTCTTCCCGTGTATATGGAAGACTTAAACATTATGAAAGAACAAAATCAAGCAATGAAAACAGTTGCATCACATGCTATTAAACCAGAAGAAACGTTACGATTAGTCGGTAGCTTTCACGAAAACGATGTGATCGAGGCAATGGAAAAATTAGAGAATATATAAAAAAAGTGTCAGACACATAAACAGTGCCTTACCATTTAAAATAGATAAAGCCACTCGCTTAGCTAAGAAGCGAGTGGCTTTAAATTAGTTAAGTTGATTATAAGAAATCAATCGATGAATATGAACGGCAAGATAAGTGAGTTCGTCATTCGGAATACTTTTACCGTATACTTGATTAATGTAATCTTTTATTTTGAAAGCACCATCCATCGCATCTGGATATAGATTGGCAATTTGCTCGAACAAGACGTCATCCTTATCAAGCAATATATCTGCAAAGTAACGTTCAACAAAGAATTTCACATGTGTAATGAAACGGGTATAATGAATATTCTCCTTATCCATATTGATACTTAGCGTGTAACGGACTAAGTTCACAATACTTCCAATCATTTTCGCATGCTTCATGCTATCTTTGGTTTCTTTTCCGCCACCTTGCGCGTTGATTAAATGAAATGCAATATTCGCTGCTTCCTCTTGTGGTAACTCTATAACAAACTCCTGATTCACTAATTCTACAGCGAACATACCTACCTCAAATTCATTTGGATAGTAGCTTTTTATTTCCCAGAAAACACGGTTTGTAATATTGATATTTTTTTTAAACCTTTCCACTGCAAAATTCAAATGATCCATTAAGGTGAAAAAGATTCCAGAATTAAGCTTCGTATTAAGTTCCTTTTCAGCTTGGTTAACAATTTTCTGTGTTAAGTCCATATATACTGGTTGGATTGAATCCAACAAACTTAAAAATTCTTTTGCTTTTGTATTATCTATTGGCATGAAAGTTTGATCAGCTTGACGTTCCACGATGATATTACCAACTTTTTGCCCGAAGCCAATCCCTTTACCAAAAAGAATAAATTCTTGTTTGTCTTCATTCTCGACTAATACAACACTTGTATTGAGAACTTTTTTTATCTTATTCATTGTCAACACCTTTCCAACTAAAAAGCTTCTTAATCCAAATCTTCCCCGTTACTTTCTATCACCTTTTTATACCAATAAAAAGAATCTTTGCGACTGCGTTCTAGTGTCCCATTTCCTTCATCATCCTGGTCAACATAAATAAATCCATAGCGCTTTGTCATTTGAGATGTCCCTGCACTAATTAAGTCAATTGCTCCCCAGCTAGTATATCCGAACAATTCAACACCTTCTTCAACAGCTTCTTTCATTTGTTTAAAATGCTCTTTGAAGTATGTGATTCTGTAGTCATCATGGATAGATCCATCCTCTTCTACTTTATCGACTGCTCCCATCCCATTTTCAACGATGATTAAAGGTTTTTTGTACCGATCATACAACTCTATTAATGAGATTTTAAGTCCAACCGGGTCAATTTGCCAACCCCATTCAGTAGAAGGTAAATAAGGGTTTTTTACGCCCATAACAGTATTTCCTGCTGACTTCTCCATATCTTCCTGTGCTGACTCTGTTAATGACATATAATAACTGAACGAAATAAAATCTACTGTATTATTCTTCAGTATTTCTCTATCACCTGGCTCCATTTTAATGTTGATATTGTTACGCTCAAACATTCTCTCAATCATAACAGGATATTCACCAAAAACTTGAACATCGGAATAGAAATAGTTATGAAGGTTTTTCTTAAGTGATAATTCCACATCATTTGGATTACATGTATTTGGATAAGTTGTCAGTTTTGTTAACATACAACCTACTTCGCTTCCGTCAATGATTCTATGGCAATCCGCTGTAACTAAAGCAGATGCGACAAACTGGTGATGTAGCGCCTGATAAACTGTTTCATCTTCCTTACCTTCCGGACAACGATCTGGGATAATTCCAGCAGTCGTAAACGGGTGTCGATTGATACTATCAATTTCGTTAAATGTTAGCCAGTATTTTACTAAGTCTTTATATCGATGGAAACAAACATTACTAAATCTTACGAAATCATCAATAATTTTTCTTTCTACCCACCCATTATATTTCAAGCTTAATTCTAATGGCATTTCATAATGGGAAAGTGTGACAATCGGCTCAATATTAAGTCGCTTCATTTCTGTAAACAGATTCTCATAAAACTGTAACCCTTTTTCATTAGGCTCTCGTTCTTCACCTGTTGGAAAAATTCGACTCCAAGCAATCGATACACGTAATACTTTGAATCCCATTTCCGCAAATAGTGCAAGATCCTCTTTATAACGGTGGTAAAAATCAATCCCACGACGCTTCGGATAAATTTTATCACTTGGGTCTTTTCTAGCCTTTTCAATTGTTGCAGACGTTATACCGACATGGCCTTCGTAGTCATCTACTCTTAAGTTAGATTTATACGTCGCCATATCTGCAACAGATAAACCTTTACCGTCAACATTCCACGCGCCTTCTACCTGGTTGGCGGCTATAGCACCGCCCCATAAAAAATTCTTCTGAAATCCTGTTTTTGTCATAATTACTCTCCTAACATTGTTACAACCATTAATGTATCGCTGTGATTGACATGATCTTTTTGGTTCATAACATTAATATTATATTTGTCTTTATTAGTAACAACCCCGACAGTTACAGGGTCATAACCTTCTTCTACAATCTTATCTACATCAAATTTCAATAATAAATCTCCAGCCTTAACTTCATCGCCAACTTTTACTTGAGATTCGAAATATTCCCCTCCAAGTTGAACTGTGTCAAGACCAACATGAAACAATAACTCTACACCATTTTTTGTTTCCATGCCAAGGGCGTGGTGTGTATCAAAAATCATTTTAATGGTACCATCGACTGGAGCAACCAATTCACCTTTGGACGGAATAACAGCGAATCCTTCCCCCATAATCTTTGTAGAAAAAACTTCATCTTTCACTTCAGCTAATGGAATCATTTTCCCTGTCACAGGACTTTTGAATTCTTCTTCTGAATCTATCATGTCCTTAAATTCTTCTTTTTCATCTTGGTTAGTCTTATCTTTTCCAAGTAAAAATGCTGCTGTGAATGCTACCGCAAATGAAATGACTAATCCAAAACTGGCATAGAGAAGGTTACTTGGTAATTCATCAGAAATAAACATAGACATACTTGCTAAACCAGGACCTACAAGTACAAATGCTTCTATACCCATAATACCGATAAATGCACCACCAACAAATGATCCAATCATAACACTATACAACACTTTTTT
This sequence comes from Paraliobacillus zengyii, assembly GCF_003268595.1. Taxonomy (NCBI): domain Bacteria; kingdom Bacillati; phylum Bacillota; class Bacilli; order Caryophanales; family Bacillaceae; genus Paraliobacillus; species Paraliobacillus zengyii. Next base: position 519,600 of record NZ_CP029797.1, on the reverse strand, counting down.
ATTTTGTATTGTTACCCCGTATAAGGCAGGTTCTGTAATTCCAAAAAGAGCTGAAATACCAGCAGAAATCGCAGTAGACTTTAAAGCTTTGTCCTTAGTACGTAAAGCAACTGCAAAACACGCGCCACTTTCTGCAATATTATGTGCTAGAGAAGCTGGTAAATAAAGGACTTCTTTTCCAGCGGCTGAGTATGCAGAAACAGCATAAGGAACCATCGCTTTATGCATTCCTGTTGCAACCATGAACGGAAGTACAGCTGCTAAGATCGCCACGGCAACCCATCCTACATAGTCAAACATCGTTAAAATAATATAAGTTAAACCTTCACCTAGCGTAAAACCAATTGGTCCTAAAATAAGTAACGAAATTGGCACTGTAATTACTAATGCCACCATTGGTACAAAGAAAATACGAATGGATTTTGGTGAAATTTTAGTAACTAGCTTTTCTAACTGTGCATATAAAAGTACTGTTAAAATTGCTGGAAATACTTGATACGCATAAGCAATATTTTGTAATCCAAAGCCTAACAATTGAGCTCCTTCACCAAGCATTGTAGACATACTAGGAAGTAACAATGCACTAACTGCTGACAAGGCAACTAACGAGTTTACCTTTAATTTATTAGCTGTAGTAACGGCCACTAGTAATGGCAAGAAGTATAGCGGGGCATCCCCAATCATGTTTAAGATTTGATACGTTTGAGTTTCCTTATCCATTATACCAATAACAGCCAGTAATAATAATAATGACTTTAATACCCCGCCCCCAGCGATTGCTGGAATTAGCGGTTGGAAAACACCGATTAAGAAATCAAGGAACATACTGCCAAACTTTTGCTTTTGTTTTGGTTTATCAGCGGATTCTTCGCTTCCTGTGCCTGTAGGAGTACCACCCAATAATTTATTCACTTCATTATAAACTTCCACTACTTCATTTCCGATGACGACTTGACATTGAGCCGTCATTTTTACTGCTAAAACCCCAGAGATTTGTTGTAGTTTCTCCACGTTAGCTTTGCTATTATCATGTAAGGAAAACCTTAATCTTGTGGAACAATGTTCGAAGTGTGAAATATTTTCTCTTCCACCGACATGCTTTAGAACTTCTGTAGCAATTTGTTTGTAGTCCATCTTCATTCTCCTTTTCAACTTTAATTAATATTAAAACTATTCTTTGTTTTGATGCTAGAACTTATGCAACTTTGCTATTAGGCAATAAAAAAAGGACCTAAAATGATAAATGTATATTAACATCCATCCATTCTAGATCCTGCCTGCTTTACCAGTCACATGTCTATTTTTATTATTTGATTTGTTTAAAGTATATAACACAATTTTGAAAGCGTCAACAAAAAATATTATATTTATCAAAAGACTAGTTTTTTGCTTTAATTTACATTATATCATTACGTTTTTAAACTGCTAAGATCTCTTTTATCCAATTAAATAAAGCATCTAGTCATTGAAAAATATGAAATATTCCTTCATATATTCAGGTTACTCTATTAATCACTGCTATTAGTATTCCATTTGAGAATACTATCTTTCTAAAATCGAATTGTAATATGAGGGAATGAACAAATATAATAATAGATATCTTAGCTAAGAGTTTTATTAAGAATAAATTTAAAATGGAGATGTTTTGATGGCGATAAATGAGCATGAGAAAAAACAAGTATATGATTTACGATCTGCTATTGATTTACTTAAAACAGTTCCTGGTCAACTAATCGAAACCAATAAAGCTGTAGATCCACATGCAGAAATATCAGGTGTTTATCGATATGTAGGTGCAGGCGGAACAGTGACGCGTCCAACACAAACTGGTCCTGCCATGATTTTCAATAATGTAAAAGGGCATGAAGACGCAAATGTAATTATTGGCCTATTAGCAAGTCGTGAAAGAGTGGGATTACTGCTAAATGAAGAGCCAGAACGTCTTGGCTATCTATTAAATGAAGCTGTTCAGCATCCTATTCAACCAGTAACTATCTCAAACGAAGATGCGAAATGCCAAGAGGTAGTTCATTATGCTAATGAACCCGGTTTTGATATTCGCAAGTTAATTCCTGCACCAACTAATACTGAAGAAGATGCGGGACCATATATCACAATCGGTATGTGCTATGCGTCTGATACAGAAACAGGTGAATCAGATGTAACCATTCATCGTTTGTGTTTACAAAGCAAAGATGAAATTTCTATGTTCTTTACTCCTGGTGCACGCCACTTAGGCACCTTTCGTGAAAAGGCGGAAAAACTTGGTAAACCCCTGCCAATATCGATCAGTATTGGTGTAGATCCAGCTATTGAGATTGGCGCATGTTTTGAGCCACCAACTACACCACTTGGTTTTAATGAATTAGGAGTTGCGGGTGCTATTAGAAAGCGTGCAGTTGAACTTGTTCAATGTTTAACAATTAACGAAAATGCAATTGCTAATGCAGAATATGTTATAGAGGGAGAATTAATACCTAATTGCTATGTTCGTGAAGACCAAAATACAAACACCGGTAAAGCAATGCCAGAGTTTCCTGGGTATACAGGTGAAGCTAATCCGAAAGTGCCATTAATTAAAGTAACAGCTGTTACACATCGTAAAAATCCAATTATGCAAACCGTAATTGGACCAAGTGAAGAGCATGTTAGTATGGCAGGTATTCCTACAGAAGCAAGTATTCTTCAAATGGTTGAAACTGCCATGCCAGGAAGACTACTCAATGTATATGCTCATTCTGCTGGTGGTGGTAAATACATGGCAGTCCTGCAATTCAAGAAAAGTCAGCCGAGTGATGAAGGAAGACAAAGACAAGCAGCTCTGCTTGCTTTCTCTGCTTTTAGTGAATTAAAACATGTCTTTCTTGTTGATGAAGATGTTGACCCATTTGATAGTAACGACGTCTTATGGGCCATGACTACACGTTACCAAGGTGATATAGATACTATTACAATTCCTGGTGTACGTTGTCACCCACTTGATCCAACAGAATCCCCGGAATATAGTCCATTTATTAGTGACAAAGGGGTTTCATGTAAAACTATTTTTGATTGCACGGTGCCTTATCACCTTAAGGATAAATTTAAACGAGCAAAGTTTAAAGAAATGGATGCCAAACTTTTTGCTCCATCATTATTTTAATAATAACACTAATGGCAGGTGAGCTTATATATTGCCACCTGCCTTATTTTACAAATAAAGGAGATGTTAATATATGCCCGTCGGACCGATAGTAAATGCATTAGCCGTATTTTTAGGAGGACTTCTTGGAGCTTTTCTAGGCAATAAAATTCCTGAACGACTTCGAGTTGCCTTGCCTTTAACTTTTGGAGCAGCTTCCATGGGGATGGGGGTTAGTCTGATAATTAAAGTGAACCTACTACCAGCCGTTGTATTAGCTTTAGTAATAGGTAGTGCTATTGGAGAACTAATTATGCTTGAAAAAGGGATCGAATGGTGTGCCAAAAAGATAAAAGGTCCAATCGAAAAAATATTTTCAAGCAAAAATACGATGGATCCAAAAGAATTTATGGAGAAATTCGTTGGAATACTTGTATTATTTTGTGCCAGTGGAACAGGTATATTTGGGGCATTAACTGAAGGAATGACAGGAGATGCTTCTATCTTATTTTCGAAATCATTTCTTGACTTCTTTACAGCTGCTATTTTTGCTGCAGCTTTAGGTTATATCGTTATGACTATTGCTGTGCCCCAAATAATTATCTTGCTAGGATTATTTTTTAGTGCTGGATTCATTTTACCAATGGTTAATGACTTGTTAATTGCAGATTTTTCTGCAGTTGGTGGAATTATTATGTTAGTAACTGGTTTGAGAATTGCAGGGATTAAATCTTTCCCAGTTGCAAATATGCTCCCAGGTCTATTGATTGTCATGCCTATCGCTTCCATTTGGGCACATTTTTTTTAATAACAAATTAATTTACATAGCAGAGCGTCATTGTGGTACAGACGCTCTGCTAAATTATGAAACTTAGAAAAGACGTGAGCATACATGATTCATAAAGAAAAGTCACAAGGAGAGATCCATGTTGAATTAGATGCATATTTCATGGGTGAAGATTTAGTTCTATTAATTTCCGGAGGTGACCAACCACATTTGGGAACTATTACAGCAGGGGCACGACTAGAACCAATTCAAACTATTCAACTTCAAAACCATAAAGAATTTTATATTACAGAAGAGTTAGCCGTTTTACTAAGAAAGAAGTTTGCTGGGAACTTTGCAATTTGTAGCGGAGTACACATCGACAACATTAAGAAGGAAGAGATTCAACTCCTTTCACACCTATGTATTGATTTAGGAAAAGAATTAATACATGATCTAGAAAAAGCTAGTTTATAAGATAGAAAGGCGGGACTATTATGAACATTGTGATTGGTATTTCTGGCGCAACTGGAACTGTTTATGGCGTTCGAATATTAGAAATGCTTCAGTCATATAAAGATATCGACACACACGTAATTATTAGTAATTGGGCGAAAAAAAACTTAACAGTGGAAACTACTTATACCCTAGAGTATTTAGAAGGCTTGGCTACCTATTCATATGATAACAGTAATATGGGAGCTGCCGTTTCCAGTGGTTCTTTTTTAACGGATGGAATGATAATTGTTCCATGCAGCATGAAAACTTTAAGTGCAATTGCTAACGGTTATTCCGATTCCTTAATTTCTAGAACGGCAGATGTCATGATCAAAGAGCGAAGAAAATTAATAGTTTGTCCTAGGGAAACACCTCAAAGCGCTATTCATTTAGAGAATATGCTAGAGTTAGCTAGATTGGGTGTAAGTATCGTTCCACCAATGCCATCTTTTTATAACAATCCGCAAACAATTGATGACATTGTTAATCACCATGCAATGAAGACACTTGATCAATTTGGAATTTATATCAAGAATGATAAACGATGGAATGGGTTATAAAGTTTATAAAGACTTTGGTAATATCTGATTCTTCTTTGCGTTTTGGGGTGACAAGGGCTAACGTACTTGGCACTTTTTTATTTAATGCTACAATTGAAAGTTTTGATTGTTCAAAAGATTCTATTGCCCTTTTCATCAATAAAGTCACACCAAGACCTTCTCCCACTAATCCAATAATTGTTTCAATTCTACTATTGGTATATAGAATATGAGGAGAAAACTTGGCTTTTTTACACTCGTCAATGCAAGTTTGGTAGACACCAGATGTTGCATTAAGTAAGATGAATTTTTCATATTTTAGTTCATCGATACTAACAGCAGGTTGATTGGCTAATGGATGATCTTTATTCGTTACCAATACAAGTTCATCATCCATAAGTGGATAGATATTTACTAAACCTCCTGGAATGTAATTCATTCTCATAATCGCCAAATCAATTTCTGAATTTCTAATCATTTCTAAGATTAAATCATGCTCCTGTTCCAAAATTTCAAGATGAATATGAGGATGAGCGTTAGAAAAAGCAGCAATTAGGGTAGTGATTCCATATTGAGACATAATAGGAATAGCCGCAAGATGAATTTTTCCTTTTTCTAGGTTAGAGTGTTTTTTCATATTTATAACCATCTCCTGATAGTTATTTAATAATTTTTCAGCGTATACGATAAAGTCTTGTCCCGCTTCAGTGAGCGTTAAATTTCTAGATTTTCTATCAAAAAAAATGGTATTAAACTCGGATTCTAGGTTTTTAATATGTTTGGATAGAGAGGATTGCGATAAACTCAATTCCTCTGCTGCAAAAGAAAAACTTTGATACTTTCTAACTGCAAGAAAATATTTTAACTCGTCAATATTCATGGTATCCACCTCAAATTCATAGTATCTAATTAGTACTTTAACACGAAGGTTGTTGCGAGTATATAAACAGAGTTTTAGAGAATATGAATTTTTCTGAGCAATATCTACAAAAGTAATTTTAGTAGAAGAAAGTAATTTAAAGAATGGTCCTTAACAAAGAAACACACAAAAGTGCTAATCACACGGGTAACTCCCACATGACTAGCACTTTTATTATTTTACATCACCATACTTAACCTTACCTTAATAGTATAGTGATTATAATCTAGAACTCTATTCACAGAGGCTGTACTACCGTACTTATTAGATGATTACCAGTATTAATTTTCTCTTTATCAGTCATACTAATTTCTTTATAATCATCTTTATTGGTAATAAGAATAGGGGTAACTACTGAAAAACCAGCTTGTTTGATTTGAACAATATCAAATTCGATAAGTTTTTGACCTTCTTCAATCCTATCACCTTGCTTAACAAAGGTAGTAAAAAACTTCCCTTCTAACTGAACTGTATCTAACCCAATGTGCAGTAATATTTCACTACCATTATCAGTTGTGATACCAACCGCATGTTTCGTTGGAAATAGAGCTGATACTGTACCTGAAGCTGGTGAAACTAATATTCCTTCTATAGGATCAATTGCAAGCCCTTTACCAAGTGCACCTGTAGAAAAAGCCTCGTCTTTAACTTCTGAGAGTTCTATTACAGTACCCTTAAGTGGACTAACAATATCTTCGTTTTGAATCTTTATTGAAACATTATTATCTTTTTCTTGATTAGATCCCGATTTTTGTTGTTCTTTACTCAATCCAAAGAAATAAGCAAGTATAAAACCTAATACCAAGTTAACAGCCATTGCGATCATACCACCCCAGAAACCGAGGTCTAAACCATTAGGGCCAATTTTAGATGGTATACCAAAAAGTCCAAGTCCACCAAGCATGTATACTTTAGTTCCCATTGCTCCCATAATACCTCCACCAACTGCAGAGGTGATTAAAGTTAGAATAAAAGGTCTTTTTAAAGGTAGTGTAATCCCATAAAGCGCCGGCTCTGATACACCAAAGACACTTGAAATAGCAGCTGGTATACCTAGCGTTTTAATTTTTTGATCCTTTGTCTTAGCCATTACACCAAGTACCACACCGGTAGTTGCTAAAGCTGTCGCTGAAATTAAAGCTAATATAAAGTCATCACCGAATACGGCTATGTTGTTAATTGCTATCGGAATAAAACCCCAATGAAGTCCAAACATTACAAACACTTGCCATAATCCACCTAATACAAGACCTGCCAATATTGGACTCAGATCATAGATCCAAACTCCAGCTTGTCCTAAAAATGAACCGATCCATGTTGCTATTGGTCCAATTATAAGGAAAGTAAGTGGAACGATTACTAACAATGTAAAGAATGGTACAAGAAATGTTTTTACAACATCAGAAATTACTTTTTCAAGCCATTTTTCCAATTTTGAACCTACAAAAGTTGCCAAAACAATTGGAATAACAGAAGATGCATAACTCATTAAAATAACGGGTATTCCAAGGAACGTTATATGAATAGGTGATTCAAATAATGATCCAGAAAATAAAGTGTACATTGGCTCACCGCTAGTTAGACCAGTAAGTGTTGGGTAAACTAATGCTGCACCTATTGCCATTCCCACAAAATGATTTCCGCCAAATTTTTTCATTGCTGAAAAACCTAAAAAGATAGGAAAGAAATAGAATAACGAATCACCGATAGCATGTAACATATAGTAAGTTCCATCTGTATTCGTGTACAGACCTATTGCAACAAACAAAGCGTTAAAACCTTTAATCATTCCTGTAGCAGCTAACACTCCTAGAATTGGTGCAAATATTCCTGAGATAATATCAATAAACTTATTAAATAAACTTTGATTTTCATTTTCCTCTTCATCTGCTGATGATTCGTTGCCAAATCCACCAATGTCTACTACTGCTTTATAGACATCCGGCACATGGTTTCCAATAACCACTTGGTATTGGCCACCACTTTTCATAACAGTAACAACACCATCGATATCTTTTAATACATCTGTATTTGCCTTATCCTCGTCTTTTAACTTAAAACGTAAACGTGTAACACAGTGAACCACGCTGTTAACGTTTTCTTTTCCGCCGACATATTCTATAATATCTTTTGCCAACTGTTCATATTTCATCTTTAACCCTTCTTTCATTCAAGTTTTTTAGACACTTTCTATGTCAACTAGCAGATTAACTATATTTGGAAACCCTTTCAAAATGTCATACAATAAAAATCCGTAAGCAACTTTATATTAAGAACGGATTTATAAATCCGTTCCATTAGATTCAATTACTTTCTTATACCAATCGAACGATTTTTTTCGATAGCGTTTACCTGTCCCATTTCCTTCGTTATCAAGATCTACATAAATGAAACCATACCGTTTTTTCATTTCACCTGATCCTGCACTGACAATGTCAATACAACCCCAGGATGTATAACCTAATAACTCCACTCCATCATCAACTGCTTCAATCATTTGCGTAAGATGTTCACGCATATAGTCAATGCGGTAAGTATCTTCTACTGTATCATCCTCCAGTTTATCGACTGCCCCTAGTCCATTTTCTACAATGAACAATGGTTTCTGATAACGGTCATACATGTTATTCATCGTTACACGTAAGCCAATAGGGTCAATTTGCCAGCCCCACTCCGATATTTCTAGATGCGGATTCTGTAGTGAACCAAATGCGTTACCAGATTTTTGACCCGCATTTATAGCTGGATCTGCACTTGTTAAACGTGATGAATAATAAGAAAAGGAAATAAAATCAACAGGATATTTCTTCAGCAGGGACTCATCCCCTTCTTCTATCACCAATTCAACACCCAATTCACGAAACATTCGTGCGGTGTACGATGGATAAGTTCCACGAGATTGCACATCGATAAAGAAATATTGTTTTTGGTTTTCTTTTACCGACTTCAAAAGATCTTCTGGATGACAAGAGTAAGGATAGATTTCACCAGCTGCTAACATACAACCAACCATAAACCTATCACCATTAATTTCTTTCGCTGCTTTTGTTGCCAAACTTGAGGCAACAAGCTGATGGTGTGCCGCCTGAAACTTTACTTGATCTGCATTCTCGTCCTCGTCAATGATTAGACCTCCACCAAAAAATGGAATGTGAAGTAACATATTAATTTCATTAAATGTTAACCAGTATTTTACCTGATTTTTATAACGTTCTAGTACCACCTTTGCATATCGCTCATAAAATCCAATTAGCCCTCGATTACGCCAGCCTCCATACTCTTGAACCAAATAAAGTGGAGTATCGAAATGATTTAAGGTAACTAATGGCTCAATTCCATACTTCTGACACTCAGAAAATAGGTCATCATAGAATCTTAGCCCTTCTTCGTTTGGTTCCAATTCATCTCCTTTAGGGAAAATACGTGGCCAAGAGATCGATGTCCGAAATACCTTAAAGCCCATTTCAGCGAAAAGTTTAATATCTTCTTTATAAGTATGATAAAAATCAATTGCTTCATGGCTTGGATATTGATTATACGTTGTTTCTAAAGCCTTTTTCGGATTTAACAAAGCAACCCAACGCTCTTTCCCGGATGGTAAAACATCTACCAACGCCATTCCTTTTCCGCCTTCTTTATACGCTCCTTCTGCCTGGTTCGCGGCAATTGCACCGCCCCATAAAAAATCTTTTGGTAAAGTCATGCACTCTCTCCTTTCCTAATTCAGTTACTCGAATCTTACAATCAAATTCTGATATGATTACTAGTCAACTCTAAAAGCCATATCTAATTGATAGAAGAGAAAAGCTTGTTCTTTCTCATCTATGTTTTCCTTTATCCAACCCTTAAGGTGTTGATCTGAAATCGCATCTGATTCATTAGTTTTTTTAAGAGCTGATTTCAACAATTCTACTTTTGCTTTATCTTTAATAGAAAAGACCATTGTTAGAAAACCTTCCTTAACACTCTGATTGAAGAATTTAATGTTTTCACAAATAATTTCTTGCTTCCTATCAAGGACCTTGTGCTCTTCTAATAAGTCTTCAACACTATTAACTTGATCTAGACCATAGTAGCAATATAGTGAATCGGGCGCCTCATTTTCTTTCATGAGCTGCTTTAATTTTTTAATCATTTCAAATTCTTTATCTGCGTCAAGAATCGGATTTCCTTGATTTGGGTCATCTCTATAATTGAATAATTTGTTGCCAAACCGTTGATAACTTTTAGCCATCCAATCGCTGGTTTTCATCTTTAAAGTACTGATCCCTTTTGTAAAGGCGAAAGAGTTATCTAATTCTGCACCTTTTAATTCATCTGTTGAAAAACGCCTATTCATTCTCATTGGCATCAGTGTGTATTCATGAAGATATTCTTCTTTTCCAGGCATTGGACCTCTCATATAAATGTAGTCACCAGCAACTAGATTGATATTGCTACCAAAATTACCGAATAGAGCTGCGTCATGAATAACTTCTTTAGATTCAATAACTGAACGAAGTGGCTTTCCTTGCATAAATTCTGGGATATCTAAATCAAAGAATTCTAATACGGTAGCTGGCACGTCAATGTTTTGGGCTAATTGATCTCTCGATTCATTTTGAACTCCTACTTGTGGATTCCATATAAAGAATGGGAGATGAGCAATTTCATTATACACAGGCATAATGTTTTTACCCCACCATTCATGTTCGCCTAACAGTAAACCGTGATCCGTATTAACTATTAACATGGTATCTTTCCACATGTTGTTTTCATCCATAAAGTCTAGCACTTTGCCTAAATATGCGTCACACATAGTAACTAATGCTTTATAATACCCTTTAACTATCTCTGTTTTATCTGGTGTGAAATCATCGTGTGAATATAATAACCAGCCATTGAAATCGTCTTGCGAAAGACCATACATTTCTAAATACTTTTCTGGTACAAAGAAAGGCTCATGCGGGTCAAAACATTCGATTTGTAAAAACCATTGATCAGCGTCTTTATTCTCTTTTAAAAATTCCAAACCCGCCTCGACAGTTCGATATAATGAGTGATCTTCCTCTGTTTTCATGTAATCTCGATTAACTAAATCTTGTGAAATACTACCGGCCTTATGTTTCTTTGCAAAATCAGGAAGGTTTTCTAATCCTTCTATTTCCATATTTTTATTAATTCTTGCTTTCCAATTGTCGCCTTCTTGTCCACGAATTAATTCATATGAGGAGTAGCGTGTATGGTAAGTCGCACCACCATCTCGCCAGTAATGTTTATGGTCAGTAACAAGATGTGTATAAATTCCATTTTGTTTCAAAATTTCAGGCATCGAGTCATCAAAAGGTTCGATTGGTCCCCAACCACGATGCAAGAAATTGTATCGGCCAGCGTGTAAGTCTCTTCTAGCAGGCATACAGGGTAAACTTCCTGCAAAGAAATTATCGAATTGAACCGATTTTGTTTTTAAACGGTCAAAGTTAGGTGTACTTACATCAGAAGTTTCATATGGACTTAAATAATTTCGTTTTAAAGTGTCATACATGACTTGAATCACTTTCATGAATGTCTCTCCTTTCGTAAGTGTTTCTGTGTTGCACTCTTACAATGATTATAGTGTACGATTCTTTGGAAGAGAAGACCTTGACCGGATTGTGGGAAACGGTTTCATGAGTTGGGAATATATAATCCTCTCCCTTTAAATTTTCATTAAATTAAGCTAGGGTTTTTCAGAAGACAAAAAAAAGCAATTACATTAGCATGTAATTGCCCTAATCTTTAGTCAGTACTAGTTTGAAAATCACTTATTCTTTAGTGCTCTATTTTTATATTCAAAATAATTATAAGCAAGAACTTCAATAGCAATGTGAAAAGCGTTTGACGATGAAAACCAATTGTTGATAACTGTAGAATGATTATTGACATCGAGCGCAATACCAAAAGTCGCATTATTCATCAACCAATTATTATGTGATCCAGTAATTGCTAGGATATTTACGTCCTTAATTAAAGGAATACTTAGTGCTTCCTTTAACATTGCATTATTGCCTGAACCTGAAAATACGATAATCAAGTCCTGTTCTGTAATTCTCTCCGTCACTAGTTGATAAATATTTGTACTTAAATCCAAAGACAAAAATTGCATATTCTTCCCAATCCCTAAAAACAATCTTTGCATTTCTTGAGCCAAGCTTTGTTGCATGCGACCGGTACCAGTAATATAGATATTTGAACTTTTTTCAATTACTTCACAAATATCAGAAAGATCCATATTATTCAACTGACTTACTGTTTTCTCTATATTACTGATCACTAACTTCCCAAAGTCCTCTTTTGAAATAGGGTTTTCCGATAATTGATCTTCCCACTTCATAAAGTTTTTCATCTCCGTATATCCTGAGAACCCTAACTTCTGAGCAAATCGTAGTACTGAAGATTTAGAACTTAAACTTTTTTTAGCAAGTTCGTTAATTCCTAAATCACAGATGTCTTTCTTATTATCTAATATAAATTTCGCTAAAACCTTTTCACCCTCACTAAAGGTTGTGAAGTTATCATTAATCAATTCTTCTATTTTCACTAGAATCACCTACTTTTTTGATATTTTATTTCTAGTTACTTATACCTCTAATATCTATCTTCACTTATAGTAACTAAACTCCAAATTCCTTTTTCATGTAAGTTAAATCTTATGCATTTACCGCACAACGAAATCCTAAATTACCTGTGGCACTATCCATTGTATTAGAGCTACGTGCTGCTACTCGATATCGATTACAATAAGACTGATGACAAAGATAGGAACCACCACGCATTACTTTGCTCTGAGCCATATTTGGTCCAATAGGATTCACAAGTTTCGACAAATCTGGTGTTCTAGTAAACCAATCCGCACACCATTCCCAGACATTACCTGAAACATTATATAATTCATATCCGTTAGCTGGAAAGGATTTTGCTGGTGCAGTGCTCACATAGCCATCATCTACTGTGTTCTCTCTCGGAAAATCCCCTTGCCATATATTACAATAGTGCTCACCATTTGGAGTGAGTTCATCTCCCCAAGGAAAAAGTTTCTGCTCGAGACCTCCTCTTGCAGCGTATTCCCATTCAGCTTCTGTTGGAAGACGTTTCCCGGCCCATTTGCAAAAAGCTACTGCATCATTCCAGCTAACTTGAATTACGGGATGATCCATCCGATCGTTAATGGATGTTCCTGGACCCTCTGGTTGATACCAGTAGGCTTCATCTACTGCATACCACCATGGCGTTTGCGGTAATTGTTTTGCCTTCCCCATTAAACTTGGTGGAATAAATTTATAAAAAACAAATGACCACCCAAAATTTTCCGACTCTGTTACGTAGCCTGTATCTTTAATAAAAGCACTAAATTCTTCATTGGTAACTGCGTAAGCATCTATGTAATATGCGTCCACTGTTACTTTTCTTATTGGTCCTTCTCCATCCGCTGGGAATCCTTCATTGTCCTCAGTTCCCATTAAAAATTCTCCACCTGGAATGTAGACCATTTTTTCTTTATATTTACTATGTTGACTTTGTTCTACTATACCAGACCTTTTTTCTTCCTTTATTTTGTCTTCAAAATCAGCTCTACTTCCAGCACAACAGGAGCATTCCATATCTCCTTTATCCATTACATCCACATCCTTTAGTAAATTCTAAAAATTGTTACCTTAATTTAAACATAATTCCTATAGTAGCAATATTTTTGTATTTTCAAACTTGATATTTCATTCAGTTATACTCTTTAAATTAAGTGATCATAACTTTTTATTATACCCTATAATAAAACGGCATTTTTTTTACCGAAAAATTACTGCTAAGATAAATCTAATGAGATATACCTCCTTATCTAAATTAGATTTTACAATCGGAGATGATTATTATTTTTATTCTTTATTTTGCAATTGGACTGATCGCCTCTACTTTAGGTGCCATCGCTGGCCTTGGAGGAGGCGTGATCATTAAACCCATATTAGACCTGTTTGGTCATTTTGATTTACCGACAATTGGCGTGTTATCCGCTACAACTGTGCTAGCAATGGCAACAGTTTCCTTAATAAACTTGAAGATCAAAAAGGTTAAAGTAGATAAAGCAACCAGCTCAATTATTGCAGGTGGATCAATAGTTGGAGGTATTGTCGGAAAAGCTATATTTAACGTCATAGCCATTTCGTTAAATATTCCAAAAACAACAGCTATTATTCAATCGACTTTACTAGCTGTTCTACTTTCTCTAATATATATTTATTTTAAAAGAAAGCATAATCTCAAATCATACTTGATAAAAGATAAAAAGATAATCTTTGGAGTCGGTTTCTCACTCGGATTCCTTTCTGCATTTCTTGGAATTGGTGGTGGACCTTTAAACGTAGCCATCTTATGTCTACTATTCTCCATGACATCTAAAAACGCTGGTGTGAATTCAATCTTTATAATATTTTTCTCTCAATTATCTGCTCTTTTATTAATAGTTTTCACTACCGGTTTTAACGATTATGAGTTGTTTATGCTTTTCTACATGATACCCGGTGGGATACTTGGTGGATTAATCGGTTCACATTTCGTTACTAAATTATCCAACTTACAGGTGGAGAAAATATTTAACATAGCCGTTCTGATTATCATTTTTATAAATATATATAATATTATTAAAGTCTCCTTTTTTGTTTAGAACTTTTAACACTATTACAAGCGGAGACTATTGATATGTTATTATCTTCATGAATTTCACTATTCTTTATCATGCCAGTGGTAACTTATTGCAATTAAATTAACTATCAACTGCTATCTATATAATAGGTTCTGAAATTACCTTTGTATAAACGATTCAAAATGTGACTGAGCACTTTTCTTAAATCTTCGTATTTTCTGAGCAACCCATAAATCTCTCATAAGACTAAAATCCTTTATCTTTACTTCTCTCAATGTATTATAGCTTAATTCTTTGCTAACAGTTATTCTCGGTAAAATACTTATACCCAAATCTGCTTCTACTGCACTTTTTATCGATTGCATACTTCCAAGCTCCATTGCATTTTCGATTTGTTCTAATTTGATATATTTACTTAATGCGTTCTCTACTAGCAATCTGGTACCGGAATCTTTCTCTCTCCATATCATTTTTTCTTCTAACAACTCTTCAACCTCAATCTCATCCTTAACTTTCCAGCGATGATTATGAGAAGTGACCAAAATTAGTTCATCCTCAGCAAATTTTTGGACTTTATATTTTGAACTAGTTACTTCACTCTCAACTAAAGCTATATCTATTTCGTTTTCTTCCAATTTCGATAACATGTAAGGTGTATTCCCAATTGATAAACTAAATTTAATGTCTTCATGGTGTTTTTTAAAGTTTCCCAATAAGCCTGGTAACAAATATTCCCCAATGGTTAGACTGGCACCTACGTTTAATATATTGTCATTTATACCGACCAGCTCTTGAATAGCGCTAAAAGAAGTATTGTCATTATCCATAATCTCCTTCGCATAAGGATAAAGTGTTTTACCAGCATCAGATAAAATCAACTTTCCTTCTAATCGGTGAAATAACAATGTGCCATACCTATTTTCTAATTGACGAATTTGTCTTGTGACCGCAGGTTGAGAAACAAACCCTAGTCGTGCAGCCTCACTAATACTTCCCTCATCCACAACCCGACAAAACATTCGTAGACTTTCTATGTTCATCTCTTAATGTCCTTTCTGGTAAATGAGTAATATGCTCATTATCCGCGTGGTATGTTATATGAACAAGGATACTTTTTCGAACTAGTAATACTTACATTCTTCACGTAAGTGTTCATCCATTTGTTGAAAAGCACATTTAACAACCTTTAGCTCTTAAAAACTAGTAACACTTCTTATCTTTTTTGCTAAAAAAGTCATTCTTTTTTCCGCATATTTATAAATCGTTTTATAGCTCTCACAAAAGTAATCTACATCTAAGTCTTTATTCTTTTGCATTCTATTTCTAGGACAACCGCCATGGCACATATTAAGGAACTCACACGATTTACATTTATCAGGAAGATTTGGTTTCATCTCTAAGAATTCATTCCATTTGGGATTGTCTATTATATCTTGTAAAGCATCCTTCTGAACGTTACCTAACTTATATTCTTCTTCAATAAAGAAATCACAAGGATAGGCATCACCATTTTGTTCTAAAACGAGCATTTTTGGACAGAATTCACTTTGTTGGCACAATTCAGCTTGATGGCCTAAATATACAGCAAGCATGTTATCGAAAAAACGTACAGATAAATAGGGTTCTCCATCATTATACCAAGCGTCAAAGAATTCACACAAAAAATCACCATATTGTTGAGCGGTGATTGCATACTTGCCTGCAGTTGAGACATCTTGGGACTGGAAACTCATACATGGTATAAACTGTACGTATTTATAATTCTCCTGCGTGTAAAACGCTACTAATTCCTTTGCCATTTTTACATTATCTTCATGTATAACAGTTAAGATATTGAAATCGACATTTTGTTCTCTTAAATGTTGAATCCCATTCATTATAAGATTAAAGCTACCATTTCCAGAATTAGTGACTCTTCTTCTATCATTAATTTCTTCAGGCCCATCCAAACTAACACCTACTAAAAAATTATGCTTTTTAAAAAAACGCGCCCAATTTTCATTTATAAGTATACCATTTGTCTGAATAGCATTAGCTACACGCATTCGCTTCTTCGCATGATTATTCTGAAGGCTAATTACTCTTTCAAAGAAACCTAATCCAGCTAATAATGGCTCTCCACCTTGCCATACAAATGTAGCGTATCCATGACTAAGTGATAGATACTCCTTGATAAATTTTTCGAGTGTTTCATCTTGAATTCGATCTAGCTTTCCTGGTTTACCATTACATCTACTGTAATAACAATAGTCACACGCTAAATTACATGCTTCTGATACTGTTTTCCACATAACACCTGCAATTTGTGGTCTCAACATAGTATGTTCCATCTCTACACCACGCTTTCTTTATTCATCAGTTTTTGTCATCTTAACTTATATAAAAAAGAAATAAAATAGAAATAAGAAGACAAAATAATTGTCTTTTTTCTCTCCCCTTTGCTTCTAAAAACGCACTCATTGAGATGTAACGATTATTTTTTCACTTGTCATTCTTCTAATATTATTATCGACTATAATGTAATTATAATTTAATTCCCAAGTTAATAAAAGAACTAAAACAGATAAAGGGAAACGGTTTCAATCTATGGGAACAAACCATTAGTAATATTACTACAAATGGGACAGGGGAATTGTCTGATATGAGTAACTACACAAAAAGGACTTCTCAAAAGTTCCATGAACTAAGGAGAAGTCTTTTCGTTATTATATCATTTAGAAAATGTTTATTTTACACTATTTCTTTTTATAGCATTCGTATACGTTAGTCAATGCTAATCGGAACACTGCTACCTTTTTTCGAGAAAAATATATTAATTACTGAGAGAACTGCTAAAATAGCAACTAGCCAAAGCACATTTTCCGCCAAGCTATTTACGATCGCATCGATAGGACTAGTAATACCAAAAGCACGATCTAATATCCAACCAATTGAAGCAATCATTGCAAATAAAGCTCCAATAATTCTAATAGGTGTAAATACTTTTGTCATGCTGAGTAACAAGAACCATGGCATGATTAGAATAATTACGATCAGTTGCATGAGTTCAATACCGATGTTGAAACCTAAGACACTCATAACTATTCGCATTGGTGTTACACCCAAGTCTGTCACTAGTGTAGCAAAGGCTAATCCATGTACCAACCCAAAAGCACCAGCTACAAAGATTTCACGACCAGCGAATAATGGACGAATTGCGTGGATTGCTGAAACTAAAATGGAAACAGCAATCAGTATTTCAATTGGTTGACTTGGAATAGATAACCCACCAGTTGCACCAATAATTAAAGTAATGGAATGACCAATTGTAAATGCAAGGGAGATTTTTAAGAGTTTTTTCATACTTGCTTTAAATCCAGCAGACTTCCCCCATCTCTTACCGTTAACCAATAATGATGCAGGTAATAAAAGTGCAAGTAGAAATAGTAAATGGTCTACACCTTCAGCAATATGAGCCATACCCGATTTTATAATACTAGAAAATCCCGTCCAAATACTTCCATTAGATTGGTCAATTTGTACTGTTGTATTATCGTTAATAATACTTGCAATAATTTCGGGATTACTTGAATAAACAGCATTATTCCAATCACTTCTTACAGCGACTGTTATAACATGTGTAACAAGTTCTCTTACTACTACGTCATAGTTAAGCGTAAAGGCATCAACAGTTGCACCTGTTGGAGGTGTAAGTGTTAGGTGAACTAATAAATCTATCGAATCTGTTGCCAAATCTGGATAAGCGATTGACATATCATTAAACGTTACAGACCACTGTTCTTCTTCAGCAGTTTCAGCACTGATATGACTTGTTATATAAGATACAAGCTCGTCATGGTATGTTGTGATGGCTTGTTCTGGATCATCATATAAATTTTCATCAAATGCAATTTCTAAGCGATCCAACGGGATAACTAACTCAGTTTCTACTTCATCTTCCAAAAAATCCAAATTCACAAGAGAAGAAGGCATGGAATGAGCAGAACTTGATGACGGTAATAGAAACAACACCGTCATCAATATACTCATTGTTATTAAAACAATTTTTTTCATCATTGTGTACTAAACTCCCCACCGTAGTCAGCTACTTTATCTCTCCAAATCGTGTGGAAGTGTAAAACATCTCCAAAGACGATACCTCCTTGCACGGAGAATTCAATCCAAACGCGTGGTCCATCAATCCGAATATAAGAACCTTCATCATCTACACTTGTAGAGCTAGACCAAGCAATATAGGTTTCTGACCATGCATCATCAGCGTAATAAGCATCTAGAAGTGCTTCTTTATCTTCTTCATTAACATCTGACACCCAAGCCTCAATTGCTTCCTTCACTAGTGCTTGTTGCTCTTCACTTAGAGAAGTTACTAGCACCCCTTCACTTTCTGTTGGGAAGTTGCCATCATTACCTGGTCCTACAAGTACATCGTCAAATATATCTGTGATTTCTGCTTCAGCTAGTTGATCATCACTGAGTGAATTTATCATAGAATAAATTGCCGTTTTATGTTCAGCCATTGGTTCAACGGTTTCTCCGTCAGCATTCTCAAATGTTTGCGGCTCTATTCCAATAAAGAAAGGCGTTGCCCCAGTTTCATCTGCATTAAAGGTAAAGTTATTTGCATAGTGATGACCACCTAACTGAAGAATCCAAGTAGAAGAATCAGAAACATCACCTAAAATGGAAACATAATATAAATCGGCATCATAACCCTCCGCTTGCTCTCCTAATGCTTCTTCTGCCTCAAGACTCATCATTAATTGTTCATATCCTTCTTCACCTAAAGCAATATAGAATAATTCTTTTGCAACTTCTAGGCTTTCCTCCGAAAGACTACCAAACAAAATTCCATTACGTTGGACCATATTTACTGGAAAATTGGACCACACTGCTGCATTTTCTGCAGTTAAATCATATTGAATAGACTCTAATTGTTCGTCAGATAATGTCTCTAAAAAGGCTTGTGCTAACTCTGTTGCCTTTTCATCTAGTGAAGCACTGTCATCTGAAACAGATACAGAAACTTCATCAGTTAATGTTGCAGCAACATCTGTTACTATACTATCTGTATCAACATTAGCTGAATCCATCCCTCCACCGAAGCCCCCACTTCGCATTCCACCTTCAGGCCTTTCACCTGATGTATTCTCTTGTTCTGTGCTTTCTTCTTGTGTGGTGCTCTCCTCTGTTGTTTGAGATTCCTCAGTATTACTACAAGCAGCCAACGTAGCTGTAAGAGTTGTTGCAAGAACAGCTCCTAGTAAAATATTCTTGTTCATTTTTATTCCCTCCATGTTAGTTTCTATGTGTTCTTATTGCTATTTAGAAAATCACCTTAATTTATCACTAATCAATTAGCATAATGAAGACTTCCTATTTTAAATAGAGGAATTAATAAAATTTCCTGACGTTATCTCTACAAAGCACATTATCAAACACGAACCTTAAAAAACTCTTAAAAAACCAAATAAACTAAAAAGTATATATATCAATAGCAGTTGAAATAATTTATTGAACATGCCATCCGTGAAATGAGCGAATATAAGCTTAGATTTTTTTGCTAAAAAAAGAGAAGGCGCTCTTTCATAAATGTTTGCTTGAATAGCAAATACATTTTAAAAGAGACCTTCTCTTGAAAAGTATTATTTTATTTAACTTATGATTTTATTGTACCTGCGTCAGCTGGATGTACGCCATGACGATAAAACTCAGCATTAATAGGCTCAAGCGGGTCACGTCCTAGGATTAAGTCTGCTGCCTTTTCTGCCAACATTAAGACGGGTGCGTGAATATTACCATTAGTTACGTAAGGCATGGCAGATGCATCGACCACTCGTACATTTTCGAGACCATGAACCTTCATCGTTAACGGATCTACAACAGCCATTGGATCTGATGCGGGTCCCATTTTTGCAGTGCAACTTGGATGAAGTGCAGTCTCGGCATCGTTTGCCACCCATTCCAAAATCTCCTCATCTGTACTAACAGCACTACCAGGTGCAATTTCTCCTGAATTGTATGGTGCCATAGCTGGCTGAGCCATAATTTCGCGTGAAATTCTAATCGCTTCGATCCATTCACGTCGGTCTTGTTCAGTAGAAAGATAGTTGTAAACCATGCTCGGATACTCTTTCGGGTCTTTCGAACGAATCTTTAATGACCCACGTGCGTCGGAGTACATAGGTCCGACATGTACCTGGAATCCGTGTTTCGTATCCGCCTTTTGCCCATCATACCTTACTGCTACCGGAAGGAAGTGGAACATAAGATTTGGATAATCGACGTCCTCGTTCGAACGAACAAAACCTCCACCTTCAAAATGGTTAGTTGCAGCTGGGCCTTTACGACCGAACAACCACTGCAAACCAATCCAAGGCATCCCCAATTTGTTTAAACTAGGCTGCTGCGAGACCGGTAATGGACAAGAGTATTGGATGTAGGCTTCAAGATGATCCTGAAGGTTTTCACCTACACCTGGAAGGTCAATCACAGGATCGATACCGACCGAGCGCAAGTGTTCCGCATCTCCTACACCTGATAGTTGAAGTAGCTGCGGTGTATTAATTGCGCCCCCAGATAGGATAACTTCTCCTGCAGTGACTTGATGTGTCTTACCGTTTCGTTGATATGTCACACCATTTGCTCGAGTGCCATTGAAATCAACACTTGTAACAAAAGCACGCGTCACCACAGTGAGATTCTCCCGCTTCATATTCGGATGTAAGTATGCACGTGAAGCTGACAAACGTCTGCCTTTATAGACATGCTTATCAAATGGTCCGAATCCTTCTTGACGAAAACCATTTACATCGGGTGTTCGTGTATAGCCAGCCTCAACAGCTGACTTAAAGAAGTTTTGGAATAAAGGATTAGTTGCTGGACCACGTTCCAATTTAAGTGGACCATCATGGCCACGAAACTCATCATCTTTTTCAGATGCTAATGCATTTTCCATGCGTTTAAAATACGGAAGACAGTGTGCAAAGTCCCATGTATCCATACCTGGGTCAGCTCCCCATCGTTCATAATCCAGTGGATTACCACGTTGGAAAATCATGCCGTTAATTGAGCTCGATCCTCCGAGCACTTTTCCACGGGCATGCTTAATACGTCGTCCATTCATATATGGTTCAGGGTCGGATTCATATTTCCAGTCGTACAAGCTTTTTCCTGCTGGGAACGGTAAAGCTGCTGGCATTTGGATTAATAGATCCCAAGAAAAATCCTTACGTCCTGCCTCTAAAACAAGGACACTCTTTTTTCCATCTGCACTTAAACGGTCACCTAGTACAGAACCTGCACTACCGCCGCCAACGATTACATAGTCGTATGTTTTATTCATTTTCCGAACCTCCTATATGTTGAAAATTAAATTTAGTTAAAGAAATCTGAAAAGCATTCATCAAAAACTCTCCTTCAGTTATTAGAACTAGTCATTAGTTTAATAGTTTTTTATATAATTTACTTTATTTAGCCTATTCAGTCGTTCAGGGTTTAAGATGAAATAAATGTTTTGTTATTATTTCTGATCCAGACTAATAATATCTACCCTACGGACATGAGCCAAATATGGATGATATCTCTTCACTTCTTAAGAACGGGCTATCCCAATTCTTGTAAATTGACATTCTTTTATTAATTTTGTTAAATATTTTTTTAACGTATTTAACTTTCTTAATTTAACACAGATTTTTTTTTTTGTAAACCTGTGGCTAGCTTCTTTTTCCTACTTTATTTAAATTAAATTAAGAAAAGTATAGAAACTATAGAATAAAAGCTCATATAAACTTTTTTAATGAAGATAAATTCCTTTCAAACAGTTATTCATTGGCCATAAGTAGTGAAAAATAAAAAAGGTCTTTCATTAAGTACCTAGTACTTAATGAAAGACCTTTTAATTCAATTCCCTTAAAAACATGAGCATATCAAATATATTGAGTCCCGCTTCATGCTTTTTCATAAATATATTTACCAAAATCAGCAAGTGAATATTTAATCCATACAATACTCTCTTAAATAGCTAACTTAATATGATTTCCAGACGGATCATGTGAAAGATTACCACTATTCTCTGGTGGTTTCGGAGCCCCTATCCCATTCCAAGTGTTTATCACAATATGATGATGGTACTTCCCTGTTGAAAAGAATATAAATACAGTCTAGGTAACGCTTAAACAAGTCATGGACCGTCTATATTTTACTAGGTATTTTTATTTATTGTACTCAAATATAAGTTTAATGAATCTTCTACTTCATCGGTCACTAACTTAATAAAATCATCATATTCATTTTTTGTATGTGCTTTATCTAATGCTTCATAATAAGCTATTCGATTTTCTACTTTAATAACAATTGGCGGATAACCATCTTTCATGAGTTCTAGATTTAATAACAAACGTGATGTCCGACCATTCCCATCAATAAATGGGTGAATCCCAACAAAAATAGCATGCAACATAGCTCCACGAGCAACTGCGTGCATTTTTTTTGTTTCTGCTTTTTCATACCATGTCATCAGCTGCTCCATCTCTTCTTTTATAAGGAAGGGAGCTGGTGGTATATGTTTAGCACCAGCAATAAAAACTTGCTGATCCCGATATACACCTGCATATTCATCATCAATTCCTTTTAATATAAGTCGATGTATATTCTTAGTTTGCCACTCCGATAAAGGTTCATCCTTTTCTACAATCTCTTCTACAAACTGAATGGCCTCCCGATGATTCAGAACTTCCAAGTGTTCACGTAGCGTTTTACCACCAACCGTAATTCCTTCTAGAACTACCTTCGTTTCATTGATAGTTAACGTGTTTCCTTCAATTGCATTAGTATTATATGTCCATTCAAGTAATAACTTTTCACGTAAGCTTTTCAATGTGTATTTAGGTAACGGTCGATTGGCATCTAAACGTTCCTTCTTTTGATTAATTTGTTCGAACATTTGCTTCACCTCTCTTACTGAAACATATACTTTAATGGAGAATTCCATCTTTTCTTTGAATATACTCCCTAAAGAAATTTTAATCAAATATTTAATAAAATACATATTTCTTATTTCAAACTACTAGAATAATTGAATTTGTTGGCTTTTCTCTTTGTTTTCACCATATAGACTATAACCAATATTTTTATATCCTTTCAACCGCTTTTCAAACATTCTCTGTAAAATAGCAACGTTCGAATCTACATAATCAAACACTTTAACTTCCTCTTTATTACTATGATCTCGGTGAAGCCGTCCTACATATTGTTGTAACGTTCCTTTCCAAGAGATTGGCATTGTTAAAAAGAGCGTATCTAATCTAGCATCATCAAATCCTTCTCCAATATATTTCCCTGTTGCAATTAACAATCTCTCATCGCTATCAGGTAATTTAATTAACTCTTCTAGCTTTTGTTGCCGCTCTTTCTTCTTCATAGCTCCTGATAAAATAATAATATTTTTAGCAAATCCCTTAAAAAGTTCGTATAACTCATTTATATGGTCTAAACGTTCTGTTAACACGATAGGAGACCTTTTTTCATTTAGGGCTTGTAGAACATCATTAAAAATCATATCGTTTCGCTCTTTATTAGTGGCTAACAAAGAATAGATAGCTTGTTTGTCTTTTAACAAGGGTTTGTTTAAACGATCGCATCTTGGCTTGCTGTTTACTATTCGTTCTATATCTTATTGGTCCACATTGCATAAATATTATTGGGTGCAGACCGTCTTTCCTAATTGGGGTTGCTGTTAAACCATAGACTCTTTTTGCTCGAACAGCCTTTAATACTCTTTCGAAGCTGACAGCAGAAATATGATGACATTCATCTATGATAATTTGTCCGTAATGGTATAACTCAGGTTTTACTATGTCCTTATGATTAAGCGATTGAATCGTAGATATATCTATATTATAGGTTGGATTATTCTTCCCGCCACCAATTTGACCAATCTCTTTTACTGGAATGTTTAAAAAAGTTGATAATCTCTCTTTCCATTGTTCAACTAATTGTGTTCGATGTACAATTATAAGTGTATTGGTTTTATTTCTACTAATTAATGCTGCAGCTACTACAGTTTTTCCGAAACCTGTATCTGCTGCTACTACTCCGTTGTCATAATTAGCCAAAGAAGTTACAGCATCCTCTTGTTGAATCGTCAGTTGACCATGAAATTTAGGAACAATCAACTTACCTTCGAATTGATCGTTGTGTATTTTAAGAAGTATATTATACTTAAAGAAAATTTCCTTCACTTTTTCTAATAGACCTCTTGGTAATAGGAGCATATTATCATTTATCTTTGTACAATCAATTATTCTAGGAATTTGATACGTGGAATAACGCATTGCTTGCGCTTTAAAAAACGCTGGATTACTAAATTCCCCAAGTTTTTGTAATTCATGTAGTATCTTACTAGGTAATAAATTCTTAGGTATTTGAATTCCATGATTTAATTCGATCGTAATTTCTTTTGGCAGTTCAATATTTTCAACTTCCTCTTTTACCATCATGGGACTGGATTCCTCTGAAAAGTTAGATACTATTTGTAAAATATCTTTTTCGGATATCCTTTTTATCGACGATAGATACTGCCATTGATCCACTATTTCCTCAAATGAATCATTTACAAACACGCTATTTCCTTTTATTTTTGCCTGCTTCTGTAATGGGAGAGCTATTAGGTTACCAAAACCACCTTTGGGTAATATATCTTGGTTCGGGAACATTCTATCAAACGAATCCATTCCAACTTCAAAACCTTTTTCACTCGTTTTCGACAATAGAATCATTCCAAATTTTCTAGCTAGCGAAGCACTTATTGCATCTACAAAAAAGAACCAAACGTGAGCACCCTGCCCTGAACGGGAACGTTCAATATAATATGGCAACTCTAAATCCCTGCATATCTCGACAAATGCATGTACATCATCTTGCCATTGTTTTTTATCAAAGTCCAAAGCCAGAAAATGACACGTATTATCTTCAAGTAATGGATATATTCCTATAGTTTTTACGCCACTTAAATGTTCATAAATAACTTGGGAAGTTAGAGTGTGAAATAATCGATTAGAACAATCCTGGCATTTGATTTTAGGTTTTTGACAAAGATCTTTATGCCACTCGTTTTCACATGCAGGTGAATAACCAGATTTACCCGTAGTACTCGATTCCCACCTTTTTGCAAATACATCAGACCTCCCTCGAAAAAGGTTCATAAATAGCGAGATTGCAGCCTTTTCTTTCGGATTGAAATCAGTCACTGTTTTCTTTATATTAAATGTTCGACTATAAGAGGTATTGCGACCTTGTGCTTTATAGAGATCCTTTTTTAATCGCATATTTTCCTTTTTTAGTCTATCAATCTCTTTTAAAGCAGACCTGAGCTGTTCTTGAATATCCATAAGCTACTCCCATCATTTATAATGTTAACTCTAGTTTAGCCAAGAATGAAGTTATTTAACAGTATAATGCTATAGGAACTTAGCTAAGGTGTCTCCATGAAAAAGAGCCCTCCACTAAACTATATGATTTATTGAGAGAGTTTTCAAGAAGCATTCAATATGCCACTTCATTCAATATGATTCAAAAAAGGGGTTAGGTTTATAACATTTGACAATGTAATTCTCATTCTAAATCCTAATTAAACTTTATTACAATATTTTATGTATTCCTATGTAAAGTATCTTCCTTTTTATACTTTCTAATATTCATATTTTTTGAATTTATCCCCTATGATATTCTTAATGGGACTTCTCCTCTTATTAAAATCAAAAGGGATATTCTACCCTTTGTACTTCAAAATGGATCTGATGATTATTAAATAACTCTTTTAAACATTCATTCATCAAGATCTCTTCACTTTCCCCTTCAACAATTACTAAAACTACTTTTTTTATAGTATTTTCCATTTGAAATCCCTGCTTTTCTAAATGACTTCTTTATATCAAAAGAATCAGTTTCTGCGTACAACGTCTCTTCTTGGTCTCCAAGTTGGTCAGCCCTTAGATAAATATCACGAGCATTATTTAATTTCTTTACGCCTTTTAATTGAATGTATCGCTCTTCTTCATTTAGAGTTGTAAACCATAAGTTACTTATTGGGAGTACTTCTAAAATTCTCAAATTATGTGATGTGAGAAATAGCTGCCCTTGACCACTCTCGTTTATAACTTTCAAAATCTCAACAAGTTAATTAGAAAACCAAATCATTTAAGATTTGGTTTTCTAATCAGTTTGATATTTTCATATATTTATCTACCTAAACGATTACGCTGTTCTTTTTCTCATGAAGAGGAAGAACATGCCACTTAAGAAGAGTAAAAATCCTACTAATAAGTACTGATAGATCGTAGTGGCTGTTTCCGGTAGTTTTTGTTCGTCGTCCGTTACAGGCTGTTGTTCTATTTCTTCCTGTTCAAAAACGGTATAGGTGCTGAAGTGATCGGTTTGTGCTGTCACGTTTCCATCTTGCCACTCTCCACCGATTGCTTCCCATTCTTCGAGTTCTGGATTCCAATAGAAAAGTTGCACCTGATTTTCATCATTTACTTTGTTTCTATCAACAGAATAAGTCAGTGTCACTTTTTCGTCGAAGGTATTTAATTCTTTTTCGCCTTGTTTGATTTCAAAATCATAGACCACACTCAATGCTTCATCTATATCAGCTAAACGATCTAACAGAATTGATGCAGACTCAGATCCATTAGTGAAATTGGAGGCAGCTAGTTGCAAGCTGACATTTTTCAACTGAATGATGATCGTTATACTATTCTCCTTCAGCCATTTTATTTGGTCAGAAGTAAATGCTAGATTAACAGAATCATTATGATCAAGTAATTCTATCCTTAATTCACCATGATCAGCTAGCTGATCGAGCGAATCTGTTCCGATCGTTGCCTCTCCATTGGTAACGTCAGGCGTCAAGGTAACACTGGTTTGTTTATTTGGAGCTTCTGAGTCATCAGGAGCTTCTGGATCGACAGGGTCTTCTGAATCTTCAGGATCTGGTGAAACTGGATCAGAATTATCGATTGCTTTGACATGTGCAACGACACTATTATTGTTATAAGTGACAGTTACCTCGTAATCATCTGCAGTTATATTATCGAATTGACCAGACACATCACCAGCAGTCATTAAAGTAATATCCGCAGCCTTGTCCATTTCATAATTAGATAGATCTAAATTCAGATCCCCACCATCAAGGTACAACAGTCCATCTACATTTAGTTGAGTTTCGTCATTATCGATTGCAATATCTAGGCTTCCAGCTTCCATTGTTACGTTACCGTTTAAATTCAGAGGTTCATCTACATTAACTAAAACTGTACCATTTTCTAAATAAAGATCGCCTTCACCAAAAGCAGTCGTAGAAGTAGCTTCTAACGATCCACCTTGTAGCAACGTGCCTCCTGTATAACTATTATCTCCTGTCAATGTAAGGATTCCCGTCCCTTGTTTGGTAAGCATACCGCTACCAGTAATATCATTTCTCCACCAATCCTGGGCATTGAATCTTCCTTTTGAAGCATCCATATCAACAGTTACATTATTTAAAAACGCACCATAGCCATCAGCTGCAGTTACCAAATCAATTCTACCCCAACCATTTGACTCGTCTATAACAGGATAGCCTGATTCAATTTCTGTGGTATACAATACTTCTCTACGTTGTTCGTCTGTCAAATAAGGTTGACGCGTTTCTAATAAAACCTCTGCCCCTTTAGGTACTACAGGGTCTAAACCTATCGTTCCATTTTGAGGTAATCCATAAGTGAGTTTTTCACGATAGAAAGTTTTATTTGCATCATGATCTTCCCACTCTTGTTCATCGTACGCACTTTCAAACGTATATCCCTCTGTTACAGTATGTGCATATTCGTACAAACTCATTTCTTCTGATTCAGCTAATTCACCGAATACCTCTCCAGCATTTACATAAGCCTTATCCAATACTTCTTGGTTTTCTGTAAGGTTGAATGCGTAGGCAGTCATTGCAGTTGATTGTATTCTTGCTCCTATAACATCAAGTGGCGAGTGCATGCCCGTCACTATTCTATTTTCTCCCATTTGAGCTGCTCTTGTTAAAAATTCAGCATATCTTTCCGGTGTTGCGTATGCAAAACCAAATGTCGACAAATAAGCTGCACTTGTATGCCCACTTGGAAAAGCACCATCTTTACCTCTCCCGTCTTCCGCTTTTCTTCTTACATATTCTAATGCAGGGATTACTTCAACATTTGTTTCATACTGTTGGAAATGTTTTTCACCTGTTTCTATATTACCACCTGAAGGTAATTCAGCTACTACACTATCACCACTACCAATTGTTTCCCAAACAGGTAAGCCGTTCGCATCAACAACTTCTATCACTTCTCCATTTGAATTCATTCTGTATGGTCTTGGAGAAGAGAAAAAGTACTTCGATGGGTTTGACGAAGAAGGATTTCTAAATCTTATTAAAGCAACTAAATCCATCGCATCTGAAAGTTCAGACTCCTCCCAATCTCCCATTCCTTGGCTTTGATCTTCAACAGTCATTTCTTCTAATACTTGATTCATTTCTTCAGTAGTTCTTAAAACACTTGTTATTGGATTAACTATATCCACATAGTCATTAGCTAAAGGACCATAAGCATCCATCATACTATATATCTTATCTCGTTGATCATCATAATAGGCTGCTAACGCCTCTTCATCCGTTCTGTTTTGAGTAACATCTTCAACATATTTAATATTAGCTTCCCAAGTCTCTGCATCTTTGATTTCTTCATTAGCATATGTTTTTTTATCTGCTACTACTTTTGTAGCATCATTTTTATATCCATCAAAATAAACAGAAGGTCCGTCACCATAGTTTGCAACCTTATCAAATGCACTTGGTTCAGTTAACGCTGTTCCATCTCTCCAAGTTGGTTGATTAATTGACCATACTAGATCAAAACCGTCTAAAATATTAATAAAAGGATTAGTCGCAGCTATGTTCTTTAATGTAGAATCATTAGCATTTCCACCATTATCGACTACAGGTAAAGGTTGTCCAACTTCAGGAGGATTTGTATTTATTTCTCCAGTAGTCCCTTCTGGTTTTGAAGGTTTTGAGTGCTCCTGATCAGAATATTGACTAGCTGCTAGAACAGGAAGCTCAAAAGAAGCCATAGTTAGCATTGTAAGTAGTAGTATTATCGTTATTTTTTTGATGAATTTCATACCTTTTTTATTTCCCCCTTTTCTATCGCGAATTTTCAACCCATAATTTTACTTTAATGGATATTTGTTAAATGAATGTAGGAAAAATGTAGAAGTTTCGTAAACTTTATGTAGAAGGGAGGAAACTTATCACGAAAATTAGCCGGTTCAGTATTACTAGAGAAAAATGCTGTTGGCCTGCACCAGGTAAGAGTGAAACAGCAGAACCGTGTGCCTGTACTGTATTGTACTATAGACATTCTCTTTTTTTATCAAAAAAACCACCCTTGCCAGACAGGCTTTTGGGTGGGGTTATTTTTCTAATATAAGGTAAGTCGCCCGATTATAGGGCAGTGCATGAACTGTCTGATGTTCTCGCACCAAGCGACGTTTCATATCGTATGACTTTCTATTTTTCACTCTGTTTCTGGTTCATTAACTCCACACATATTTAGACACTCGCACGTTAGTCTGATGACAGAAGCAGGGATTGATATTGCGACGATCATGGAGAAGGTTGGTCATGAGGACATTAAAACAACGAAACACGTTACAAATAAAATAAAAAAAGACGCTTCCGCCAAAGTGAGAACTTTGTACGAAAACGTCTTATTAGACTTAATTTTAAAATAAGAGTGACATAAATGTGATGTTTTCACTATAAAAGGAGATTTAAAAGGCTATAAACCTTATTATATCAACGTTTTAGAGTGGAATATTACATCATGCCGCCCGTAAGGGAGAGTGTGTAATATCGTTAACACGAGGTGCAGAAAGTACGGTAAATCAACATTTTGGATATTGTTAACTGGAACATCTTTAACGTTGATTTACCGTTCTTCATGAGATTGCGTTAGCAAAATGTTAGCATTTTACTATTCTGATTGCATCTAAAAATATGGTATCAAATCCGCCCTGTTTTTTACCAGCAGTTGCCACAAATTTCATCCCCTGTTATTGACGGGTTTGCTATAGAGAAACAGTGAATGCCTAAAGTAATGGTTTTCCTCGCAATAGCGACAAATGCGCAATCAGCTTTCGGCTCATCCTCAACAAGTACAGGAAATGGGGTTCTACGGGATTATATCAAATATCTTTATGTTTAACTACCGTTTATATATATGATCGGTGGAACACTTATTTTTGGTCCGTGATACCAATCAATTAGCAAAACTGAAAACCACTTCTTAACAATTATTTAAACACCAATAATATGTTTAATTTAAGCATAAGGTGGCACTCGGATTTGAACCTAGGTTCAAGGTATTGGTGGCATAGCCTTATCACTTGGTTATGCCACCAATATGTAATGATGTAATTAAACACCCTTTACAATTGTAGAACTTGAACTAATTGTTTGTGATTGAAACCTGTAATTTTAGTTACAATCTCATCATCCTCTTTAATGATAGTGAGTGGTGTTCCTTTTCCTTCTAATTCTTTAAACTCATTCAAACTATCCTTGCTTTTTCTTATATCTTTCTCTACAAAGTCAATACCTTGTCTTTCAAGAAAATCTCTTTGTTTTTTACAGTAAATGCAAGAATCTGCTGAATACACGATTACTTCCATAAGCACATCTCCTAAAAAGTTGTTACTTAATAAAGAATATTAGATTCTTGAATTTACAACCTTTCTATCAATTATTTGAATATATTTTTTGTAGCTCCAAAAAACCAGGTAATAAATCAACGTCATAAGTCAAAAGTATTAGTGTGGAGTACTAGTGTCAATAGTACAGGTTTAGCAGCTTGCTTTTGAATGCTGCCAATTCTTAGTAGTCACCGGAAGGGGCAGGTACTTGACAGCGGAAAATAGAAGAGATTGTTCGTGGTACGCTACTATGCGGATAATCAGCGCTTAAAAGTTAAATTTTCACCAACTGAAATTTGTGAAGCTGATAAATCTTGATGTTCCTTTAGCCATCCTAAGATTTGATCCTGAAAAGGATCTAGTTTTCGTTGTCTTATCTTCAAATTATCCACCCATCTACAAGCTTCTTCAAAGTCCTTTTCTAGATATTCATAGACTGTTGTTCTCGATAAACTACATTTACGAGCGATGGCAGCAACTTTAAAGCCTTGCCTCTTCAATTGATGAACTTCCACAATCACTTCTAATTTCAACACCTTCCTGATCCCCCAAATCTCAGTTATTTTTATACTTTCTAATAATAACTGATTGGAGGTAGTTTGAGCAGAAAGTGTTCAGTTTTATCGAGCAATAGCTGTCCATTTTAGTTTAGCAGTTACAGCATTTTGATAGCACCTCCATAAAACAACATTTCATTTATATGATCACATTATTAAACCTGTTTATAAAAATGAACACGAGCATTTTCTTTTCTCAAAAGGGAATAAAATCAACTTCAAATATCCCACTAGATACCAGTGGTCGGGGTAAAAAAAGGTTTCTGTCAAATGACGTTATTAAAGAATAATTATCGACAAAATCGAAGTATATGATCACGCTTCATAGTAGTTAAGCTACTTTGGAGCGTGTTTTATTTTTGTTTGTTTTCTTCGCTGTTTTTTCTACTAGCTTTAAGTTGGAATCTAAGATGATTCTATTCTTATAAAGCATAAAGTTCCCATACCCATAGGCGACGCGATTAAGTACTTTAATCTTGTTGTTAATCCATTCAATACGATCAATACGATCATTATTGTACGAATAGTTGAAGCTGTTTTGTGTATAAGGTAAATATTTTCTGAGCGTCTTGAGACTTGTTCGTAAATAAGTTGATGTTTCGTTCGGACATCTTTTGTTTAGAATACTTTCTAACCCCTTGTAATCATGCTTGTTCATTCCTCTCAAAAGGCTTTGACAAAGGTTATAGTTGACCGCTAACACTTTATCATAAGCTACCATTTCTTGTATAATTGCAGATTCTAGACGTTCTCCAGATAAGCGATACTGTTTGTAAATTGTTTAGTTGTTTATACTACTAAAGCGCATGTACTTATTAAGGCTGCAGAGGCACAAGCGATCAAAAATATTTCGAAGGATTGTCAATTCCAATGGAGAAGATCTGAAGAAATACTGTCTTTTGAAAGCTTGTTGGTAGTAATTCCTTAAAATAGAATCAGCTCTATCGTCTACAACTGTGCTTTAACGATAGGCGTTTTGGCAGTAAAACTTGCCCAATATCCCTTACGCATAAAACGGTTTCTTTAATCGTAAGTTGGTAAGGTGCGTTCCATTCGTTGGAATGGTAATCCGGGATGGTTGCATCCCATTTTTATAGATGGAGACGCCACATTTCGGACAGTGTGGTGGATCAGTGGCTTGTACGAATTTACATGTCTCCCCTTTATATTTTCACAGACACAATTCCCCTTTAAAATAATGTTTTATCTTTAATATCTAGTAGTTTTCTTATATCATTTAAAATAGACAAGTGAACTCCCTTTTTGGAATTTGGTTTTCGTCGACTACAATTCTACAGGGAAACTCACTTCTTTTCTATTTATATAGAAAAATAAAGCTGGCAAGTTTTTACTCACCAACGTTATTTATTGTACAACCAAAAAAGCCAGAATCTTATTAACAATAAGGATTCTGGCTAGCAATCTAGTATAGTTTCATGGACACTTATAAAAAAGTGCCCTGATTCGGTATCTGGTCAGTATACAAACAGAAAAGTGGAAGATCTTTTTAAAGCAGCCCTTGCTCCTTAAAGGCCAAATACATATACAAAATCCCGCTGTAGCCGATCATAAACGATTTATACATCATTTGGATCCCGGTCTCAGTAAAAGAATGGTGGAAGTCTTCGTTGATTTTTTTAGTAAATGTGAAAACAAGCTCTTTTTCTTCAAGTGAACGGGCAATGTACAAGCCAATGAAGTGATTGCCGAATCTGCCATGGCAGAGAGATACGGAATCCTTCTCAGTCTGCGTAAGGGTGTCCATATTTGATAGAATAATCGATTTCAAATCTATGACGCGAAATCCTTTGTTATGTAACTCAACGAGACTGAGTAAAATACCTGGCGTGCCATGGCACCAGTTGGTTAAGGCTTTATCGTTCAGATTGGATGTCGGCCATGTTTGTCTGCCTTCCTCTTTGACCGACAACAAGTGCTTTAGCCCCTTTTCCACAACAATGAGGACGGACTCATCCCCTGTAATTTTGTAAGTCTCATACAAAACTGGAAGATAGCCTGCGAGCCCATGGGAATAGCCATAATTAACATCTACTTCCATGCCTTTGGATATCCACCCAATCACCTCGCCATCAGAATAGACGTGTTCCAACAGGTGATTTTTCACTTGCACAATGTAGGAGAACAATTCTTGCTTATCCAAAGAAAAGGAGGGCCGTTCATATAAGGCAAGGAAAACTTTTAATAAGCCTGCACTGCCTGAAACGATATCATAGGACTGATCATTGTTGACATTTTCACTTAAGAACTCCGCCAGGGAAAGAATATCCTGTTGTTGCTCCCTTTCTGCCATAAGCCACAGAAGTCCTGCTGCTCCGTCCAAGAGTCCATTTTGCACACTAGGGGTGGCTTTCACTTTTTCTGAAAACTGGCGGATGAAGCGCTCGAGTTCCTGTTCAAAATCCGGGAAATGATCCTTTTTCTCAGGAAAGTGATTGAAATATTTCAGCAGAAACAGGTAAATACCTGACTTTCCGTAGTATATTGTTTCGGGCATCGGTTCAATTTGAAAGTCTCTATATAGGGTGTTGCCTTTTTCCAGAACTTCAAGCCAACTTACCCCATCCACCATAGGAACCTGCTTCTTCAATAGATTTGCGTAACAGTTGTTCAGGATCTCCTCCATATTCACCGGAGCTTTTTCGTTATATTCCAGGTCTCTCCGTTCTTCTAACAGGTAAGCTTCTTCGATAAAGGTCACCTGCTTCTGCTTATCATGTAGATGGAACTTGGAAAAGTAATTGTCAGGAATCGTGATCGCTCTCGTTTTATACGGTACAAAGCCTTCCAGTAAAAATGGTGTTTCTGTTTCATTAAAGATCCCCAAATCATCAAGAAAGGATCTTCTTAAACTTTTGTCCGTTAAGAGTCTTGGTGTGTAGCTCGACCAAATCGCATCACTATATATGTAGGTGTGCTTATCAATCACCCGTGCTTCCTTATTGGTGAACAAGCTTTTCACAAGCGTGACAACCTCAGTTTTTTGCGCAAGGAAAAAATCATAAGCTTTTTCAAATCCTTCAATGATCAAGTGCTTGTGCTTGTAAAACGAAAGCACCTCTCCTTTATACGAAGGAACATTGTGGGTGTTTGATTCCTTCTCAGTTACTTGTAGCTCTTTTTCAATACCATCATCACCGATTGTAAATGTATACGTATTGATATCGAGATCGCCACCATAGTTGTTTGAAAAGGCTGCGAGCGTCTTTTCCCTTACTGAAAATGAAGTCACAAGCGAGGTATCAAACACAGTAAAGTCTTCCTTGAAATTAATGATGGTGAATCCTATTTCTATAAACCGAGAAACGCTTCATTGGATCAGCGATTCCTTCACCTTTTGTCCGAATACTTGAAGGACTATACCTATGAAATCTACAGCTATGAGGAATTCTCCATTCATCAGGAAATTAAAAGTCACCAGTATCACACAGATGAATCTACAATCTCGAATTTTTTTTTATAACATGGGCTTTATTTCCTCGATTTTCTATTTTATGGCTTCGACAGATATGCACTTCGAAAATGTCATAGTAGATGGTCAGAAGCCATTCTTTATTGATTTAGAAACCATTTCAGATCTAACAGATTTCGAAACCGCTTCTGAGCGAAACGATTTATTTTTAACTCTTTCTAATTCTGTTTTCCAAAGTATGATTTATCCGTTTGAAATGACCGATAACTATTTAAATATATCTGCCCTTACAGGCGAACAAGGGGAGGTAACGAATTTTCACTACAAGAACACGGTTCCGACGATCAATCCAAATGGAGAACTGGATTTTTCAGAGGTCAATCCAGCACTTGAAAGACAAAAGAATGAAATTTTTTTAGATGATCAGAAACAGTTGCCAAGCATGTATTTAGAAGTGATTACAAGAGGATTCGCAGATTTTTGTAAACAAGTGTTAGATAAGCCAGAAGAAACTTACGAGCGGTTGATCCATGTTATGAAAGGCTTCCCAATCCGCCAAATAATCCGCCCAACTCACGTCTATGCCAAATATTTGAACATCGGCACAGAACCCTATTACTTAAGAAATGAGAAGAATTTTTCCGAGCTGTTTCAGCATTTAGGAAATTCTACATCTGAAATCATTTATGAGGAGGAAACCAAGCACTTAAAAAATGGCGACATCCCGTTTTTTTACACATATGCCGATAGTAAAGATCTCTACTCAGGAGGGGAGCTTTTATCGTCCAATTATTTCTCCAGAACCATTAAGGACAATATTTGGGATCGTATATCCTCTTTTACTAAGGAGAAATTGGATCAGGAGATCAGCCATATCTCAAGCTCCCTCTTTATCCACCATTACAACTATGTGAAAGAGCATGCTGAATCCGAACGAACAAAATCCATTAAACATCAGGACCCAATCCAGTATGTAGAAGAGTTCATGAGGAAATTCAAACAAGTGAATGAATCCTACTCTGCTTTGCTGCCTTCGTTCTCTGGTGAAAAAATGATTATTTCCCCTGTTACACCTTCGATTTTTGATTATGGAGGAAATATACTGCTAGCCGTCTATTTCCGTGAAGAAGTCGGACTTGAATTGGATAATCTAAAGAGAATATTTGCGACCATGAAGAAATGGAATACTTTTACATATGAGGAACTATCCGGGTTCAACGGCGTAAGCGGCTATCTTTACCTGCTCTACACTACTTACAAAATGACGGGTGAATCCTATTTTTACAATCAGTTGCTTCAAGAAATCGATCATGTCTTAGCAAAGGACACCAAAGAAGCAAAGAACCTTGATTACTTTACAGGCATATCCGGTTCGATCTCAATTCTTTCTGAGATATACGCTGATATGGAAGAAAGTCTTCAGAAGGTGAGGCTATTGGATTTTTTGACCTTTTATACCCACTATTTGAAAAAAAACCTGCAGCAAATGCATGATTCTGATTCCAGGATCGGCTTGTCCCACGGGTACAGCGGAGTCATCATCGCTCTTTCCCGATTTGATCGATCAACCGAATCGAATGAGAACCAACCCCTTATTCAGGAACTAATAGCCATCGAGGAAAGCTATTATCTTGTTGAGCAGAATAATTATTTGGATTTAAGAGATCAAACTGCAGGTAAATATTACTTATGTTACGGCCTTGTCGGGATCCTCTTTTCTCGACTCGAGCTTTATGGAAATGGTTATATCTATTTAAAAGAAGAAATTCAGGCGAGAGCCTTACGGCTCCTAAATGATTTGAAGAACGAGACAATAAATCTCAATGAGTACAGCTATTGCATCTGTCATGGCATCGGTGGGTTTATCGAACTGTTTCAGGAAATAGAACGCCTGGAATTGATTGGAACCGAAAAACTCGCTCCCGTCTATGATTTGTTGTTCAAGCAGCTTAAGTTGAAACAGAAGAACGGTGTCGGTAATACATTACATTATGACAGCTTCATGCTTGGGGCAGGTGGACCTGTCTATAACCATCTTAGAAAAATGTATGATTTTCCGTCTTTTATTGGACTGAAGACTACTTTTAGTAATCGTACCTTAAACCTGTCGTGATGTGTGTAAAACAGGATGTGGAACCGCAATGGGTTCCACATCCTGTTTATTTTAATTTAGTATTTCACCTAAAAGAAAAACGCCAGACGGGATCCAGGCGCTTCTTTTATACCCTATTTAGTTTTAGTTGCCTTTTCGAAAGACCATCAGAGCTACCATCAAACAAAGGCCCAGTGCAATCCCTTTAATAAGGTAGCTCATTCCACCATTATTCCCGTCTCCCGGGTGGAGAAACATTGTTAAGACTCCCTGCACGATAATAAAGGTAATCACTCCAAGAACTACAGCAAGTAAGGTATTCCCAAATTCCATTAAATTCTCTCCTTAAAATAATAATAAATACATAGACATGTCCCTGCGAACAGAGAAAGCGAGATTCCAAAAAACAAAAAATGTTTAGTGTAAACCAAGCTGTTGTTCATCGTTGCAATCATAAGGAATAGAAAAACAAGAAGGGTAATGTACATCCCCTGGTTGATCTTCAATTGTATTACACGTTTTCTCTCGTCTGCCTCTCCCAGTTTTTTATTAAAAATAACAATCAGTACAGTAGATAGAGCGAATAAAACTAAAGTTATTCCGTTAAATAAATTAAAGTTTGTTACACTGCTGTTCATCCAAGCGTCAATAAATTCAATCATCATACCCTCCATTTTTATATTTAAAGATTTCATTAATGTCGGCTTCAAAAAATTCAGCTAACTTGAATGCAAAAAGCAAAGACGGGGTATATTTGTTTTTTTCCATAACCTGAATGGTCTGTCTTGAAACTCCGACTGCTTTTGCTAAATCCTGTTGTGTTAAACGTTTTAAGACCCTGTATTCATAAACTAAATTTGTTATTTCATCACTTGATTTTTTAGCCATTGCTATTCCTCTCTATTCCTTTAATAATCCCTACTTCTTATCGCAAAGAATGAGCCTAAAAAGAAAACCAACAAGAAGACAGCTACTGTTAAATATTGTACTCCATCTAGATTATGAGATCCAATTAAGATTGGTAAGTAATAAATCGGAAGGCTTTCAATAACTGTATTCAGACTTTCCGGTAAACTGCCGCTATCTAATAGGGTGCCAAACAGATTCGGCAAAAAGGAAATCGATAACACAGCGATGACGAATATAGCAGCGACGTTTCTGTAAAAAATACTGATAAAGAAAAAGAGAATAGTATAAAGGGTTGTGAACAAGGTATAGTTTACAATTGTCTTTAGATACAAAGAAGACTCAGGTAATACGGCTAAATACTCCTTAACAAATAACAGGGTAAGCGCACATAAGACTCCAAAGACAAGCCCTACAAGCGCAAATCCAAAAACCTTGGAAAGGAGATACTTCACGCGATTTTTCTTATTGTTTATAACAAGTGTAATTGTTTCATTGGACAGGTCATCAGTATACAGCCTCATCGCAACGACCACACTCATAATGGTGCCAAACAGTGCATAAAAGGATGTGACGTGTTCAAGTGTAAACGGTCCATCTAAATTTTTAATTGCGTAAGCGATGCCCATTGCTGGAAGGAATGATAGAATCAACGACATATACAGAAACCAATTACTAAATATTTTCTTCATATCATAAAGGACTACTCTCGATACAATCATTGTGCTACCTCCCCTGATTGAGTCATTTGGAAATAATAATCCTTCAATGAATGGGGATTCTTTGTAATGTTAATTGGATAGATTTCCTGTTTCGATAATTCTTTTATAATTTGAGAAAGATCACTGGAAAACGGGACAACGATTTGCTCTTCTTCTATTCTGGCCACTTCTGTTAAACCACTGATAATCGCATATGCCTGTTCGGTTTCCTCAGGTTGCAATCCAATCTTGATCACTCCCGACTTGGCCAAGTCTCCAGTCTCAAATTTCTTCTTAATATTTCCATGATCAATAAACACAACCTCATCACTTATCATTTCCACATCCTCTAATTTATGACTGGAGATCAATACTCCGATCTGATACTTCTCACTGAGCTGCTTAAGAGTCTTCAGTACTTCAATCGAACCGTCCGGATCCATTCCATTTGTCGGCTCATCTAAAATTAAATAATTCGGTTTACTAAGCATTGAAATGGCGATCCCTAAGCGCTGCTTCATTCCCATGGAGTAATTTTTAACTTTCTTTCGGATGTAATTCTTCATTCCAAGCGCTTCAATCAGAAAATCAACATACTCTGGATCATACTCAATAGTGAAAATACGGGAAAAATACGTTAAATTATACCATCCGCTTTTATGTTTATAAGCTTTTGGATGCTCGATTAAATATCCTACTTCCTCATGATTATCCATATTCAAGGATCCTTCAAAATTTTTAATGTTTTCACATAAAATCTTCATTATCGTGGTCTTTCCTGCACCATTTTTACCAATGAGTCCCGTAATAACGCCCTTTCTTAACTCTAAATCAATCTCCTTAAGCACCATCTGTTTTCCATACTTCTTGCTTACACTTACCAGCTCCATCTTTTCACCTCGCAATTTTTTACTTTTGACTATCTCTAATATACATTTTACTTGTCAAAATGTAAAGTTAAGTGTACAAATTTACAAATTTTTTTAATTATGTTTCTATACAATTCATACACTTGTAAGATTAAACAATAATTTTCGGAGAGTATTACCATTATCTAATTTAGATTTCGAGCATTCTATTCTATATCAAAAGCACAAAGCGTCTTAATGTCTTTTTAACTGAGAACTATAGATGAAATAGATTAGGACTATGTCCCAACGTTTAACATGTTGTGCAAAAAGTGCGATATATCAAGGTTTAACTAAATTATTACTGTAACATCTTTAACTGGATATTACAGGTTTTCATAGGAATGCGTTAGCACCTAAGATGAAATGAAGAAGGGGGTAACATAAGCTAACAACTTACCTGTATATTTCATTAAGAATCTTTACTTATTTTACTAAATATAGGTTTAATGAATCTTTTTCACTCAGGAGGTTTCACAAATGGAATTAAAAATTAGAAACTTTGATCCTAGTGCGGTCAAAAAATTTGATGAATCAGCTAAGAAGTTTGGTGTTTCCAGACAAGTATATCTAAAAAGAAACCCTTGAAAGTTTTGCCATGCTCGAAGTGCTTACAAACAAAAAAAATATTATGACAGCAAGCGAATACTATATTCTTACAGAAAGCATCGAGGGTTCATTTTTGCTTCTAGTGAATATCATCCTGGCTACCCAATCTATGTAAAAAAGGTACTATTACGCATGAAAAGAATATTGAAGCGTGCTGGCTTAAATGAAAAGCTAACTCCACACTCTTTACGTCATACACAGACTTCTTTACTTGCAGAAGCAAAAGTTAGCTTAGAACAGATCATGGACCGCTTAGGGCACTCGGACGATCATACTACCAAAAATATCTACTTACATGTCACAAAAGAATTGAAAAAAGATGCTTCGCAGAAATTTGGCCTCTTAATGAAAAGTTTACAAAAGTAATAGCACCTGTCTCAATGACAGGTGCTATTACTTTTTATTGCACTATGTTAGCAAAATGTTAGCATTTCACTCTTATCTCACTTAAAAACCCAGTCATATCAAGGGTTTAAGGGGCACCTTACATCATGCCGCCCGTGTATTAATCTGTTAAATACAGTGAAATACATATTATAAACCCTTTTAAATCAGCATTTTCTCTCAAGTGAAATAAATAGAACTGCCCTAGTACACATATTAACATGAGCAAAACATGAGCACTTAACCTTTATATTTTTTTACTGTGGACTTATTTTAACAAGTTCATCCTTCAACAATCACGCCTGATAGTTGAAAATCAATCTTCTATTGCATAGTATCGTTGTACTGAGCAGCAATGACTTTATGTTATTAGTTGATCTTGTTCAATATAAGCAACCTTTAGCTGTATATG
Organism: Paraliobacillus zengyii; assembly: GCF_003268595.1. NCBI lineage: Bacteria > Bacillati > Bacillota > Bacilli > Caryophanales > Bacillaceae > Paraliobacillus > Paraliobacillus zengyii. Next base: position 478,338 of record NZ_CP029797.1, on the reverse strand, counting down.
AAAAATATTAATTCCCCCTAAATGATTCACCGTTCTCTAAATTTAAAGTGTTATTGTTTACTACTATTTACCCAAATAATATTGTTGCATGGTCCATTTCATCTTCAATAGAAAAACTAAACTTCTTCACTTTATATATAGAAGAATATAAAGATGAGATGACTTCAGCTAATACTTCCCCTTTTACTTTAATCGGGTACTTGAATGATTTCAAAAAATTGTTTTATTCGCTTCTGGCAGAAGGTATTGTAAAGGTGGGAAAAATCAAGGATATCTCCTTTTCTACCTTAGAACATTTAACACTTACAGAAGCGAATTCTTTTTTTTCTATTTACGAGAAGAATTGGAGTTGCAGGATGACACAATCAATTGTAAGAAGATTTCCCCTAAATCACTGTTTAAGTTTCTAACTACGCGTAAAGAGGCGTTTCGTGATGAAAAATTATCTCCACATAAATTAAGACATACTTTTGCGACAGAGTATGCGAAGAAAAATTCAGTATATGATTTAATGAGGCAACTTGGACATAGTTCAACTGACACATCCGCACTTTATATTATTACAACTGAGGAGCATGCGTGGAATGCTATAGATAGATTAGATAGGTAAATGTATCAAGAATAGCTATCCTAGCACTATTGTTAAATTTAAATTTTGATTAGATTTAACGAGGTTACTATTTGTATAATTAATAAACCTAAAATAAAGCGATTGATAAATTACTTTATGTCCTATACGGCCGATGTGTACTCGGTCATACATATCTCCTTTGATTTATTAAAACTTGTTAACATTATCTTTAACATAGCCAAAAAAAACTACAGAACTCTTTCCAAACGGGAGGAGTTCTGTAGGTTTTTACACTATATTATATAATTACAGGTATTAAATATTTTAAATTTTAATTATATCTTAGTAAATTCTCCGGAATGCACAGAAATATTACCCTTACAATACTAATATCTAAACGCAAATAAAGTACACGCCCATTAAAGAAAAAGTGCAAAATAGAGATATTAGTACTATTGATTCTTTGTTAGTTAGCAGCTAAGCTTTTAGTGCAGTCCCTTTATGAATCTACCGGTTTATTCGTTTAATAACAATCCATAATTATTCCTAATCCCTGGTATTTCTTGCTTTGTAATAATAGATTTATTTATGTTCAACATATTTAAAAGAGATCAGTATAAAACATATTGACTGACCTCTCTTCTCATAAAACAAACTATGAAGTGCTAATTAAATAAGCGGCCATTAGACAAAAAGTACCAAACAGGGACCTTAATAACAATTTTTTATTTGTTATAGGATCATAACTGGTTTCATAATAATCCCTTTTAGAGCTATGCATCCATATATCTAACAATCTAGATACATAAAAAAGAATAATGGAAAGGATAAAAAATACAGGAGTCAATATTATAAACTGCAAAAATAAAGGAAAGAGAGATATGCGATATATAAATTCTAAACTTTTTTCTCCCATTCAATTGTCCCCCCTTCTAAATATCAACTATTTTGCTGTTCCTGATGTACTATATTCAAATGCTTTGTTAGTAGCATATGTTCCAATACTATTTAATGCCGTTCCTTCTATTGTGTTTCTAGTAGCTAATTTACCTTCTTGAATAAGCTTGTTTTTAATCGATAGCTTTGCATAAATCTCAACGCTTTGCACATTTATCAATTTAGCTTTTAGTGCTGTACCTTGCCAATTTCTTATTATTCTACCAGTTTCACCATGCAATATTCCACTACCTCCTTTAGCTGCTCCAAATCCACCCCATACTAGGGTTGTTCCTAAACCTTGCCAAGATAAAGAGTCGTTATTCACGTGTTGAGTGGCAGCATAATTTGCAACACTGATTGCTTCATTTGCAACAATCGCACCAGCAAGACCGACACCGGTACCAGCAACAGCGCCGGATAAAGCACCTGAACCTGTATTTATGGCAACTTCTCCCCAACTAACGTCACTCCATCCCTCTGTTGCAACTTGATTAATTAAGTTGGCACTTCCCCCTACTATGCCACCAATAGCTGCTCCAATAGCAACAGTTATAAACTCACCTTCTGGATCAACATTTAAAACAGGGTTTCCATTTGCGTATGCGTAGCGGTTTAACGTTATACTATTAGTTATTTCTCCCTTAACAGTATCGGCATTTATAAATCGCATTAGTTCTGGAGAGTAATATCTTGCACGCATATAATAAAGACCAGTTTTATCAGATATAACTCCATCGCGACCGTTATAAAGAAATGCTGTTTGACTTGAACCATTATGATTTAGAAGTTTGCCATATGAATCATATTCAAAAGTATCAGTAATTCCACCTTGCTGATCTGTAATTGCTGTTGTGCTTCCACGGTAATCAAAGTGATAGATATTATAGGTCCCATCCGTAGTCTCTTCCCCTATAAGATTAAGACCATAAACATAAAAATCACTATTTCCATCTGAGTCTGTTTTGACTAGAAGTTGACTAAGATCATTCGATTCATCATCATATACATATTCAGTAGTTACTCCATCTGTTGTTTCTGAAATGCGATGATCATCTGCATCATATTCATAATTTGTACTTCCTAATTGTACGAGTCTATTTCCCGAGTCATAAGAAAAACTGGTATCTTTGATTTCTATAGGGCCACTTATCATATTTCCATCTTCATCATACAGAATATTATTACCATTAAACGATATAACTCTGTTTTGATTATCATATGTCATAGTCTTACTATCGATTGAAGATTCACTTAATGTAATATTTCCAGCATCATCATACGTATAAGTATAACTATTAAGCAGATTCCCCTTTAAATCAAGTTCCATTTTTTTTATAAGTCTTCCTAGTTCATCATAGCTTAACTCAGTTGTCTTTGCATTACTTGTCGCTACTTCACTTATAATTTGACCATTACTATCATAAGTAAAGGTATATTTATTAATAATATTACTATCGGAATCAACATCGACCATTTCAGTGAGCATTCCAGCCTTATTAAAGGACTGAATAAGTTCACTTGAGTCTGGTCTTTTTGTATTTACTAAATTCCCATTTTCATCGTAATCGTAAGTCGTACGTCTTCCTTCCCAATCTGTCACCTTGATTAAGTGGTTAGCAGCATCCTAAACATATTGAACTGTCTTACCATCAGGGTAGATTAGTGATGAAAGATTTCCTACTTCATCATAAACATATTGAATTACATTTCCGAATACATCAGTGTATTTAGTTACTCTATTGTGGAGGTCATATTCTCTTGTAATTGTTCCCTGATCGTCAGTCTCAGTTAGAATATTTCCATTTTTATCATAAGTAAAATTCGTAACACCTTTGGCATCTGTATAACTCTTAATTCTGCCTGCTGTATCATAACTATAATCCCTTATTTGCCCACGTGCGTTCGTCATCTTTTCTAATAAATTTAAAGAGTTATACTCATAAGTTATAACGCCACTTGAAGTTGTTGTTTCAGTAACTAATCTGCCTGCTGTATCATAACTATATTCGGTTGAACTATCCGATGGTCCATTAATTGCTGTCACATTTCCATCTGGATCGTATTCATAACTACTAACTGCATTTTGCGCATTAGTAGATGACATTAACTGGCCTGAAGAAGTATAGTCCAAAGTTGTAATATTCCCCTTTGGATTTGATACTTCTATAACATTACCGAGAGAGTCATAGACTTTATGAATTTTATTACCAAGAGCATTTGAAACAGATGTAACAAGATCAGTAGAGTCATATTTTGTCTGACTAACAAGATTACCTAGTGTATCAGTAATTTGCACAGGATTACCATTAGGATCATACTCTATTGCAACCGTATTTCCTAGTGGATCCGTGGTTGAAGTCAATTTTCCTACAGCATCATAAGAGTAGGATATCGTATTTCCTTTAGCATCTGTTGTACTCAACAATCTGTCCATCATATCATAAGAATAGGACGTCTTATTACCAAGCTCATCAGTTTGACTCGCTCTATTATTATTTATGTCATAAGTGAAAGTTATAATGTTCCCATTAGGGTCGCTCTGAGTAAGATTATTCCCATATTCATCGTACGTATAGGAAGTTGTATTTTCAAGAGGATCCGTGATACTTAACAAGTCACCGGCAATACTATATTTATATACTGAAGCTTTCCCTTGTGCGTTGGTAGTCTTACTAAGTAGCCAACTAGAATTATAATCATAGGTTGTTAAGTTACCAACAGCATCTGTTTCTGTTTTTATCTTCCCATTCGGATAATAGGTATAAGATGTACTACCGCCCCCTGGCAAAGTTATTGTAAGTAAATTACCTACATTATCATACTTGTAAGAAGTCTTATCGCCATTAGTATCCTTTTCACTAACCATCTGTCCAACAGGATCATAAGTTTTAATTGTAGCATTTCCTTTAGGATCCAAAGCCTGAATAATTCTATCTTCACCGTCATACTTGTATGAAGTGATATTGGATTTAGGGTCTTTTACTGAAATTACTTTTCCATTCCCATTATAATTATAAGTTGTTACATTTCCTTTAGCATCTGTTTCTGTTAGGATGTTTCCGTTACTATCATAAGTATAAGTAGTTTTGTTTCCTAAAGGATCAGTTTTTGATAGTTGATCTCCATTAGCATTATACGAAAAAGAAGTCTTGTTTCCATATTCATCTATGCTCGAGATTACTCTGGATGCTTTGTCATAGATATAAGTAGTAACCCCACCATCAGGATTTGTTTCTGTTTTTAGTAGCCCATCTTCATAAGTATATTGATACTTTCTCGTTCCAACATTCTTCTCGAATAAAAGACCATTTTTGTCATAGTCATAAGTTGTCTTATTTCCATGCAGGTCAATTTTGCTGGAAACGAGATTGCTAGAATTATACGTGTAAGTTATTTTACTACCATCGGATGATGATTCACTTAATAGATTTCCATTATTGTCATAAGTGTACACTGTCTTAAATCCTACAGGATCAATTTTCTCCGTAAGTAAATTATTATTATCATAGGTAAAAGAAGAATTGTTACTAAGTGCATCAATCTCTTCCATGATATTACCGTTAGAGTCATAAGAGTAACCTTTAGTATTACCATTATTATCTGTAGTCGAAATAAGTTGCTGCAAACTATTAAAAACATTGTTTCGGACATGGTCGTTACGATCCGTAATTGTAACTGTAGTTTCTCCTGTATCTGATGTATTATAATCAAAATAGGTAAGCTTATTTTCTTCAATCGCATCATCTTGGGATGAAACCCTTCCTCTATTATCATAAGTATTAGTGAAATATGTTATCTCTTCATTATTAGTTCCAGTAAGAACGCGTCCATTTTTGTCATAAGTAAATTCTGTTACTTTACCATCAGCGTCTGTAATAGAAGTCAGACATTTTATAACATCATATTCGAATGTTACCTCTCTACCTGATGAATCAGTAACGCTATCAATAAGACCAAGAGAATTATACCTAATCGTAAATGTTTTGTTAGAAACTGGTTCGGTAACCGTAAAACTGTCCTCAGAGTTATGAGTAATAAGCAGCTCCTTGCCAGCGTGATCTTTTATTTTTGTTAATTGACCATTGGTGTTAAATGAGTAATTTTTGTCATAAGGATTATTAAGTTTATAACTTCCATCACTATTTTGAGAAAGTTCATAGTTTTGTTTGCCAAGTGAATCTGAAGTAAAAATACCTTTCTCATTCTTGGTGAATCTAGTGTAAATAGAAGGTGACCAATAGACAAAAATTGAATTATCATACTGTTCATCAATTCGTATCTCAAAGTTATTGTTCCATCCTCTACCCATCGTTCCAATAGTTAAATGTGAGGAATTATAGTTTAATTTAAAAGATAAATCTTGTGCTCCTTTAATATTTAGTAAATCTATGTCAAGAAAATGCGCACCAGTTGATGTATCAACCGGATCTGCTACATGCGTTTCTGCCGGTTTTAACGGTGGATCATTATCTTCTAAAGAACTATAATAAGTCATTAAATTATAAGGAGTGCCCGCAAATGTGTTAGGAGTCATAGTTGGTCGATTCTTTCCGAAATAAATACTCACTAAGTTAGAACATTCAACAAATGCAATTGCACCTATACTTACGACACTATCAGGAATCCTAATACTACTTATGTTCGTTCCGAGAAAAGCACCCTCCCCAATGGTCTTAACGTTCTCACCTAGAATAATTGAAGACAAATTAGAACATTGTGCAAAAGCATAGTTTCCTATATTCTCTGCTTGAATTACAATGCTTTCTAGATTTTCGCAATACCCAAATGCCCAGTCCCCTATATCTGTTACTTGAAGATTGAGACTAGTCAAATTAGGGAGCTGACTGAAAGCCCATTCACCTATATCCCCTGCTTGAAGGTTGAGACTAGTTAAATTAGGAAGAGAAGCGAATGCATATCTATCAATGTTAGTTGCTTCAATGTCTAGTGATTCTAGATTTTCGAGATCAAAGAAAGCATACTCTCCTATATTTTGTGTCTTTATATCTGCACTTATTAAAATGTTACAATCTGAAAAAGCAAATCTTTCAATGTTACTTACATTTAAACTTAGCTCAGTTAGGTTAGCACCGCTAAAGGCAAATTCTTTAATTACTACACTATCATTATCAATAACTAAGGTTTCGATACCAGTATAGGAAAAAGCTCTATTTCCAATAGTTGAAACACCATTTTTAAATGTTGCATTTTTTAAATTACTAAGATTACTAAACGCAAAGTCATCTATTACCATTTGATTTTTCTTATTGTTATCATCACCTAATGTAACTTTTGTGAGCTTATTTGAATCTTCAGCTATATATCCAGAAATATAAGTTTCGTATCCTGTAATTGACAAACTATGTAAATTGTCGCATTCTGAAAATGCCCTTCCTCCTATATATTTTACATTATTCGGTACTATTAAACTTGTGATATTATTACAATTATAAAAGGCAAAAGATTCTATTGTTACAACACTATCCGGGATTGTTAAGTCTGAAAGATTAACAGCATGTCCAAATGCCCATTCACCAATTGTAATAATACTACTTGGCATACTTACTTTAACTAAATTTGAACTAATTATAAACGCATAGGAATCTATTTCTTCTATTCCATCTGGTATATCATATTCTGTTGCCGAGTTACCTGCAGGATACTGAATTAATAATTTCATAGTCTTATCGAATAATACACCTTTTTCACTAGTGTAATTTATGTTATTGCTATCAACCTCAATTTCAATAAGGTTTTCCATATATCTAAATGCATTATCACCTATAGATGTAATTTTTTCTGGAATATATATGTTTGTTATAACATCGTTAGAAGAGAATGCGTTAGTACCGATAGTAGTTACCGTCTTTCCTTCAATTTCAGACGGAATAATGACATTACCTTCATCTCCTGTATATCCAGTAATTGAAATTGTTCCGTCCTCGTTTAAAGAATAATAAAAGAATACTGAAGTAGTTACACTAACAGAGTTACTAAAATTAGAAAGATTTCCTTCTGCGTCTACAGCCTTTATCGTATAGATATAGCTTTTTCCCATGCCAAGATTCTCATCTTGATAAGTAGTATTTTTCGTAGATCCAATTTCTAATCCATCACGAAAAATTCTGTAATTAGTAACTTCAACATTATCAGTTGAAGAATCCCAAGAAAGAGTTACAGAGGCATCACTTTTAGATGACCAAGCAAGGTTTAAAGGAATTGAGGGAGCCTCTTTATCAATTGGATCAGATGTTGTAACGGACAATTCCTTAGAGTATTCTGATTTATTACTAGCTTCATCTACAGCTTTAATTGTATAAATATAAGTAGTAGATCCTTTCAAAGATGTGTCTATAAAAGTAGTGGTAGGACTGCTACTTATATTTTTGCCATCACGGTAGATTTCATATTCCACAACTCCTACATCATCTGTTGAAGGTTTCCAGGAAAGCGTTATAGATGTTTCTAATATTGAGCTAGTTTCAACATTACTAGGGATTGTTGGTGAAGAAATATCATATGAACTTTTTGTGACTTCAGAAAGTTCATTACTTGCATTTGATATATTTCCAACATCGTCTTCCGCTTTAATAATATAATTATAGGTTGTATTTTCTGAAAGTCCTGTATCAGTATATTCATTTTCTGCTGATTTTTTTATTAATTCGTTATCTCGAAAAATCAGGTAGTTAGTTAAATCATCGTCTTGGCTATTAGAATCCCATTTAATAGTTATGGAGCTTTCTGTTTTCGTAGTAGAAATTAAATTTGTAGGTATCGATGGTGCAACATTATCTATACTATCTATTAAAATAGTTTTTATATTTGTATTCCCTGCATTATCTTTTGCATATACTGTATAAGTATCATTTTTATCTATTATAAAGGTTGAACCAGTAAATTCATTTCCATTTTCATCAAAATAACTTGAATTTTTCTTCCCTTTCCCCCATTTTTGCAAAGCTAGACCCGTATCATTATCTGATACTTCTGCGGTAATCAATACTTCTGTTTTAGATTGGTTAACTTGCGAAATATTGATTGTTGGAGGATTAGAGTCTCCAGGAAAATCCGATATATTAGTTGGTGTTTGTAGAAACTCTATTGATTCGTTAGTTAGTTGATTGTATGAATTATCCCCCCATACTTTAAGCGAATAATTGTTATGTATTGGAAAAAAATCAAAAATAATCTAGATATAGAACTTTTTATTATAAGTATTTAGAAGAAAACAGAAAGTCAAGATACATCTATTAGCTATAATTAATTTAAACGAACCAAATATATATTATAGATTATCTTTTAAAACGATTAATTAGTACATCTAAAAGCACTGAATCCTTGTATAGATTCAGTGCTTTTGATTTCTTCTATAATATCTTAAACGGATGTTTCTATGACATGTAAGGAGGAATGCTCTCCTTCACTATGGTGGCCACCATCAATTGTTTGTAAGGATAATTCTAATTGGTTAAGAAACAGGTTTAAATAAATTGGTTATAGTTCCGTAAAATTAATAATATTTCAGTAAGATAACTATTTCTTTTATTAACTGAATCGATTGTCGAATAACATATAATTTTTTAATAAAGTGTTAGTAATGATAAATGATGCTTACAGTGTGGGAAATTACTACCTCTAATGACTTATGAAAGTAATTGAAAATGAAGGTATTTGTTTCGCAGTAATAGTCTATATAATATCACTTCACAATCTGGCCCTATACATAAAGAAAGGTTGCAATTCTTATTACAGATTAGCACCCCATTCTTGAATATTGATCGCTATAAATTAATCAAAATACAAGTTTCCATATTTTAACGATAAATATTAAATCCATGCTTATTCATATCCATCATTTTTCTGATATTTTCAGGAGTCACAAATTCAATCAATCCCAAAACTAAGTTAGAGAATTAAATAGGAGCTGTCCCATTTACAGTGACCAAAATTTTATCTTTTACTGCCTGTTTCTCCAGAAAACTACTTTTAGAATTAAAATTTTTATAATCACTCCAAATATAAAATGAATTACCAGTATGATTATAGTCTAACAGAACTTTTAAAATTAAAACTTATTATTCAACTTTTAAGTGTGTATTTCACCGTTTCACCAACAAATACTTATGATTTATTACGGTATATTAACGGTAATTAGCCACTTAAATTAACGTATCTGGGTAACTATTCTATTTATTAATTACAGCCCATGAAATTTACTATTTTCGAATAATATGTGAAGCTATGAATTAACTCCACCTAAACAGACGACAGAAAAAATTCAACTTGCAGCACAAACATGAATTTGAAGAATATCACTTTGTTTTTAGTCGTGCGAACGGTTATCCGTACATTCACAAAATATCATCACGAGAATGCAAAGGATATTAGAGCATACGAAAATATTAAAGATAGCCACACCACCTATATTTAAACACTCACATATTAGCATGTTGACAGAAGCAGGAATCGATCTTGCGACAATCATGGAAAAGGTTGGCCACGAAGATATGAAAACCACAATGAAGATTTAAACGCACGCTACTAACAAGATGAAAAAGGACGCCTCCGCCAAAGTAAAAACTTTGTACGAAAACGCCCTTTCAGACTTAGTTTTATAAATAAATGTGACATAACAGTGACATTTTCTTGTGAAAAGGTGTTTCAAAAGGGTGTAAACGTTGATTTAACAGTATTTGATGTAACTATCCTACATCATGCCGCCCATGCCACCCATGCCGCCCATGTCTGGCATTCCGCCACCTGTGTTTTCTTCAGGAATGTCTGCTACTACTGCTTCAGTAGTTAGGAACATTGCTGCAACGGATGCTGCGTTTTGTAGTGCTGAGCGTGTAACTTTAGTTGGGTCTACGATACCAGCGTCGATCATGTTTACCCATTCGCCAGTAGCCGCGTTATAACCCATGCCTACTTTTTCTGTTTTAAGACGTTCTACAATAATAGAGCCTTCTAAACCAGCATTGTGTGCGATTTGACGAACTGGTTCTTCTAAAGAACGAAGTACAATATTTGCACCAGTTTGTTCGTCTCCAACTAAATCAAGTGCTTGAACGTTTTTGTAGACATTAATTAACGCTGTACCACCACCAGCAACAATACCTTCTTCTACAGCTGCGCGTGTTGAGTTCAATGCATCTTCAATGCGTAGTTTACGTTCTTTTAATTCTGTTTCAGTTGCTGCACCAACTTTAATTACTGCAACCCCACCAGAAAGTTTTGCTAAACGTTCTTGTAGTTTCTCTTTATCAAATTCAGAAGTAGTTTCTTCTGCTTGTGCACGAATTTGTGCAACACGTGAAGAGATTTGTTCTGGATTTCCAGAGCCTTCAACTATTGTAGTGTTTTCTTTTGTTACAACTACTTTAGTTGCGCGACCTAATTGTTCGATTGTAGTGTTCTTCAACTCAAGACCAAGGTCTTCTGTAATTACTTCTGCACCAGTTAATGCTGCAATGTCTTCAAGCATAGCTTTACGACGATCACCAAAACCAGGTGCTTTAACTGCTACGGCATTAAATGTACCACGAAGTTTGTTTACAACAAGTGTTGCAAGTGCTTCGCCTTCTACATCTTCAGCTATTAATAGAAGTGGTTTACCTTGTTGTACAACTTGTTCTAGAACAGGAAGTACTTCTTGGATATTATTGATTTTTTTATCTGTAATTAGAATGTACGGATCTTCAAGTTCTGCTTCCATTTTATCTTGGTCAGTAACCATATATGGAGAAGCATAACCACGATCAAATTGCATACCTTCTACTACTTCTAATTCTGTATTGAAACCTTTTGATTCTTCAATTGTGATAACACCGTCGTTACCAACGCGTTCCATAGCTTCTGCGATTAATTGTCCTACTTCATCGTCACCAGAGGAGATTGCTGCAACTTGTGCAATTGAATCTCTTCCTTCAATCGGTTTAGAAATACTGCGTAATTCTTCAGTTGCAACTTTCACTGCTTTTTCAATACCACGACGTACGCCTACTGGATTTGCACCAGAAGCAACGTTTTTCAAACCTTCTTGAATCATTGCTTGTGCAAGTACTGTTGCAGTTGTCGTACCATCACCAGCAACATCGTTTGTTTGAGATGCAACTTCAGCTACAAGCTGTGCACCCATATTTTCAAACGCATCTTCTAATTCAATTTCTTTAGCAATTGTTACACCATCATTAGTAATAAGCGGTGAACCATATTTTTTACCTAATACGACATTACGTCCTTTTGGTCCTAATGTTACTTTCACTGCATTTGCTAATGTATCTACACCTCGTAGCATTGCGCGACGAGCATCTTCACTAAATTTCAATTCTTTAGCCATCTTAAAAGCCCTCCTTGATTCTTAAGTATCTTTAAAATTAATTGTCTTCGCTTAGCCAATAATAGCTAGAATGTCACTTTCACGAAGAATTAAGTATTCATTACCTTCATACTTCACTTCTGTGCCTGCAAATTTAGAGAAAATAATTGTATTTCCTTCTGCGACTTCCAAAGGAAATCTTTCTCCATTATCTGCTACACGACCAGACCCGACTGCAACAACTTTTCCTTCTTGCGGCTTTTCTTGTGCAGAATCTGGTAAAACAATTCCACTTGCTGTTTTCTGTACTTCTTCTACGAGTTCAATAATGACACGGTCTCCTAATGGCTTTAACATTATAAAAACCCTCCTTCATATATTTCAAAATGGTTTTATTTATTCTTAGCACTCACCAATGAAGAGTGCTAACACAATTATTATAATAATGAATTGTTTACCATTTTGCAAGTATTGCACTTGTTTTTTTTATGTTTTTTTTAAACATAGTAAATTACATTGGATTTCATCATTCAATTAGAAAAATCGAACTAGTACAATTCTATTCTAAAGTTATGTTAAAATACGTATATTGGACAATTATATATTATTAAAGGAGACGTTTAGCTTTGACTAGAAACTACATATACATCTTAGGAACATATATATTGATGCAACTTTCTTCTTATCCACTTCTATTGGTCCTAGAAATTGCTGATGTGAACGAAGACTATTTTGGAACAATAGGTATCGCGTGGACCGTATTCAGCTTTTTGGCAGCATTACTCATTATATTACTGTTGTTAAAACCTGAGAAAAATTTGAGAAAAGACCCAGAAGCAGCCAGTAATGGTATGGTAATCATTTGGTCTCTTATAGGCTTAATCTTAGCATTCATTGGCCAAGGGGTTATCAACTATCTTCAAACAACATTTCTTGGAGTTAGTCCAGATTCAGAGAATACCCAAAATATAATCGAAATTGCAAGAGCAGCACCAATCTTTATCATTGTAGTTGCTGTAATTGGTCCAATTTTAGAAGAAATTGTTTTTCGAAAAATCATTTTCGGAAGCATATATAAAAGAACGAACTTCTTTATTGGCGCCTTAGCTTCTGGTTTAATTTTTGCAGTGGTGCATAATGATTTCCCACACATTTTAACCTATCTAACAATTGGATTTGTGTTTGCGTTTATTTATGTTCAATCAAAACGGATTATTGTACCAATCATTGCACATGCATCGATGAATACAATGGTCGTCATTGCACAATTAAGTATTTCACCAGAAGAGCTTGAGAAAATGCTCGAGCAATATGAAAAATTACAAATGATAGTGATTGGAGGCTAACATATGCGAACCTCGCCATTGGTTGCAGCAACCTTTTACATTGGTATTGGGATTGCATTCACATATATAGGGATAACATCAATCCAAGAGACCGGTTGGAGTTTATTAATTCTATTATTTGCTATATTTGCTACTTTAGATTTTGCAGTAGCAATTCGCCTAATTAGAATACACATTCATATAAAGAAAGCGAAGAATTCAAAATAATAAAGCAGTGACCTAATTAGGTCACTGCTTTATTTCTATTCCTCTACTGCATCATTTGGATAATGCTTCATGAAGTATAACAATGACTGTAACTCAACTGCTAAATCAATGTGATGGACTCGGACATCTTCTGAAACATTTATACGTGCAGGTGTAAAATTTAAAATACCTGTAATTCCGGAATCAGTTAATCGATCCGTTATTTGTTGTGCCTCTGCACCTGGTACAGTTAAAATAACCGCCTCAACGTTACCAAGTTTCTTTTCCAAATCATCTATATGATGAATCGGTACACCTCCAATTTCTTGGCCTACTTTACCATCATCTGCATCAAATGCCATTTCTATTTTTGTGTTGTTATTTTTCGTGAAATTATAATGCAAAAAGGCAGTTCCTAAATTACCTACACCAATTAATGCTACATTGCTCGTCTCATCTTGATCTAATGTTTTTCTAAAGAAGCCTAATAAATATTCGACATTATAGCCATAACCTTTTTTACCTAATGCTCCAAAATACGAGAAATCTCGTCTAATCGTTGCAGAGTCAACTTTTACTGCTTCACTCAGTTCTTTTGAAGAGACACGCGATTTTCCTTGTATATGTAAATTATTTAAAAAGCGATAATATAATGGTAATCTTTTAGCTGTTGCTTGTGGTATTTTACTTTGCATATTTCAATCCCCTTTATAACAATTTGTACAAACCCCTAATAAACCTTGACCTAAAGCCATACGTTTTTAAAATCCAACGTATTTGTCGTGAACTAATTCACTTACTTCTTCTAGTATAAAGCAATTCACCAATTAATACACGTCCATTTGCTTGCTAGTGTGATAAAAAGTGCGATACACTAGAAAAGATGAGGTGAACAAAAAGATGATTTTAATGCAAGTAAACAATTTAGTGAAGAGATATGGTGCTGAATTAATTCTATCAAATATAAAATTAGAAATACAAACCAACGATCGGATTGCTATTGTTGGTAGAAATGGGGCAGGTAAATCAACCTTACTAAAAGTAATGGCTGGTCTCCTCTCTTACGATGAAGGTGAAATCCATAAACCAAAAGATGTCTCCTTAGGTTATTTAGCACAAAACACTGGGCTAGAGACCAATGAAACCATTTGGGCTGAAATGCTTCATGTTTTCGAGGATTTAATAAAAAAGGAAACTGCACTTCGTAAAATGGAATTACAAATGGGCGATCCTGCAATTATTCAAGATGAAAAAAGATATCAACAACTACTTGCACAATATGATATACAGCAACAAGCCTTTAAAATGGAGGGCGGTTATCACTACGAAGCCGATATAAAGTCTGTATTAAATGGCTTGCATTTTCAAGACTACGACCTAGAAACGCCAATTAATACACTTAGTGGTGGTCAGAAAACACGTTTAGCGTTAGGAAAACTACTTCTATCAAAGCCCTCTATTTTAATATTAGATGAACCAACAAACCATTTAGATATTGAAACATTAACATGGCTTGAAGGTTATTTAAATAATTATGATGGTGCGGTTGTAATTGTTTCACACGATCGTTATTTCTTAGATAAGACAACGAAAACGGTATATGAGATTTCCCGTAATCAGTCGAAAAAGTATCATGGTAATTATACTAAGTATTTAGAACAAAAGGCTGTAGATTATGAGTTAGAAATGAAGCAATTCGAGAAACAGCAAACCGAGATAAAAAAACTTGAAGATTTTGTTCAAAAGAATCTTGTTCGCGCATCTACAACTAAAAGAGCACAAAGTAGACGAAAACAACTAGAAAAGATGGATAGATTAGATCAACCCAGTGGTGATGAATCTTCAGCCACCTTCTCCTTCAATATAAATCGTAGAAGTGGTAATGATGTTTTAAAAATTAATAACCTTGCTTTTCGTTATAACAAGGATGAAGAGACTATCTTTTCTGACCTTACATTCCAAACAAATAGAGGTGACCGCATCGCTTTAGTTGGACCTAATGGTGTAGGGAAGACCACTTTATTAAAAACGATTATAGATGAACTAGAGCCTTCTAGTGGGTCTATCGATATTGGCAGCAATGTACAAATCGGTTATTATGATCAGGAACAAGCAAATCTCAGTTCCATTAAATCTGTTTTAATGGAACTTTGGGACGATTATCCAACAGTAAATGAAAAAGATATACGGACAGTGCTTGGTAACTTTTTATTCTCTGGTGACGATGTTTTAAAAAGTGTTAACTCCCTAAGTGGTGGTGAAAAGGCTAGACTAGCTCTTGCTAAACTCATGATGCAAAAGGCAAATCTATTAGTACTCGATGAGCCAACAAATCATTTAGATTTAGACAGTAAAGAGATATTAGAGGCTGCATTACTAGAGTTTCCAGGAACACTGATTTTCGTTTCACATGATCGTTATTTCATTAATGAAATTGCTTCTCAAGTTATCGAAATGCAACCAGACGGGGCTACTATTTTCTTAGGTGATTATGATTATTACTTAGAAAAGAAACAAGAAGCGTTTGAATTAAAAAAATTAGAAGAGCAGACTTCTAATCAAGTCACAAAAACCAAAGACGTGAAGACTAACTTTCATACTGATAAAGAAAAGAAGCAAACACAACGTAAGAAAGAGAGACGAATTACAGAAATAGAAAATAAAATAGAAGTACTCGAACAGGAAATAGCTGAAAATGAAGATTTATTATGCCAGCCAGAAATTTTTCAAGATCATGAAAAAGCTTTAGAATTAACAGAAAAAAATGACCAGAATAATAAACAAATGGAAGATTTAATGGAGGAATGGGAATTGCTTCAGGAAGAAGTGAAAGGCTAACAAAAGAGTTAGCCTTTTTTATTGTCCACAGGGTTATATACATAAAAAGTACTTATAATATAATGTATTTACAAGTTATCCACTTTATCAACAGTTTTTTAACTACTTACCCACAGAAATTGTGCACAACTATAGTATATGTTATTAGTGGGTTTGTAAAAATGTATCCACATTTCGAATAACTTTCTGTGGATAACATAGTTTTTCATTTAAAAAAGAAGCGAAAGGAATTATTTATCCTTTCGCTTCTTAGCGTCGACCATAGAGCTCAATATCTAACCCAGGGTTAGCATTTAAAAACCAATCTGAACGATGACCTAAGGTGTAAGCAATCGATCCTGCAGCGCCTATCATTGCAGCATTATCGGTACACAACCATAACGGTGGTATGAGTAACGCTACTGGTTCCTGTTCAAACTTATCTGTTAAGGACTTTCGTAAGGTTTGATTCGCAGCTACACCACCTGCTACAATAACTTGCTTTACCTGGTATTTCTTTGCTGCTTGATAAGCCTTTTCTGTTAAAACCTCTACCACACTAGCTTGGAAACTTGCTGCTATATCTTCTTTCTTTAAAACTTCTCCACGTTGCGTCGCATTATGAATCGTATTGATTACGGAGGATTTCAAGCCACTAAAACTAAAGTCATAAGAGCCTTCTTCAAGCCAAGCACGTGGAAAATCGATCACTTCTTTACCTATTTGTGCTAGTTTATCAATTTGTGGTCCACCAGGATAGGGTAAATCCAATGTTCTGGCAACTTTATCATAAGCTTCACCAGCTGCATCATCTCGCGTTTCACCAATGACTTCAAATTTTCCATGTTCTCGCATTAAAATTAACTCTGTATGTCCACCAGAAACAACTAATGCAAGGAGTGGAAAAGTGAATTCTTCCAATAACCGATTTGCATAAATATGACCCGCAATATGATGTACACCAATTAGTGGTTTATTATGAGCAAATGCTAAGGCTTTTGCTGCATTTACCCCAACTAACAAAGCACCAACTAGACCTGGGCCTTCTGTAACAGCAATTGCATCAACATCATCTACAGTCATTTTAGCTTGTTCAAATGTTTCCTCTAATACAATTGTAATTTGTTCAACATGATGTCGTGATGCAATTTCAGGGACAACACCACCAAAACGCTTATGACTTTCAATTTGTGATGCTACTACGTTAGCTACTACTTCTGTTCCATTTTTAATAACCGCAGCAGCAGTTTCATCGCAACTCGTTTCTATTGCTAATATGTATTCATCTTTTTTTGTATGCATTATAAGTCCACCCACATCACTATTGCATCTTCATTATTATCAGTATAATAATTTTTCCTTATACCGGCCGGTTTTAAACCAAACTTCCGATATAACCTCTGTGCAATTATATTTGATACACGTACTTCCAAAGAAAGTCTTCTTACCCCACTTGCAATAACTTGATTAATAATATATTGGAATAAACCTACACCATAATTTTGACCACGATAATCTGGCAAGATAGCTATATTTGTTATTTGTGCCTCATCAATTACGATCCATACACCACAAAAACCAATGATCTTATCGTTTTTTTCTACAACATAATAATGTGCGTATGAATTTTCCGTCAACTCTTTTTCATATATATCTATTGTCCACGGTAAGGTAAATGATTTTTTTTCAATCATTGCTACTTCTTCTATATCTTTATATGTCATTTCTCTAAAAAGGATATCATCCATTATGTTCTTTCCTTTGTGCTTCTAACCATTTCGCTTCAGCCTCTACTAACCGTAAATAATTTGGAATTAACTCATGTACATTAGTAGGTTGACGATCTCTTCCTGCTATTGCTAATAGTGATGGTCTTGCAATATGAAATGATTCTAATGGAATAATGGCCAACTCGCCAAGTGTCTCCATTATTAATTCCCTATACATCTCTATGTCTGGACTTAAAAAAATGATCTTTTCATTTTTTTGTTTTAATTGCTTTAACCAATCTTCAAATAAAATATTTTGTTCCTCTTCTACTGATTCCAATACACCAATATCATTAGGTTGGTACAATCCAGTATAGACTAATCCACGTCTCGCATCAAAAAACGGACAAATAAGTTGTTGAAAACTTGCTGCCTGTAGTGCTAGTGTCTCTAAACTAGAAATTCCTATTACAGGAAT
The DNA here is from genome assembly GCF_003268595.1 of Paraliobacillus zengyii. Lineage (NCBI taxonomy): Bacteria > Bacillati > Bacillota > Bacilli > Caryophanales > Bacillaceae > Paraliobacillus > Paraliobacillus zengyii. The sequence continues at coordinate 459,971 of NZ_CP029797.1, read as the reverse complement.
ATTTAAAGACCATGCCATCGTTTTAGCAGTTGATAATCCTATTCTTACACCAGTATACGACCCCGGACCTTTCGCAACAACAATTCTTGATAAGTCTCTGGGCGCTAACATTGCATCACTCATAAGTTGCTGAATAGCAGGCATTAATCGAACAGAATGCTGATTCTTACTGTTAGAAATATATTCAACTTTCAATTTATCTTGTTCGTATATGGCAATTCCCATCGTCTCACTTGATGTATCTATTGCTAGTATATTCATCGTAATAACTCCTCACATAACCTTTGAAAATCAGCGCTTTTTGGATAAAATGTAATCTTTCGTTTTAGATCGTCTATCACTTCTAAAGATATATCTAACCGCGCTTCAGGTAAAAACGGTTGAATGAATTGTGGCCATTCTACTATCGATATACCATTTCCATTAAAGTATTCGTCAAATCCAATGTCTTCTTCACTATCTTCTAGACGATAAACATCCATATGATAAAGTGTTAATTCACCGACATACTCTTTTACAATTGTATAGGTGGGGCTATTTATTGTTCGCCTAACACCTAATCCAGCACCTATTCCCTTAGTAAAAGTCGTTTTACCAGCACCTAAATCACCTTTTAATGTGACTACATCACCTGGTCTTAACAAGATTGCTAACTTTTCAGCAAAACGCGTTGTTTCCTCAGATGTATGTGTTATAATCTCAAATTTTTTCGTCATAAACTCTATCTCCTATGTGTATAGCCGTCTTTATTTAATAACTTCTTCGCTCCACCTTCATGGATAAAAGCCAGCTTATTAGTAGACTCTTCATCTGATACAAAGCCAATCTTTGTAATTTTCGTATTTGTTTTCTTAGCTGCCTCTTGGACTCTATTCCAATCTTTTTGGGGAACTGATCCTATCAACTCAAAATCCTCTCCGCCAAACAATTGAAAGTTTCGTTGTTGTTCACTTGTAAATTGCGTTAAATTCTCATGCTTTGGTAGTTTTAACAAATCAAGATGAATGGTAAGATTTGACGCGACAGCAAGCTCATTTGCTTCACTAGCAATTCCATCACTTATATCATTTAATGCTACACGATCTAATTCTCCTAAAGCTTCTGCAAATGCCACTCGTGGTGTAGGTAAACGATGTCGATCAATTAAATACTTATGATTCTTTAAGTTATCCAATTCTTTTGTAGTTAATAAATATAGTCCTGCAGCGGCATCTCCTAATGTTCCCGTTACGAATAGTATATCATTTTCTTTCATGTCACTTCGATACCGTGCTTTTCCTTTGTCGACAATACCTATAATTGTAACAGAAACTACTAACTCGGAACCAGCTACAGTATCACCACCAATTAAATCCATACGATAATTTGATGCAATAGCCTTCATTCCTTGATAAATTTCTTGTAACTCCTGATCAGACCAATCCTCTGGTATTACTATTGAGATCATATAATAAGTCGGCGTAGCACCCATTGCTGCCATATCACTGATATTTGTAGCCAAGACGCGGTATCCAACATGATACGGATCCATTGTTTCTCTTGAGAAATGAATATTCTCAACGAATGTATCAACAGCTGTGACTACATCTTGATAATTCTGGCGAAAAACAGCTGCATCATCACCAATTCCTTTAACTATGCTTGATTGTTTATACGTACTCTGTTTAATTGAATCAATAAATTTAAACTCATCCATGAACGACCCTCATTTTTTATTATTACTATCTATATCATAGCAAAAAAACAAACAATTAAAAATCATGACGCATATATTTAGGCTATTTCAAGAAGATATATCTATAAACTTCGACGTAAACATTACAGGCTTAACACGCTTTGGAAATACATTAGTTGGTACAGTTTATTGTTGGAGGTGCTATATCAACTATAACAGATAGATCAACGTTGTTATGAGCACAATAAAACTTTATGAGCCAACAGATTGCGTATTGCGTATTACTTTTAAATTATATCCAACTGAAGAAGCAAATGGATGATACTCATGGAAAATTAAAAGCGATTTTCTTCTTGCAATGTATAGCTTTGAAGCATTACTTGTTCTGTGGGAACAGCACGAGTCGAAGATCCACTTGGTAATTTGTTTTTCTTTACCAATGAAAACTTTAAGCTTTGCGCACAGAAAAGGGAGTCAATTTGCTGACATAGTGGATAAAAAAATTTCGCTGCGTCGAAATATAGATCGAGTCATACATTTTAAAAGTAATATATTTTATTAATCGTCCTTCAATGAAAAATTAGTATTCAGAAAAAGTATAATTTTGGTAGATAAATAATTTTATTCAAAAAAGCCTTAGGAGTATATTCCTAAGGCTTCAATTATATGTATTATTAATTTAAAATAAAAATGGCGGTCCGGACGGGACTCGAACCCGCGACCTCCTGCGTGACAGGCAGGCATTCTAACCAACTGAACTACCGGACCAATAATTTGGTTGCGGGGGCAAGATTTGAACTTGCGACCTTCGGGTTATGAGCCCGACGAGCTACCAGACTGCTCCACCCCGCGATAATGTAGATTATATAACCTACTATATTAAAAAAATTCTGGCTTAGCGACGTCCTACTCTCGCAGGGGCAAAGCCCCAACTACCATGAGCGCTGAAGAGCTTAACTGCTGTGTTCGGCATGGGAACAGGTGTGACCTCTTCGCTATTGTCACTAAACCATTTTGAAGATAGTGTACCTTCAAAACTAGATAAGAATTACAACAAGACACCATATAGTATTATAGTTAAGTCCTCGATCTATTAGTATTCGTCAGCTACACGTGTCACCACGCTTCCACCTCGAACCTATCAACCTCATCGTCTCTGAGGGATCTTACTCTAAAAAGATGAGAAGTCTCATCTTGAGGGGGGCTTCATGCTTAGATGCTTTCAGCACTTATCCCTTCCACACGTAGCTACCCAGCGATGCTCTTGGCAGAACAACTGGTACACCAGCGGTGTGTCCATCCCGGTCCTCTCGTACTAAGGACAGCTCCTCTCAAACTTCTTGCGCCCACGACGGATAGGGACCGAACTGTCTCACGACGTTCTGAACCCAGCTCGCGTACCGCTTTAATGGGCGAACAGCCCAACCCTTGGGACCGACTACAGCCCCAGGATGCGATGAGCCGACATCGAGGTGCCAAACCTCCCCGTCGATGTGGACTCTTGGGGGAGATAAGCCTGTTATCCCCGGGGTAGCTTTTATCCGTTGAGCGACGGCCCTTCCATACGGTACCGCCGGATCACTAAGCCCGACTTTCGTCCCTGCTCGACTTGTAGGTCTCGCAGTCAAGCTCCCTTCTGCCTTTACACTCTTCGAATGATTTCCAACCATTCTGAGGGAACCTTTGGGCGCCTCCGTTACTCTTTAGGAGGCGACCGCCCCAGTCAAACTGCCCACCTGACACTGTCTCCGAACCGGATCACGGTTCTGGGTTAGAAGGTCAACACAGCCAGGGTGGTATCCCACGGGCGCCTCGACGTAAGCTAGCGCTCACGCTTCAACGGCTCCCACCTATCCTGTACAAGCTGTGCCGACATTCAATATCAGGCTACAGTAAAGCTCCACGGGGTCTTTCCGTCCTGTCGCGGGTAATGCGCATCTTCACGCATCGTATAATTTCACCGGGTCTCTCGTTGAGACAGTGCCCAAGTCGTTGCACCTTTCGTGCGGGTCGGAACTTACCCGACAAGGAATTTCGCTACCTTAGGACCGTTATAGTTACGGCCGCCGTTTACTGGGGCTTCGGTTCAGCGCTTCGCCCGAAAGCTAACGCATCCCCTTAACCTTCCAGCACCGGGCAGGTGTCAGCCCCTATACTTCGCCTTACGGCTTCGCAGAGACCTGTGTTTTTGCTAAACAGTCGCTTGGGCCTTTTCACTGCGGCTTCTCGTAAAAGAAGCACCCCTTCTCCCGAAGTTACGGGGTCATTTTGCCGAGTTCCTTAACGAGAGTTCTCCCGATCACCTTAGAATTCTCTTCTCGCCTACCTGTGTCGGTTTACGGTACGGGCACCTCTTTCCTCACTAGAGGCTTTTCTTGGCAGTGTGAAATCCGGAACTTCGGTACTTAAGTTCCCTCCCCATCACAGCTCAACCTTACATTGGACGGATTTACCTATCCAACAGCCTCACTGCTTGGGCGCGCATAACCAGCAGCGCGCTTTCCATATCCTACTGCGTCCCCCCGTTGTTCAAACGGAAAGGAGGTGGTACAGGAATATCAACCTGTTGTCCATCGCCTACGCCTTTCGGCCTCGGCTTAGGTCCCGACTAACCCTGAGCGGACGAGCCTTCCTCAGGAAACCTTGGGCTTTCGGTGAAGAAGATTCTCACTTCTTTTTCGCTACTCATACCGGCATTCTCACTTCTAAGCGCTCCACCAGTCCTCACGGTCTGACTTCGCTGCACTTAGAACGCTCTCCTACCAATCCAAGAAGTGCAATACTTCTTGGAATCCGTAGCTTCGGTGATACGTTTAGCCCCGGTACATTTTCGGCGCAGCGTCACTCGACCAGTGAGCTATTACGCACTCTTTAAATGATGGCTGCTTCTGAGCCAACATCCTGGTTGTCTATGCAACGCCACATCCTTTTCCACTTAACGTATACTTTGGGACCTTAGCTGACGGTCTGGGCTGTTTCCCTTTCGACTATGAACCTTATCACCCATAGTCTGACTCCCAAGGCAATATGATTGGCATTCGGAGTTTGACTGAATTCGGTAACCCGGTAAGGGCCCCTAGTCCAATCAGTGCTCTACCTCCAACATACGTTCCTTGAGGCTAGCCCTAAAGCTATTTCGGAGAGAACCAGCTATCTCCGTGTTCGATTGGCATTTCACCCCTACCCACACCTCATCCCCGCATTTTTCAACATGCGTGGGTTCGGGCCTCCAGTCAGTGTTACCTGACCTTCACCCTGGACATGGGTAGATCACACGGTTTCGGGTCTACGACCCTTTACTATCACGCCCTATTCAGACTCGCTTTCGCTGCGGCTCCACCTGTGCGGCTTAACCTTGCAAAGAATCGTAACTCGCCGGTCCATTCTACAAAAGGTACGCCGTCACTCATTCTTTTTCCCGAAGGAAAATATCGAGCTTCGACTACTTGTAGGCACACGGTTTCAGGATCTCTTTCACTCCCCTTCCGGGGTGCTTTTCACCTTTCCCTCACGGTACTGGTACACTATCGGTCACTAGGGAGTATTTAGCCTTGGGAGATGGTCCTCCCGGATTCCGACGGAATTTCTCGTGTTCCGCCGTACTCAGGATCCACGCTGGAGGAAACGTCCTTTTCATTACAGGGCTCTTACCTTCTTCGGCTGATCGTTCCAGATCGATTCATGTAAAACGTTTCTTTGTAACTCCGTATAGCGTGTCCTACAACCCCAAAAAGCAAGCTTTTTGGTTTGGGCTGATTCCGTTTCGCTCGCCGCTACTCAGGAAATCGCATTTGCTTTCTCTTCCTCCGGGTACTAAGATGTTTCAGTTCCCCGGGTCTGCCTCACTTTACCTATGTATTCAGTAAAGTGTCCTACTCCATTACGAGCAGGGGGTTCCCCCATTCGGAAATTCCTGGATCAATGCCTACGTACGGCTCCCCAAGACATATCGGTGTTTGTCCCGTCCTTCTTCGGCTCCTAGTGCCAAGGCATCCACCGTGCGCCCTTTCTTACTTAACTATATTAGTTAATAAAAGCGTTTGGTTCTTCTTACTTTGATATGATGTCTTGTCATATGTTAGGCTCACGTTCTGTTTTATACAAAGTACAATCCTTCTCGCTTCCTAACTTCTTATCTAGTTTTCAAGGTACATAAAATGAAAGATACTTGATCTCTCAAAACTGAACCAAACCACACAGTATGTTTTCCTATTATGTCCAGCTTCTAGCACGCAACGACTAGTAAACTTCCTTCTCCTCCGTACGATAAGGCAACATCAACTCACTTTCGTTCGTTGTGTTTTCTTTATCTCCTTCGGTTCAGTCCAGTTCATACGTCGTTAAACGCGTGCTTACGCTTTTCATTTATCCTTAGAAAGGAGGTGATCCAGCCGCACCTTCCGATACGGCTACCTTGTTACGACTTCACCCCAATCATTGGCCCCACCTTCGGCGGCTGGTTCCTGTAAAGGTTACCTCACCGACTTCGGGTGTTGCTAACTCTCGTGGTGTGACGGGCGGTGTGTACAAGACCCGGGAACGTATTCACCGCGGCATGCTGATCCGCGATTACTAGCGATTCCGGCTTCATGTAGGCGAGTTGCAGCCTACAATCCGAACTGAGAATGGTTTTATGGGATTTGCTTCACCTCGCGGCTTCGCTGCCCTTTGTACCATCCATTGTAGCACGTGTGTAGCCCAGGTCATAAGGGGCATGATGATTTGACGTCATCCCCACCTTCCTCCGGTTTATCACCGGCAGTCACTTTAGAGTGCCCAACTAAATGCTGGCAACTAAAATCAAGGGTTGCGCTCGTTGCGGGACTTAACCCAACATCTCACGACACGAGCTGACGACAACCATGCACCACCTGTCACGCTGTCCCCGAAGGGAACGCCCTATCTCTAGGGTTGGCAGCGGATGTCAAGACCTGGTAAGGTTCTTCGCGTTGCTTCGAATTAAACCACATGCTCCACCGCTTGTGCGGGTCCCCGTCAATTCTTTTGAGTTTCAGCCTTGCGGCCGTACTCCCCAGGCGGAGTGCTTAATGCGTTAGCTGCAGCACTAAGGGGCGGAAACCCCCTAACACCTAGCACTCATCGTTTACGGCGTGGACTACCAGGGTATCTAATCCTGTTTGCTCCCCACGCTTTCGCGCCTCAGCGTCAGTTACAGACCAGAGAGTCGCCTTCGCCACTGGTGTTCCTCCACATATCTACGCATTTCACCGCTACACGTGGAATTCCACTCTCCTCTTCTGTACTCAAGTTCCCCAGTTTCCAATGACCGCTTGTGGTTGAGCCACAAGATTTCACATCAGACTTAAAGAACCGCCTGCGCGCGCTTTACGCCCAATAATTCCGGACAACGCTTGCCCCCTACGTATTACCGCGGCTGCTGGCACGTAGTTAGCCGGGGCTTCCTCGTTAGGTACCGTCAAGGTACCGTCCTGTTAGAACGGTACTTGTTCTTCCCTAACAACAGAACTTTACGATCCGAAAACCTTCATCGTTCACGCGGCGTTGCTCCGTCAGACTTTCGTCCATTGCGGAAGATTCCCTACTGCTGCCTCCCGTAGGAGTCTGGGCCGTGTCTCAGTCCCAGTGTGGCCGATCACCCTCTCAGGTCGGCTACGCATCGTCGCCTTGGTAGGCCATTACCCTACCAACTAGCTAATGCGCCGCGGGCCCATCTGTAAGTGACAGCCAGGGGTGAAAGTAAACTTTCACCCTAGCCGCCTTTCAACTTCCCTTTAGGTAAAGAAAAGTGTTATCCGGTATTAGCCCCGGTTTCCCGGAGTTATCCCAGTCTTACAGGCAGGTTGCCCACGTGTTACTCACCCGTCCGCCGCTCAATCCATAAGTTTCACCCCGAAGGGATTCACTTATTTCATGCGCTCGACTTGCATGTATTAGGCACGCCGCCAGCGTTCGTCCTGAGCCAAGATCAAACTCTCCATAAAATGCGAGCTTGCTGCTCAAATACTTAACTAGCTTGTTGTTTCTACTTACTTAACATACTGTGTGTTTCGTTCAGTTTTCAAAGATCAATTGTTAAATGGTGGGCCTGAGTGGACTCGAACCACCGACCTCACGCTTATCAGGCGTGCGCTCTAACCAGGCTGAGCTACAGGCCCATTTTACAATGGAGCGGGTGAAGGGAATTGAACCCTCGACATCAGCTTGGAAGGCTGAGGTTTTACCACTAAACTACACCCGCATTATTAAATATATAAATTGTCCTCATGGTCGGGAAGACAGGATTTGAACCTGCGACCCCTTGGTCCCAAACCAAGTGCTCTACCAAGCTGAGCTACTTCCCGGTTATGATGCGCCCGAGAGGAATCGAACCCCTAGCCTTTTGATCCGAAGTCAAACGCTCTATCCAATTGAGCTACGGGCGCTCGTTAAAGCGACATATTTAAATATATCACAGAGCACCTAAAACGTCAATGATTTTCTATAGTCAACTTGGTGCGGTCGAGAGGACTTGAACCTCCACGGGTTATTCACCCACTAGGCCCTCAACCTAGCGCGTCTGCCGTTCCGCCACGACCGCATATATAATTGAGACAAAAGAAACAACTATATGTGATGAGCCATGAAGGACTTGAACCTTCGACCCTCTGATTAAAAGTCAGATGCTCTACCGGCTGAGCTAATGGCTCGAATTATAAAATACCAAATTTTAATTTTCTTTGTAACAATAGAAAATCCTTCGAAAACACTTACGTTCCAAAGGTTTTAATATAGTAGAAATATTTAAGTTTGCTTTATTTAAAATGGCTGGGCTAGCTGGATTCGAACCAGCGCATGACGATACCAAAAACCGTTGCCTTACCGCTTGGCTATAGCCCATAAATAATGGCGGTCCGGACGGGACTCGAACCCGCGACCTCCTGCGTGACAGGCAGGCATTCTAACCAACTGAACTACCGGACCAATAATTTTCGCAAAGCGAAAATATTCAAAATAATAAAAGTGACCCGTACGGGAATCGAACCCGTGATACCGCCGTGAAAGGGCGGTGTCTTAACCGCTTGACCAACGGGCCTTGATAAAATATATAAAAATGGCGGAGAAGGAGGGATTTGAACCCTCGCGCCGCTTACACGACCTACACCCTTAGCAGGGGCGCCCCTTCAGCCACTTGGGTACTTCTCCAATGGCTCCACAGGTAGGACTCGAACCTACGACCGATCGGTTAACAGCCGATTGCTCTACCACTGAGCTACTGTGGAATAATTAAATGTTTTCTTTGGCGACTTTTAAAATAATACTACAATTAACACCCTATGTCAATAACATTTTTCAAAACTCTCTATTAGTCTTTTCATATACTGTCGACACTCCTTATATTCTACTAAAAAGAATAGGAAGAGGTCAAGCTTCTTATATAAAAAAGTAGGTCTGTTTTTCAAATGCTTATATAATTTAACATAAAATCTTATTACTCGTCAATCTTTTAATTAAAAAAACCGCTACAAATTTAATAACTGCTCTCATTACTAGAGCTTTACTAACTTTCCTCTGCATTTACCGCAACGATACTTCTTAACATTAAGTATTCTTTTTCTAGGATAAGGTTGTTTACATGCTATGCACTCATATAAATGTAACGGATCCTCATTCATTGTAGGTAAAGGCTGACAATGACGAGGTGATCCAGTATTCTCTAGCAAACGCTTAAATTCTATATCGCCATGCTTATATCCTCTTCCTTCTATATGTAAATGATAATGACATAACTCATGCTTAATTATACCGCAAAACTCTTCTAATCCTAATTCCTCTAAATATTTCGGATTTAATTCAATCGACCTTTTTGTTGGAAGATACCTTCCACCAGTAGTTCGTAATCTTTTATTAAAGGAAACTTTATCTATATATGGCTTTTTAAAATAAGTAAGTGACAATTCGTTGATCAATCGTTCTAATTCTATTTGTTCCATCTACTATACCCCTCATTTATCACATTCAACTTATGTCCTACATATCTTATATCATCATAACCAAACCAAGGAGAAGATCATATGCCCAATTGGTTCAAAAAACAAATGTCGGACGCCTTTCAAGAAAAAAACTTAAGACAGATAAAAATCTTAAATCAATGCTGGTTTTTTTATTTAGATAGAAGGATATCGAGATAGTCTCTCGATATCCTTCTATCTCTTAGTCTTCTTTAATCATCGTTAAAGCAATACGTTGTTTTTGCTCATCAACTTTATCGACCCAAACTGTTACTACATCACCAACAGCCGCTATATCCATTGGATGTTTAACAAACTTGTTTGACATCTTTGAAATATGAACAAGCCCATCTTGTTTAACACCAATATCCACAAACACACCGAAGTCCACTACATTGCGGACGGTACCTTGTAATTCTAAACCTGTTTTTAGATCTTCCATTGATAATACATTTTTCTTCAATAAAGGTTGTGCTAGATCATCACGCGGATCTCGTTCAGGACTACCCAATGCTTTAACAATATCCGATAAGGTTAACTTCCCTAAATCTAATTGTTCTGCAACAGCCTCAACATCAAGTTCTTCTAATTTCAGTTTTAGTTTTTCAGAACCTAAATCTTCGGTTTTACAACCAATCATTTTTAGTAAAGCTTTGGTAGCCGGATAACTCTCTGGATGAATAGGCGTACGGTCAAGAGGTTCAGTCCCATTAGAGACACGTAAAAACCCAATACTCTGTTCATACGTTTTGTTACCCAATCTTGGTATCTTTTTTAATTGCTTACGATCTGTAAATTTACCTAAAGATTCTCTTTCCTTGATCACATTGGTTGCTACGGTTTTACTTAAACCAGAAACATATTGCAATAAGGATGTCGACGCAGTATTTACATTAACCCCAACTTGGTTAACCGCAGTTTCTACCACGAATTTTAATGACTCATTCAAACTTTTTTGTGTGACATCATGTTGATACTGGCCTACCCCTATGGACTTCGGATCAATCTTAACCAATTCAGCTAAAGGATCTTGAACTCTTCTTGCAATCGACACAGCACTTCTCTCTTCCACTTTCAGGTCAGGAAATTCCTCTCTAGCCAACTTAGAAGCAGAATATACACTTGCTCCCGCCTCATTAACTATCATGTATGCTACAGAAAGATCGTGCTTACTAATTAAATCAGCAATAAATTGTTCTGTTTCCCTAGAAGCTGTACCATTTCCAATCGATATTAATTCAACATCATATCGTTTCAAATAGTCTAATACTATTTTTTCTGCACCAACTGTATCATGTTTTGGTGCAGTTGGATATATAACGTTAATATCAAATACTTTTCCAGTCTCATCAACAACTGCTAGTTTACAACCCGTACGAAAAGCAGGATCTACACCTAATATTGTTTTACCTTTAAGAGGTGGTTGTAATAAAAGGTTTTTAAGATTTTTCGAGAAAATATCAATCGCTTGTTTTTCTGCTGATTCAGATAATAAGTTGCGAATTTCTCGCTCTATTGACGGTTGAATAAGACGCTTATAACTGTCACTTATCGCTTGTTGTAAAAACGTCCGCACCGCTTCAGCTGCTTTTGTTTTTATTATTTTTCTTTCTAAATAAGCTTCAATACTTTCAATCGGTGGTAAAATACCTACCTTAATAATTCCCTCTTTTTCACCACGATTAAGCGCTAGTATACGGTGAGAGACAACAGAACGAATCGGCTCTTGGTATGCATAATACATTTCAAATACGCCTTTCTCATCCTCAGCCTTGTTCTTTACCTCTGATTGTATAATTCCTTTTTTATGTGTGCTCTCTCTTATGTATTCTCGATACACAGCATCATCAGATATCCATTCTGCAATAATATCATTAGCACCAGCAAGGACTTCTTCTACCGTTAGTAATTCATGCTCTTCTGATAAGTAAGAAGTCGCTTCTTGTTCTATGGAAATGACATCTTGTGTCCAAATTATTTCTGCTAATGGCTCTAAGCCTTTTGCCTTCGCAACGGTTGCTTTTGTTTTTCTTTTCTGTTTATATGGACGGTAAAGATCCTCTACTCGTTGTAATTGTGTTGCCTGTTCCACATCATTTTTCAGTGTATCTGTTAGTTTTCCTTGTTCATCAATTAAGCGAATTACTTCTTGCTTACGTTCAGATAAATGTACAGCATATTCCCATTTATCTTCAATTGTTTTGATTTGAACTTCATCCAATGCCCCTGTCTGCTCTTTACGATAACGAGCAATGAATGGCACAGTGTTGCCTTTTTCAAGTAATGTAATCACTTGATTAATTGAAGATGCAGCTATATCCGTTTCTTTTACTACCCAATCAATTATTTCTTTTAATGGTGCGGTGGCTTCTGTCACGTTATTTCCTCCTATCTATTCCTCTATAGTTTATCAAACTCCTATGTTTTTGCATAATAGAGATTATTGCTACTAAAAAAAGTCCTTATCCGTATCGATAAGAACTTTTTTATAAATTATATTTCATTACAATCAGCGTGGTATCATCATGTCGAATTGGATCCATCGAATGTGAGAACAAGTCCGTTATCTTTGTAACATCTTTTTCCAAAAAATACTTATATGATAAGTCTTTCGAAGTTACACCATCGGAAAACATGACAAAAACCATATTTTCAGAAAATGTTTCATGTACTACTTTCAATTGACGAGGAAAACTACCTAAATATCCATTTTGGGGAATATTTCGTTTTTTCTCTGAATCCGCAGAAATCGTCATGATCCCAATATTACCAATAGAAGAATATGTGTATGTTTTTTCAATAAAGTTAATTTTAAGCACACCTAGTACAACACCGCGCTTGCCAATTAATTCTTTATTACATAATTTAATTAGTTGCTCAACAGTTGCATAATCATTATCCTCAATAATATCCATTACAGCTTGAGATGATTCTTTTGCCTGTTCGCCACTTCCTAAACCATCTGCAAGTGCACAAATAAACTCATTTTCTGTTTCTTTAAAATAGTAGCTGTCTCCACAATAATAATTACCTTTTTTCGCCTTTTGATAAACAGATAGTTGCATATGTTCACGTTGTTTCACTAGTAATGCGCCCCTATATCTTCAGCTTGAAGTGCTTCTCTTAACTTCTTTAAAGCTTTTCTTTGGATGCGCGAAACATGCATTTGGGAAATACCAAGCGTATCTCCTGTTTCTTTTTGACTTTTGTTATCAAAGTAAGTCAATTGTAAAATCTGTTGTTCTCTTTCAGTTAAGAGGGGTAAAACCTTTTCTAGTAACATTCGCTGATCTGTTGTTTCATAGGCGTCATCTTCATTACCTACTAGATCTAAGATAGAGACAGTTCCTCCATCTGAGTCTGCCTCGATTTTTTTATCAACTGAGAGCGCTCGATAACTTTGACCCATTTCCATCGTTTCTAATATTTCTTCATCCGACACCTCTAAATAGGCAGCAATTTCTCCAACAGATGGCGAACGTTGATTGTCCGTTGTAAGTTCCTCTGTTGCTTTTTTAATCTTCGGACCAAGTTCTTTGATTCGACGTGGGACATGCACACTCCATGTTTTATCTCTTATGAATCGTTTTATTTCACCTATAATAGTAGGTATCGCAAACGATTCAAATGATTTACCTAATGTTGGATCATACCGTCTGATTGCCGCTAATAATCCGAGCATCCCTACCTGAACAAGATCTTCATGTATCATACTATTCTTTGCATATTTACGAGCGATAGAATGAACAAGATTTTGATAGGTCAAGACAATTTTTTCTTGTATTTCTTCGTCTTTTGGGTTTTCTTGAAGATGCTTTATCCATTGGTAAACCTCATCCCCACGACTATTGTGTGGTTGAGATTTGGTCGTCATCTATTCCCACCTCATTCGTATGGACATACTTTGTCATAAGCACAATTACACCATATTCATTTTTAATCTCTACTTTATCCATTAATGCATCAATCAAAAATAGACCAAACCCGCCTTCTCGCAAATTCTCAATTGCTTCCGTTTGACGATATGGTCCTATCCCGTTTTTAACTTCCGCCAGGTTAAAACTACCGCCATGATCGGCAACCATAACTTCTAAACGGTTGTCATATACACCAAATCCTACTGTTACTTCACCTTCTTCTCGCTTGCTGTATGCATGCGTTGTAGCATTTGTCATCGCTTCAGAAATCGCTACCTTTAAATCTTCAATATCTTCATATGTAAAACCCATTCTATTAGCAATGCCTGAGATACTCAAACGTACAACACCTACATATTCCGCTTTTGCAGGTACCTTCATTTCAATGAAGTCAAAATATTCCATTAGTTCCCACCCCGTACAGTCGTTTCAATTGTAATGATGCTATCTAAACTTGTAATTTCAAATAATCGACGTACCCTGTCTTGTAGTTGTAATAACTTCAATTCACTACCGTACTCCTTTGTTGACTTCAACGCACTTATGAAGACACCAAGTCCAGTACTATCCAAGTAGTCTACTTTTTCTAAATCAACGATAACCATTACGTTAGCCTTTTGGGTTAGTGGAAGTAAAGCATCCTTTAATTTAGGAGCAGTATAGGCATCAATCTCTCCAGCTAATACCAGCGTCGTAGTTAAGTCTTCCTCAACTACTTGTATATCTAGGTTAATATTCATTATTTACCTCCATCATTAATTGTCTTCACTCTTTACCCTTTCAATTAAACCGTTAAACTATTTTTCGTAGAATAATTAATGTAAAATCATCCCTTAATTGGAAGTCTTGTACACGTTCAAAGTGTTTATAGACATGTTCTACAGCTTCTTGAGCAGGCAAGTGTATGTATTCTTTGATAACATCTAGGACTTCTTCACGTTCAATAAACCGATCACCCACACGACATTCCGACACACCGTCTGTCAATAAAATAATTCGATCATCTTTTTTAATGTGACGTTCAAATTGTTGGTATTTCGATTGATCTGTTGCCCCTAACACGAGACCTCTCGCCTCTATTTCCTCAAATTCACCTTTATCTGCATGGTAATAAAAACCTGGTTCATGACCGGCAGATGCATATGAAAAAACCGCGTCTTTCGGGTTATATAAGCCATAAAACATGGTAATGAACATGCTAGGATCAACATTACGTTCTACAACTCTATTTAAATTTTCTAAAATAGCGCTCGGATTACGCTGAGATTCCGGAAAACTATCCATTGAGTACTTAATCATCGACATCGCTAGCGCTGCTGGTATTCCTTTTCCAATAACATCTGCGACCGCAATTCCTAAAGAATCATCTTTTTTATCTGTAACAAAATGATAATAATCACCATTCATTTGATTTGCTGGAACACTAATAGCTCCAATATCAAGACCCTTTGTCTGCGGCTTAATAGTAGATAATAATGTTTGTTGCATGTTAGCTGCAACCGATATTTCCGAGTTTAATTCAGACTGTTTGGCTCGGAGGCTCTGAAATTCTTGATAAGCCAAACCATAAGAAATCATAGCCTCTAACAAGAAGTTTAAAGAGTCACTGATTTCTTTCTGTAAACTTGGATATAATTCTTTTAAAGCTTCAATATGCGTATTAATAATCTCTTCTGGAGAAATATTATGTTGCATGGATAACTTACTGAATTGTTCTGCACGATAAAGAGCAGTTTCATCCTTTGTAAGTAAATATTCTTTTAGTAATTTACGATAATCTTCCATATCAAGCTTAATTGTTTCCACTTAAGCACCCCCTAAACCTTTACGTATCCACTTGGATGTACGTATTTCTGTACCTACCCCAATATCTGATACAATATCAAACTCGTCCATTAATCGTCTTACACCAGGAAGACCAGCACCTAAACCACCTGACGTGGTATATCCGTCCTGCATTACCTGACTAATATCTCTTATTCCAGGCCCTTGATCTACAGCAACAATAATCAATCCTTTTCGTTCTAAATTATTTATAATTTCAAAACAAATCTTACCGGTTCCTGCATAGAGATAAATGTTTCTTGCAAGCTCTGAGATAGCTGTTGCTATGCGTGCTTGATCAACTGTACCGAATCCTACCTCTTTAGCCTGTTCACGACCTAGTTGACGCGCTCCAACAATATCCCATTCATTTTGTATGTTAACGCAGGGTTTGAAGTCCATTCATCAGTCCTCCAGTTCCTGGCGAAGTTTAATCAAGCCTTGTTCCAAGTCCAAAGCAGTTCGCACATCTTGCAAATGAATTCCTAAATCAATTAATGTCATGGCAACTGCTGGTTGGATGCCAGTTAATACAACTCTTGCTCCCATCAAATCGGACATAGTCACGACATCTCCTAGTACCTTTGCAATAAATGAATCGATAATATCTACAGATGTTAAATCAATCACTACCCCTGTGGCACCGCTTTTGTGTATTTTATTTAGAAGATCTTCTTGAAATTGAATCGCTGTTTGGTCATCCAAATCAGTTTGAATGGAAATAAGTAAATAGTTATGCAACTTTAAAATTGGTATTCGCACGGCACTCACTCCTTTTTAAGAGACCCTAATAACTTCTCAATATTTTGTTCCGTTTCTCCGCAGTTTTCAATTTTTCTGTCAGTCAATTCCAGTGCTGTCTCAAAACCTTTTCTTAATGAACTTTTCGTTGGGAATTTGCTTAAATCAATCCCTAAATTAACAATTGTTTGGGCTATTTCTGGACGAATTCCAACTAAAATACAAGTAGATCCAATTAAACGCACTGCTTCAGATGCTTGTATGATATGGTGCGCAACCATGGTATCTACAACTGGCACGCCAGTAATATCAATTAAGACAACTTCCGAATTATGCTTAATAACACCTTCCAATAAGTTTTCCATGATTAACTTAGCTCGTTCAGTATCAATTGTCCCAATTAAAGGCATTATAGTGATATTATTCATTACTGGAATGAGTGGTGCCGATAGTTCTTGCAATGCAACACGTTGCATCGAAACCGTATGCTCCCAACTACCTGAATACTCATTAACCAATCGATTAATAATTGGATCAATCCATCTATCGACCATATCTAAAACTGTTGAAAAGTGATCGGAATCTATTTTTTCGGATTGACTAAGAATAAAGTCAATCGTTACACGACGAAACGTCTGTAGACCATCTGTTAAGTAACTTAATGGCCAGCCAAGATTAACTAATCGTTCTGAGAAGTTATCTAATTCATCCGTTAGACCGCTTTTATCAACACTAGTAAAGATTACATTTACAAATTCTCTATTTGTACTTTGAAATAATTCATCTGATATTGCAGAGGTATAGTCAGATTTACGCTTTTCTGACACTTGTTCTAGCCAATTCTTAATAATTGTATCACTGTTATCAACAACAATTGCTTGTAATCTTCTGTGCATCTTATCTCCTCCGTATTGCTATCTTTTATCTAAACAAAACTATATATATAAGTAATTTATCATTGTTTGTCTAACAGTTCCATAATAACATACTTATTTGTCGTATTTTATGCATATTTTCTAATCGTCCTTTCCCTATCCTCTTTCCTATATAAAAAAGCTCTTGTCGATTTTAGACAAGAGCTTTTTTATTCTGTTCATCTGCGTTAAAAATCTGCTAGACCTAAACTGATTTCTAATGCTTTATCAATTTTTTCCATCATGTTATTATCTAGTTGCGTTATTTTGTCTGTTAATCGCTGTTTATCTATCGTTCTAATCTGCTCTAATAAAATAACAGAGTCACGTTCAAAACCGTATTTCTTTGCATCAATTTCGACATGCGTCGGCAATTTAGCTTTTTGAATTTGTGCGGTAATGGCAGCAACGATAACCGTAGGACTAAAACGATTACCTATATTATTTTGTAGGATCAATACCGGGCGTACCCCGCCCTGCTCTGATCCAACGACAGGAGAAAGATCGGCGAAATAAACTTCGCCTCTTTTTACAATCAACTGTTTACACCCCACTCACTAAGCGCTCAAGGGTGTTTTCTGCCTCCTCTTCAGCTTGAAAAGCTTCTGAAGCAATATTTAAATTAATTTTAGCCATTTCCATATAGCCTCTTTGCATGGATTCTCGAATATGTCTTTTTTTCTTCTCTCGTAAATACGATTTAGTTGCCTGATAAATAAATTCATTCAGATCACTGTTCTCATTCTTCATTAAACGGTCCACCTCATTAAGCAGATTCTTAGGTAATCGAACAACAATTTCTTGTGCGTTCTCTGACAAAACCATACACCTCCACCACATCTACAAGCCCATTTACTTTATCCACTATCTATCATATCATTGTGCAAAGTGCTTTGCAAAGGCATTTTTTTCACTTTTTTTAATTTTTATTATCCCTTTGAACCAAATGAAGCGCCCTTACTAAGATTTAAGCTTATAAAACTTCTTTCACTTATAATAACGAGGGATACGATTACTTAACATACAAGCTACTTCATAATTAATTGTATTTAAGTTTTCAGCCATTTCATCCATCGTTATTTCTTCATCTTGCATTCTACCTATTAATGTTACTTGTGTTCCAATAGGATATGCTTGATCTAATTTAACCATACATTGATCCATACATATTTTTCCGACAATTTTCATTCGTTTTCCTGCTATTAGCACATCTGTTCCTTGTAATTTACGGCGTAATCCATCTGCATAACCTAGTGGGATCGTTCCTATCCATTCTTCCTCTGTAGCAGTATAGGTCGCACCATAACTAACTGACATGCCCGGTGAAACTTTTTTTACATGTACTAATTGCGCATGTAATGACAGTGCTGGTTTTAAGGGAATTGGCTTTTCTTCTTTAACAACTGGCGAGGGATATAACCCGTATAAACTAATACCGAAACGCACATAGTCTAACATCTCGTCCGGAAAACGCATACTAGCAGCACTATTTCCAGTGTGCATCAACACGGGATTGGACCAGTTAGATTCAACAACTGTCCGTAATGATTCCCACTTATCCTTCTGTTCTTCATAATACGTTAGACTTCCCTCATCGGCAGTTGCGAAATGTGTAAATAATCCTTGAAAATGAATTCGTGGATCGGTCATTTCTTGTAAAATATCAACTAACGCTTCCGATTTTTGTACACCAATTCTTCCCATTCCGGTATCTAATTTCAAATGGACATCTAACTGTTCTGTAAAATCTTGTTGTTTTACTTGTTTAAGCCAATCTTTTTGATAAAAAGTAAGTGTTATTTTATATTTCGCTGCCGTTTCTACGTATTCAGGTGCAACCCTGCCTAGCACAAGGATGGGAGCAGTAATACCCGATTCTCTTAATCGAATCGCTTCTTCTAGTAAAGCTACTGCTAATGCTGAAGCCCCTGCTTGAAGTGCTGTTTTACCAACTTCCACATCTCCATGTCCATATCCATTTGCTTTTACAACTGCATAGACTTTTGTTGTAGGAGAGAGGCGTTTTTTGATTTGCTTCACATTATAGCGAATCGCCCCTAAATCAACATCTATCCAAGCAGCGCGGTATGATAATTGTGTCATGTCCAACTTCTCCTTTTATGTCTTTATTATTTACCTCCCGCTTTTCTGTGTCAACTATGATTTAAAAGAAATATGGAAGCCTTTATCATCAGCTCCGTTAAAAAAATAAAAGCAGAGCCTTACAAAAAGGTATCTGCTTCATTTCTATTAATTTTAATGAACGATTATTTTGTTGCTTGAGCGGTTATAGATGTCGCCACTTCAGTCATCTCTTCTTTCGTTAATGCCTCACTAGCCAAATAATAATCGACACCTTGATAGCTCCATTCTAATGCTGATGCAGTCTGTGCTGCGATGGTAAACCCTAAACTAACTGGATCTCCATTCACCATTTCAGGTTGCATCACAGATGTCTGATATACTTCTGGTTTCTCTTGAACTAGTGTGAAATCTTTATCACCTTGATAGGATAACATGACTCGCTTACCATTCTCTGTATCGACCTCTGTTGTTTCGGTTAATTCACTTCCTAATAATTCCGTTGGATATAAAACAGTTAAATCTTGATCCATATTTTCAACATCCGCGCTTACAGGTATTCCAAATAGACTGCTTGTCATATTATTTTCCATTTCAAACATATCATCAGGAAATTCAGGATCTAATTCGAAATTTGTAAACTCGACTTCGACTAATGCTTTTCGATCTTGATCTAACACTTTTACCATTACAGGTGTGTACGTTTTTTTATCGAAATAAATTTCTTGATACGGTAACGTACTATTATTTTGATAATTCGTTTTCGTCTCAAACACATAATAATTTTCAGTCGTCTTAAATACGGCATCCCCATCATTTAATATATCGGTTACAAGTGATTGATATAAATAGGGCTGACTGCTATTGGATGGCCAATCGCTTTGAAATTTAAAACTTTTGTTTAATGCAGGTGTCAACACAAATACACCATCATCATTTTTTAAAATAATTTGACTACCTTCTTCATCTTGGTCATTTTTTAGCAAAACACGATAATAGGCTTTCTTTTTATGCGCAATTTCAATCTCATAACTTTGCTCTTTCTCACCTGTTTGAAGACGCATGCTCGCTTGTGTCTGGTAGCCACTCATTTCTTCTAGACTCTCTTCTAATTTCGTCATCACATCTTCTTTTGACTTTTCTCCACAGGCAACTAACAACAGCATCGACACAAGTATGATTCCAACGCTGATACTTTTTTTCATGGTCACAGCTCCTTCGGCTCAAATCCAAGGACAAAAGGAATGACCGTACCACATTAAGAAAATGCACGAAACACGAAAGGAATTCCTTCGATTACATCTGTCGCAAGTAAATCATACGTACTATGGCTATCTTCCACAAGTAAATCAGCTGACTTCCCATGAATATAACAACTATTGGACAATGCTTCAGAAATAGTCTGATCTTGCATTATCATTGCCAAAATAATTCCGGATAAACAATCTCCGCTTCCACCTTTGGCAAGTCCTTGATTACCAGTTGTGTTTACCCATTGGTTACCAGACGGATCCGTTACGATCGAATATGTCCCCTTAAGAACGAGATGCAAGTGATATTTCTCAGCAAACTCTTTAGCGACCTTAAAAGGTGCAGCAACTACCTCAGCTATTGAACAATTCAGTAACATTGCCATTTCCCCTGGATGTGGAGTTAAGATTGTCGGGTAAGAGCGACTTTGCAAAATAGTCAAATCATCTTGGATGTGAGAAAGACCATCGGCGTCAACTAACACAGGGACCTTTGCTTCCCTTAAAACCTGTTTAGTAAATTCGCAGGTAGCTTTTTCTCTTCCCATTCCCATACCAATTGCAATCACGTCATAGTTACTGTCTTTTATTACATTCTCAGCACCAATCCAACCACCTTCAGCAGTTAAATCAATAAAGGTTGCTTCTGCACACTGTGATGCAATAGATGGGATTGCATCTTTCTTTGTCCCAATTGTTAGTAAACCTGTTCCTGCACGCAATGCAGCTTTTGCTGTCATCGTAACCGAACCAGGCATCAATCTACTTCCTCCTATGATCAGCCCTTTCCCGTGGCTTCCTTTATGAGCAAATCGATCCCTTTTAGGCAAAGTAGCTTTAACATCACATTGATCCCATGTACGTCTTTCTTGAACTTGTTCGAATGCATCAACCGGTAAACCAATTGATATGACTTCCCATTCACCATAATAAGAAGCATAGCCTGTAACGAAAGCACTTAACTTTGGTGCCTCAATTACACACGTATAATCTGCCTTAATTGCGACTTCAAAATCCAGATCATTCTCTGAAGGAACACCACTTGGAATATCAACCGATATGATCAGGTTTTGAGATGCATTTACTGAGGTTATTATTTCATTGTATGGATAACGCGTTTTACCATTCACACCAATACCAAGCATTGCGTCAACGATGACATCTGCCTCAGCAATCAATGTGTGGCTAGCCATAGAATAAGGATGAACAATGCCACTATATTGTTCGAAAACATTCTTATGGTATAGCGCGTCCCCTTTTATTTGATCATTAGTAACTAGTTGAATAACTTCGATCAAGTAGCCTTGATTAAATAATGTTCGAGCAATAACAAAACCATCTCCTCCATTATTTCCACTACCAACTAGAACTATTATTTTACTGCTTTTACTAGTATGTTTTTTTACCTTTTCAGCTATTGATCGTCCTGCGTTTTCCATCAGAATACACCCGTGTAATCCCTTTTCTTCCATCGCAATTCGGTCAACTTCGTACATTTCTTTTGCGGTAACGATCTTCAACTTATTCCCTCCTACCCGCACTAAAATATATGAGACAGCTTAGCCATTTATGCAAACTTGTCCAATTCTACTCTTGTATACTTTGCTCAATTACGACTTGAGCAATTGCATAAGTGTCACTATGTGATAGTGATAAGAAGACAATATTAGATGCGGTTGACTGTGAGATAATAAACGGAGCTCCTAACTCGTTTCTTCTAATTTCAATATCCTGAAAACCTAAACGGCCGATTCCTATACCTAGCGCTTTTGAGAATGCTTCTTTAGCAGCAAACCTTCCAGCTAAAAATTCAACTTTCCTTTTTTTAGTACGACATAATTCCCATTGCCCTTTTTCATTTGGCGTCAAACATTTATCTATAAAACGCGGTTGTCGTTCCATCATTACCTTTATTCTTTCTAAATCAACTATATCGACCCCTATACCCAAAATCATCTTCTATCATTCCTTTGCATATTGTATTGTTAGTATAACGGAATTCATCACATATTTACTAGAGGTTTTGATTGTGTATTCTTCTTTAGATGGTATATGATAGAAATGACGCACAAATGATAAAGGAGTATGACTATGTTTTTTCGTTCCGAAACATTTAAAGACTTTATAAGATTTTATCCAACTGTAACTATTATTATAGGCATCCAACTATTCGTTTGGCTCAATACTTTCTTCTCCACTCCACTAGGAGATTGGATTTTTTCATGGGGAATTGGTTGGAATGCAGCAATCGAAGCAGAACAATACTGGCGTTTTCTTACACCTATTTTCATTCATGACCCAAGCAGTATCATGCATATTTTATTTAACTCTTTCTCACTTGTTTTATTTGGTCCAGCACTAGAACAAATGTTAGGTAAATCGAAATTTATTTTTGTTTATTTATTTGCTGGAGTTGTTGGTAATATTTTTACCTATTTAGCTGAACCTGGATTAAACTATATGCATTATGGGGCATCTGGTGCTGTATACGGGTTAATTGGTTTGTACATTTACATGGCATTCTCGCGTAAAGATTTAATCGATCCGTCTAGTAGACAAATTGTTATTACCATTGGTGTGATTGGTCTAATTATGACATTTCTTCGACCAGGCATTAATATTTATGCGCATCTATTTGGCTTCATTGGTGGTTTGGCTTTAGGACCACTTGTATTAACAAAAGCAAAAACATTTACCTATCAGCAAATACGTAGACGAAAACCAAAAGGTGATTCTGTTTCATTTGATCCTAATCGTTGGAATAAGAAACGTTTTTCTCCGAATAAGAACGTAGGAGCGATCATTTGGGGAGTCATTATTGTACTTATTGTATTGGGAGTTATAGGTGGGTTATTTTAATTAAACCTATAATTAAATAAGCAAAAAGCCAACATGAAATTCATCATGTTGGCTTTTATATTATCCGCGTTTATTTGAGCCGCGTTTGTTTTGGAACTTACGGTTACCACCAGCACTAGCGCCACTTGGTTTACCTTTGCGAGATGAGTTGCGTTTATCTCCACCACGATAGCTATTACCGCCTTTTCCACCTTTTCCTTTGACACTTACTGGTTGAACAGATGTCAATGTAACAGGTGCTTGACGACGCTCTTTCGTCATCAATTTCAGCGCTGCTGCGATTACTGTAACAGAATCATTTTCTTCTAATAACGCTGCTGCAGTTTCACGATAATCTTGGATATTCTCTTTCTGAATCGTTGTTTCTAATTTTTCTTTTGTTAATTCTTGTTGACCACGACGAGCTTCATCAGAAGATGGCACTTGCATGCGTTTCATCTTACTCTTCGTAACCTTTTCAATTAAATGAAGGTGTGGCACTTCTCTTGGCGTAATAAATGAAATTGCTTCTCCACCTTTACCAGCTCTACCAGTACGCCCAATACGGTGTACATAGCTTTCTGGATCTTGTGGCACGTCAAAGTTATATACGTGTGTAACACCAGAGATATCTAATCCACGAGCAGCAACATCAGTTGCAACTAGAATTTCAATACGTCCGCTCTTAAATTTATTTAAAACTGACATACGTTTTCCTTGTGTTAAATCACCATGAATTCCCTCAGAACTGAAACCACGTGCTTGAAGTCCTTCTGTTACCTCATCCACTCTTTTTTTCGTACGACCAAAAATAATTGCCAATTCTGGTACGTGGATATCAAGAAGATTAGTTAACGTATCGAACTTTTGTCTTTCATTTACTTCAACAAAAAACTGATCAATATTTGAAACAGTCATTTCTTTTGTTTTCACTCTTACTTCTTCAGGATTCTTCATCAATGTAGAAGCAATATTTCTAATTTCTTTTGGCATTGTTGCTGAGAACAATAATGTTTGACGATCTTCTGGAATAGCTTTTAGAATATCACGGATATCCTCAATGAAACCCATGTTAAGCATTTCATCAGCTTCATCTAAAACAGCTGTATGCACATTTTTAATGTTAATCGTCTTACGTCGAATATGGTCTAATAGACGACCAGGTGTTGCTACAACAATATGCGGGCCGTCTTTTAATCCACGGATTTGGCGATCCATCTGTTGACCACCATAAATAGGAAGTGTGCGTACACCTTTAAATTTGGCTAAACGATGAATTTCTTCAGATACTTGAATTGCTAATTCTCTTGTAGGTGCAACGATTAATCCCTGAATCTTTCTTTCATCTACAGAAATTTTCTCGATCATCGGAATACCGAATGCAGCTGTTTTACCTGTTCCAGTTTGGGCTTGTCCGATCACGTCTTTCCCTTCTAAACCCAATGGAATAGTTTGTTCCTGAATTGGTGTTGCTTCTTCAAATCCCATTTGTTTAAGGGACTTCATAATTGGTTGAGATATACCTAGTGATTCAAATGTTGTCAATTTCTTTTCAAACTCCTTCTTTTTTGATCTCATATTTAGCACGTTATACACGTTAACAAGTTTTTTCGTATGTTAAGACGTTTCATCATGTGTAATTTTTAAATTTAATATGGTAACAATGGCTGCTTACCAGGTTATTGAAAACAACTTTAAAAGACAGACCCTTTTATATAGAACCGAATTCTTTGCTTTTATAATGAACAAAAGTAAAAATATAAGTCTAAAGCATCTTAATTCATTAGACGTTACAGTTGAAAGGGGTGCTTTCAATCAATGAATCATTAACGTGAAAAAAGCCTTCTTCCGCACTCGTGGGAATGGGCTTATTAGCGAGCACTCAATGGATTACTACATCTTACCATACTCTTCCCACTAATTCTACCTATAAACATGAGGATTTTCAATCATTTGCGCCATATATAAAAAAATCGTCTAAAAAAAATGATTAAATCATCTTTGAAAATTTTGGCTTATCCTTTGTAAATGTATTGCTATCGTAGAGTTCTTTTTATTTTTTGAATGAAGCCGACAAATTATACGTGATTCTACATTATCTTTACTAAGTTTATATATAAACAAAAAAATTCCCCCAAATCAGTTAAGTTGGGGGACAACTTTGTCTTTTTTTCTAAAAAATTTACAAACAGCTTTACTTAAGATATCTTTATCTTCACCTAAGCAAATTAAGTGCTTGGAATCAAAATAATAAATCACTTCTATTTCACTTGGAATTTCTTTATCTAGGTATTGGGTAGTCGTATATGGTACCACTCCGTCTTGAATGCCTTGTGCTACTAAAACAGGACAGGTGACGCTTTGTAAAAACGGCTTCGTAAACTTCATACATTTTACAAATTCAATATAAGCACGAAATGGTATGGCACCCTTTTTATGGTGATACTGTTGATACAAAAAATTATTCTCTAATTCACCAATCAGTTTATCTCTAATAAACTGACTGATATCAATAGTCAGTTGCTTCATATTCAAGTATTTACGTGATGGTGAAAGCAAGACTAATTTCGTCACATCATATTTGGCTGCAAGGTATGCTGCAATCATACCTCCCATTGAAAAGCCTACCAAGTATACACTATCTACTTTTTGCCTCAACTCAATAAGCGCTTCTTCAGCCTTTTCTATCCAATCTTGATAGCTTACTTTTTCTAAAGCTAATTCCTTACCATGACCAGGTAACGTTGGCACTTCAATATACCAATCCGTTTGACTTCGTAAATGATCAGCTAATGGTTCTATTTCATATGCTCCCCCGGTGAAACCATGAATACATAAACAACCAATCACTACTTATCCCTCTTCTCTATAAAATTGCCATTGCTATACTTTACCCTGAGTCAGAGGTTATCATTCCTCAAAAGTTGAAATCCATATAAAATGGGTAGGAGCTTACTTTATTCCTTTCATAAAGGAACCTATCCCCTTTATTATCGGTGAAACCTGCTGATACGTATTAGCCATCTGACCAACAGTATTTAACATTTTATCAAGATCCATTTGCCCGTCCTTATCTTGAAACATATGCATAAAACCCTTGGCTTGTTGACTATTTGTATCAGTAAACGAGTTTGATTCTGAATACCATTCAATCGGTTGGGCTGGCTTTGCAAAATACTGATAAGGTGAAATGTTTTGTGGTTGTTGAGGTGTTTGCACGTATGTTGTAGGTGATGGATAGTTTGCTTGCTGCTGTATCGTTTGATAGAATTGGAATGGTTGATTATAATACTTACCAGCATTTTGTCGATATAAAAACGGAGATGGTTTTCTTATAGGCATGTGAACAAACCCTTTCTTAAAAGTTATTTCATTACTATCATATGCCCATACCATTAATTCGTTCTATTATGCATAACGGCGTAATACATCCATTAATTTGTTCTTCTGAAATCCTAAGATCTTATTGTTATTAATAATTGCAACTGGTGTAGCGTATATTTTCTGTTCTTGCAACTCTTTCATGTAAGACTTGTTCTCTGTAACATTCTTTTGCTCAAAAGGCACATCTAGTTCTTCTAATAAATGAATCATTTCATTAGATTCTTTACAATCATTACTTACATATACCCGAATATTTTTCTCACCCATTTTTGCTCCTCCTTATTTTGTGCAATTCATGATGTTAACTTCTATGACAATATATGATTCCAGATACCTAAGAATTGAAACTTCTCTGTAATATGATAAAGGGACTTTTTTACTACTTTTTTAAGGTTACTGTAATAGTTACCCTTTAATCTGATGATTAAACTTTATTTTAATATTTTTTCTATAATAATTAGTTAAGTCTTTATGAATATAACCAATAGATTGTATCATTTGTTTGTTTCACTTTATGAAAACCTGATTTTTCAAGAACTCTTTTAGAGGCAATATTATCTGGATCTGATGTTGCTACTACTTGCTCTACTCCTGATTGTACAACTCCCCAATTGACCATTGCATTAGCCATCTCGGTTGCATATCCTTTTCTTCGTTGACTAGGAATTACACTGTAACCCAAGTCGATAATACCCTTTTCATTTGGACCACCTTTAAAGCCGATGTCACCAATTATAAGTTGTTTATCTTTAAGGATCACCATACCTTCCCAATCATTCACAGCAGGTGATTCTTTGAATTGTTGTATTTTATAAGGAAAAAACTGTTTGTAAACATCCATTGGCCACTCAGAAGATACATCATATGAAATTGCTTTTTCTAATTTGTCCCTACCTAATAATGCCGCTTCCATAATCTCCGGTGTTAATGTAATAATCAGTAATCTCTTCGTTTCAATATGTGGCATGATAAGTTCCCCCTAAACTCTAATAAACTCTCTTCTAATTATATTATATAGAGAATTATTTAACAAAAAGTTCCCTTGATTTTCTTGTTAATTTTGTTGCTTACTTATCGATTTCATTATTCCCTTTTTAAAACAATCTAAATAAAAAGCACTATCTTAGTAGATAAGTGCTTTTCGTCTAACATTTAATTATTCACGCCCATGTAATTCAAAGTACGTATTAGATTATTTGATTTGATCTGCATACATTCCTAGTTTTTTTAGCAATTGAATTGCTTGAGCCTTTTCTTCCTCTGTTAATCCACTTGTGATCGATTCAATTTGTTTCCAATGAGCAGGAAAAATTTCATTTAATAAGTCTTCCCCTTTCTTAGTAATTGCCGCATACGTAATTCGGCGATCACTTGCTGATGGGACGCGTTGAATGAATTCTTTTTTCTCTAATTTATCTACTACATAAGTGATGCTTCCACTTGCAAGTAAAATTTTATCACCTATTTTTTGTAGAGGTTGCTCTCCTTGATGATATAAAAGTTCTAGTACACCAAAATCCGTTGTGTTCAAACCATTTTTTCTTATATCATTTGCTACTTGATCTGAAACCGAACGATAAGCCTTTGATAATACAACAAATAACTTTAAGGAGGGATCTTCTTTTTTCTTGTTATATAATTCTTTCTTTTCATCCATCTGTGGGTCCCCCTCTTTCATAATTACATTAATTAAACTTTTTACTTATGAACTTAATTCTTTCTTCATTCTGAACTTGAAAAGAGTTTTCGACCTTAAAATAATTAATACCATTACCATTAAACTAATTGTAGGATTTGAAACGCTTTGTACTGTACAGAAAAATAATAGCACAATCCAAAGTAAAATAGTAATAGATATTCGATCAAAGCCTTTAGAAACTTGATTAATTTTCTCTTGTAACAAAAAATAAATCAATTCACGAGCTGCCAGCGCGTAAAATCCTAACTGAATTGGTATCCAAAAGCCTGTGTCCGCAAACAAAACCAATAAGGTTCCTGCAACTATTAGTAACAATAAACCTGGACAGTAGACCCATTTTAAAAACACACTTTCCCATTTATCCATTTGCCAAGGTAAACTATACAACAACTTATCTTGAAAAATGGATGTAAAGAAATTAACCGC
Source organism: Paraliobacillus zengyii (assembly GCF_003268595.1). NCBI lineage: Bacteria > Bacillati > Bacillota > Bacilli > Caryophanales > Bacillaceae > Paraliobacillus > Paraliobacillus zengyii. Next base: position 431,251 of record NZ_CP029797.1, on the reverse strand, counting down.
TACTTGAGCATATAAAAAGCTACTAACTGCTATTCCAACCCCAAATACCCAATCATTATGAAAGCTTAACGCAATAAGCGTAATCAACGTTGATCCTAATCCTTTTATTACTTGTTCCTTGTGCTCTGTGAAATACAAAAAGCATATGCGATGATACACCTTATTTGAATTATAAATTGGAAATGGGTCTTTTAAACGTTTATTTCGAACTAAATGATGAAACATACCACGGCGTTTAGGTGGCTCTATCTTAATCATTGACATTTTCGAAATAAAAAACATATTCCATATAATCAAATCATTTGTTTGAATAATATCTTGCCAATTAACATGTTTAAAAGCTCGCTTCCATAACAAACGATTAACAAGCACAAGTATTAGACCTATACAACTGATTATATAGATTTGTGTAGAAATGAAAAATGCTAGTAAAACTACCGTACTTCCAATGAATCCACTTACCGGAATAGCCAACCATTTTATATACCAAGGTAATTGATATACAACCCATTGCGGTATGGTCATCAACCATTGGATAATTATAATGATACCCACCATAACAGACAAAAACTGCACTGAAAAGGGAGTTAGAAATGCTAACAATCCACCAGTTCCTATCATTGCCAAACTAAAATTAATATTTTTATTAAGAGCACAGAATAACCAGAGTCGTTCTTTACGATAAGGTAGCATACTTAACATGAATTCGGAACTAGAAAACAAGATACCAGATCTAGTAGAACTCATAGAAATTGGCCTTAATATAGAAAGAATAACAACCATTGTATAGTTAGATGAAACAACTTCTTCTATGGTAATAAAATAGCTTTCAAATTGCTGAAGTGTGTCATAAATAATCATTACCACAAACAATGCAAAAATGATTCCGTAAACTAATATTGTTTTGTCAAAAGCAACTCCAAAAGCCAACTTATATAGCTTTCTCTTTTTATTCGAACGGTTTTTTTGAACATGTCGATAGGCCTGATAAGCAGATGGAGGTATTATCATTATTCAAATCTCCTCTTTAGAATTTCGAAATCCTGCATATAACCACTGCCAACTACCTTACCTTGTTGTAGCATAATATACTGATCAGCTAGATCCTTCATTCGCTCTAGTTGATGTGACGTCAACAAAATTGCAGTCCCATTTTGAACTTTCTCTTTCATGACCTGTTGCAAAAAGTCTGAAGCATATATATCCAATCCCATAAATGGTTCATCAATCAACAGAAGGGGGACATCCGGTAACATAGCACATATTGTTTGAACTTTCTGTCGCATCCCTTTTGACAACGACTCTGGGTATTCATTTTGTTTATCAGCAATTTCCAACTCATTTAGATAATGCGCTATTTTTTGATAAAGCTTACCTTTATCCATTTGATAACTTTCACCATACAATTGAAAATGCTGCATCACGGTTAGCTCAGATAACAAGAAAGGTTCTTCCGGTATGTAAGCTAATTGCTGTTTAAACCGAACAAAGTCCTCTTTTTGAAACGTATCTTTTAATTTAATAACGCCTTCTTTTTTCTCTTGTAAACCTAAAATTGTTTTCATTATTGTTGATTTACCAGCGCCATTATGACCTACTAATGCCGTAATCGATCCTGGTTCTAATTGAAATGAAATACTTTCAAGAATTTTTTGTTGTTGAATAGACACAGAAACACCTTGAACTGTTAATGTCGACAATATCAGCGCCTCCTTCTCTATTCTTAACGTTTTATGTTGTAAAAACGTTCCCAACTACTTTAACGCTTTTTCAAAATAATAGAGTTCAGCTGCTTCCTTTTCTTCTCTTCTTGCTTGTACAAAACGGAAACCATTTCGTTTAAAAAGTTTTTGTGCGTATTGATTTTCCGCATAAGTATCGGTTGTTAAATGGTTTGCATTATGCTTCTTTGCTACTTTCTCAGCAAATTGAAAAAAATTATCCGCTAAGCCTTTCCCTCTTGCATTCGGATCAACAGCTAATCGCTTTACTGTTAATGCATGATCATGTTGACTCCAAGCAATTTCATCATATTCCTCATGCCCTCTTTTACTTATTGTGCAAACACCTAAAATTAACTCAGATTCCTTGTAGATGTATAACTCTTCTCGTCTTAAATCTTTTTGATAATCTGTAACAAGTGGATAGGTGTCGTTCCATTGAAAGCTTCCTTGTTCATTCATCATTTTAACAACACTTTTCACTACTAGCATAATTCCCTCCAGATCCTTTTCTGTAGCCAGTTGAATCATCTATATCCCCCCATTTTTTATCTATTCAAATATTGTACTATATTTTTGTTTGTTTTTTATATTTAATCTTTATCTATGTTATTTTCATTCTTTTAGAAGGCACAAAAAAAAGAACGAACCAATTTATTAGGTTCGTTCTTCTTAATTAAGCTAATTCTTTTTCTAGAAAGTCTGTTACCTGTTCAGGCGACTTCGTATGAGCACTATGTTGATGTGCAAGTTTTTTGCCATTTTGGAAAATTAGTAAGCTTGGAATTCCCATTACTTCATACTCTTCTGCAAGTCCTGCAATTTCATCACTATTCACTTCATACCAGTCATATTGCTTGTACTCTTCCAGGATATCTCCAATAAACATGTTCATTCGTTTACAGTCTGGACACCAATCTGCAAAGAATTTAATAATAACAGGTTTATCTGATTGAATTACTTGATAAAATTCTTCTTTTGTTTCTATAGCTTTCATGTTATTAGCCCCCTTCTTATCTCATTAATTTATCATGTATAAGATGGTAATCACAACGAATTAGGCTTGGACATCATTATATTCGACTCGACCTAATAAAAATGCAACAAACAATCCTAATGCAAAAGTCATAATACTTATAATTGTTCCCTGGAAAGTTGTTGGCCATCCTGGAAAAATGACAAATATTGAACCAATCACCAGACCAATAATGACAGCAAAGGTAGCTGTTGTATAATTTTCCAAAAAGTAATGAATCACTTTACTCATCACAAGAATACCCATGATAATACCTAATCCAACAACTGCTACGATATCCAGTTTAATCTCGCTTACTGCGTTAATTATCGTACTATATGCGCCAATAACTAGTAATAAAAAAGAACCACTAATACCAGGCAAGATCATGGCTGCACTTGCAATAAAACCTGCCATAAATAAAAAAACATATGTTGACAAGGTAATATCTGTTATTGGTGCTACTTCATCTGAACGAAAGAACAACATAGATGCAACAACCCCTACACCGATTATCAATAAGAAAAAATGATGTGCTTTAAATGTATATCTTGCTTCTGATTTACGTAATAGATAGGGAATAACACCAATTATAAGCCCTAAAAATGCAAATTGGGTTGGACCTGAATGGTGTTCAAATAAAAATTCTATCGTACCTGCCAATAAAAATATAGCTGTTACTATTCCTATCCCAAGTGGAATCAAAAAACCAAGATGTTTTCTCCAGTCCTTGCTAAAAAAACCGTTTATTGCTTCAATTAATTGATCGTATATACCAAGCACGACTGCAATGGTCCCGCCACTAACACCAGGAACGACATCACTTGCGCCCATCAACATACCACGATAAATATTTCTCCACTCCATGTTTAGTTTCTCCTTTTTTTAAAAAAGATCATGATACTTTTTGTATTATAGCAAAAGATGGGGAGGATGGATATATATCTTTTATTAATAAAAATAGAACCCCTTTTCTATTAGAAGGAGTTAATTGGATTCAATAAACTCAAGTTCTGGCATCCATTGTGACATATGCGCTTTAATTTCTTGATACTGTGTAGCAACATCTACTAATTGTGAATTTGTTACTTTATACATTGGCAAGACTTGATAATTTTTCGGACCATGGTCATTATAATCAACTAACGTTGGCAAGAATTTTGGCGCACTTATTTCTATCTTTTCTTCCCCTTTTTCTACAGTTTTTTCAACTGTAAGTTCTACCATACCGCCTATTCTTCGGTAAAATTCATCTTGACCTGACAAAAAATTTCCCAGGGAATATGCGACGAATGTTTTGTTTCCACTCTTTCCTTCAACCCACTCCATTGGTTGTAAAACATGGGGATGGTGACCAATAATGATATCGACCCCTAAATCAGCAACATATTGCACTAATTCTTTTTGTTCATCATTTGGCATTCGCTCGTACTCTGTACCAAAATGTAAATTCATAACAATGACATCTGATACTTCTTCCGCATCTTTCACATCAGAAGACATCGCTTCTTGATCAATTAAATTAACTAGATAATCTTTCCCTTCAGGTACTGGCAAGCCATTTGTACCATATGTATAACTTAAAAAGGAAATAGCTATATCCTCTTCTTCCAAAATTCGAATCTCTTGGCTATCTGCTTCGTTTTTATAAGCACCCGTATAATTCATATCAATTTCATCCCAATAATTTAAAGCATTTTGAATTGCTTCTTCTCCACGATCAAGTGTATGATTGTTGGCTAAAGAAACTATATCAACTCCAGCTTCTTTTAAACCATCTCCTACCTGATATGGACTATTAAATTGAGGATAAGTAGATAAACCAATACCTTCTCCACCAATCATCGTTTCTTGATTTGCCATTGTAATGGTTGGCTCAGATAGATATGGAACTACTTTTTGAAGCATTGGCATAAAATTATAACCCGATTCTGTTTGGGCATCGTTATAAACTCGCTCATGGATCAACATATCACCAATCGCAGCCAACTGAATCGATGTTGTTTTTGGCACTAAATTTAGTTGTTCTTTCTCAGTACTTGTTTCGAGTTGATGCTTATTATGATTCTTTACAGAAAATTCATCTTCATTATTCAAACAACCTACAAGTAATAATAATAGTATAGCGAATAACATAATTAACATTTTATTTAATTTCACAACATCTCATCCCTTTTTCAATACTAACTTATACTTTATCGACATAATTCTTCGTTTCTTTACTCTACTACTTCCCTGTTTTTTATCTTTTTACTCGTTTTGTTTTCTAAGGAAATTACAAGTATAATGAAATCATGAGGTGATCGTATGTTAAACGATAGATTAATGCAGGCAATTACATACGCAACAGTAAAGCATGATGGACAAAAAAGAAAAGTTGACCGAACACCATATATTGCACATCCATATCGTGTTGCGATGTCATTAAAAGCAGCTGGGTATGAAAATGATGTAGTAATTGCTGGTCTATTACATGACGTTGTTGAGGACACAGATAGCACTTTAATTGAGATCAAGGATCTTTTTGGCGAACAGATAGAAAAGCTGGTTGCATATGCTACAGAGCCTGAAAAAACAATCCCTTGGGAACAACGCAAGCAACATACTATAGATGGGATTAAACATGCACCATTAGCTGCCAAGTTAGTTGTATGTGCTGACAAGATTGATAACTTACATTCCATTCTAGAAAGTGAGCGTTTGTTAGGAACTGTGATGTGGGATTCATTTCAACGAGGAAGAGAAGACCAAAAGTGGTATTATCAGGCCGTGTATGAAAGTCTTATTAATGGCATAGTTGAGAAAGATACACCAACATTATTCAAACAATTTAAGCGGCTACTAGATCAATTTTAAAAACATATTGGAGGACATTATGGAAGACATCTTACAACTTAAAGGAAAAAACATTGTAATTATGGGCGTTGCAAATGAACGGAGCTTGGCATGGGGGGTAGCAAAAACGCTACATCATGCAGGCGCTAAATTAATTTATACGTATCGAAAAGAACGTTCTCTTAAAAAATTAACGAGTCTATTAGAAAAGTATAATATGGATGCAGAATTAGTTGTGGCATGTGATGTGAGCAATGATGACAGTATTGAAGAAGCCTTTAACCAGATTGGCGAGAAAGCTGGACAGATTGACGGAATTGTTCACGCTATTGCCTTCGCTCACGGCGAGGACTTGCACGGGGACTTTATCAATACTTCTAGAAGTGGATATGCCTTTGCGCAAGACACAAGCGCCTACTCCCTCATCGCAGTTGCAAGAGAAGCAAGACGCTTCCTAACTGATGGTTCCTCAATTGTTACAATGAGTGCTTTAGGAGCAGAAAGAGTACTTGATGGTTATAAGGTTATGGGCGTTGCTAAAGCTGCTTTAGAGTCTACCTGTAAACACCTTGCTTTAGATTTAGGTGAGTCTAATATCCGAATTAATACAGTTTCAGCTGGTCCAATTCGTACGCTTGCCGCGAAAGGAATACCTACATTTCAAAAGATGCTTAGGGATTCTAAAGAGAAGGCACCACTTAAGCGCAACGTTACGCAAGAAGAGGTTGGAAATATGACAATGATGTTACTAAGCCCTATTTCTAGTGGTGTAACCGGGGAAGTGCTTCATGTCGATGCAGGTTATAATATTATTGGATAAAATATATTTTCTATGTTTAATCATGTTATTAACCGGGTAAAATATAATTGTAGACATCAAACAACCAATCTATTTTGAAAGGATGTATACAATATGGCACGTAAGCAACAATATCAACCGACTAAAAAGGTCGGAGTAGAATTATCTTCAGCACAAGAGGTTCATTACAATAGTGACTTTAAGCAAGCTGATATTGCTGGCGGATTCCGCAAAGAAAAATTAAATCAGATTCACAGTAATACTTAAAAGAAAGTAAGTCAAAGGCTAGGTAGAAATCCCCCTCTACCTAGCCTTTTTTTATCTATTTATAAGGAATAAAGCGATCTAAGTGTGAAGACAGCTACTTATATTTGTTCAAGTATCAACGTTCACCTTATACATTCCCCTATCCGAGCGCGACATCTAAAATCATCATCACTGCAAATCCGATCATCAAACTCATCGTCGCAAGCTGAATATGACCTCTTTCCTGCGAACCTGGGATTACTTCCTTCGCAACTACAAAAATCATTGCACCAGCAGCAAAACTAAGCGCATAAGGTAGTAGTGGTTGTATAAAAATAACTGCGACAGCACCAATTACAGCTGCAATCGGTTCAACCATCCCTGAAAATTGACCATAGAAAAAACTTTTTCTTGCTGACATACCTTCTCGACGTAATGGAATCGAAACCGCTGTTCCTTCTGGGATATTTTGAATACCTATCCCTATCGCAAGCGCTATTGCACCTGATAATGAAGTAGTTGAAAAATTTGATGCAAGTGCACCAAATGCTACACCTACCGCTAAACCTTCCGGAATATTATGCAATGTTATTGAAAAAACTAACATTGCAGTTCTGTGTTTTGCCTTTCTATCTTTTATTTCTTTAAAGTATAAATCCTCATTTATCATTGGTAAAACTTTATCAACCATCATTAAGAAAATACCGCCTAATAAGAAGCCAATAACAGCTGGAATATATGGTGGTACTCCTTGTTCTTCAGCCATTTCAATTGCTGGTGCTAAAAGTGACCAAAAACTAGCTGCAATCATTACGCCGCCCGCAAATGCCAACATACTATCAAATACTTTTGGATTTGCTTTCTTTGTTGAGAATACAAAAGCTGCGCCAAATGCTGTACATCCCCACGTGAAAAGCGTAGCAAGCAGTGCTAATACAATGGGATTCAGTTCTAATAACCATGCTGTCACACTCATTCTCTCCTTTTTTATGTTGTAATATTTTCTAATCTTGCGCTAGGGCAAAAAAATATCCCTACGCCAATAGTCTATGCGCTAAGTGCATTACCTGTCAATGTTTTTATCCAGATTGGCGCTAATCTTATCACATTACCATCACAATAAATGATATTCTTCCTTTATACTTGTCGGAGCCCTTTTAACAATTTGCTGTAGTATCAGACTTGCAATCATAATATCATCAAACAAACCAATTATAAGAAAAAAATCAGGTAATAGATCAAAAGGAAAAACAACATACACTAAGATAAGTCCTATCGCTATCATTTTTGATCTTAGCTTTACTTGTCTTGATAAGAAATATTCCTTTAAAAACGGAATCGATTGTCGAAATTGAAATATAAATTTAAATCGTCTCCAGAAACGCATAGGTTCACATCTCCTTTACTCTATTATTTATTCCCTAATAGTCGTTCCAAAAAACACAGTGCGTAAAACAAAAAATACCGATGAAGAATAAATCTTCATCGGTACAATTAATTGATACTATTCACTTTTTCGTTTTGATGATTTTTCACGTTCGTTTTTATTTAGAATCTTCTTACGTAAACGAATCGATTCTGGTGTAACTTCGCAATACTCATCATCATTTAAATATTCTATCGCTTCTTCCAACGTTAATGTTCTTGTTTTTCTAATAGTAGACGTTTGGTCTTTATTAGCGGAACGAACGTTAGTAAGATGTTTTTCTTTAGTAATGTTAACTGTTAAGTCATTTTCACGGTTGTGTTCTCCAACAATCATACCACCGTATACTTCAGTACCCGGTTCTACAAATATCGTACCACGATCCTCAAGACCCATAATACCATATGTGGAAGATTTTCCGTTTTCTAATGAAACTAGAACACCACGTGTTCGTCCACCAACTTGGCCTGGAACAACTGGCTCATACGTATCAAACGTGTGATTAATAATACCAAACCCTCTAGTTTGCGTCATAAATTCAGTAGAATAACCAATTAGACCGCGAGAAGGAACTTTGAATTCCATTCTAACTTGTCCGTTACCATGGTTAACCATGTCGATCATTTCACCTTTACGAGAACCTAAAGATTCCATAATTGCTCCTGTATGATCTTCTGGTACATCAACTTGTACACGCTCTACTGGTTCACAACGTACGCCATCAATTTCTTTAATGATAACTTGTGGTTTTGATAACTGAAGTTCAAAACCTTCACGACGCATATTCTCAATTAGAATAGACAAGTGAAGTTCTCCACGACCAGAAACAATCCAAGCATCCGGTGAGTTTGTTGGATCAACACGTAAACTTACATCTGTTTCTAATTGCTTCATCAATCGTTCTTCAATTCTTCTAGACGTAATATACTTTCCTTCTTTACCAGCAAACGGACTGTTGTTTACAACAAACGTCATCTGTAAAGTTGGCTCATCAATACGCAATATTGGTAATGCCTCTTGATGATCGGTTGGACAAACTGTTTCACCTACGTTAATGTCTTCCAAACCGGATAGTGCAATGATATCGCCAGCTTTAGCTTCTTCAATCTCAATTCTCTTCAGCCCGATAAAGCCAAATAGTTTGCTGATACGGAAGTTTTTGACTGTACCATCTTTTTTCATCAAGGAAACTTGTTGGCCTACTTTGATTGAACCTCGGAAAATACGTCCAATTCCAACACGACCCAAATAATCATTATAATCAAGTAATGTTATTTGGAATTGTAATGGCTCTTCTGAGTTATCAGGCGGTGCAGGAATGTTTTCAAGAATAGTAGTAAATACAGCTTCCATCGATTCTTCCTGTTCTTCTGGTTCATTACCAGAAGTACCATTTAATGCAGAAGCATAAACAACTGGGAAATCTAATTGCTCATCATCAGCACCTAATTCAATAAATAGATCTAATACTTCATCAATTACTTCAGTTGGTCTTGCACTAGGACGGTCTATTTTATTCAATACAACAACTGGTGTTAGTTTTTGTTCTAAAGCCTTTTTCAACACAAAACGTGTTTGTGGCATACAGCCTTCATACGCATCAACTACAAGTAATACACCATCTACCATACGCATAATACGCTCTACTTCTCCACCGAAATCGGCGTGTCCAGGTGTATCAAGGATATTTATGTGTGTATCTTTGTAGTTAATCGCAGTATTTTTTGCCAAGATTGTTATACCACGTTCTTTTTCTATATCATTTGAATCCATTGCACGCTCATCAACGTGCTCATTTGCACGGAATGTGCCTGAGTAACGCAACAACTGGTCAACTAATGTTGTTTTACCATGGTCAACATGGGCAATAATTGCAATGTTCCGAATATCTTCTCTTAATTGCATCCCTTACATCTCCTCTTTAAAAAACGTTCATTTTCGACTACAACCAATTAATTGTAGCATAAAACCTCTACAAAAGTACAATTTTTTTATAATTTGAACCTAATTGTGAAAAGTGCGCCACCTAAACTTGATTTAGAGACAGCTATTGTTCCATTAGATCGTTCAACGATTGCGCGAGAAATAGCTAGACCTAGGCCAGTTTCACCGCCTTCTCCTTTAATAAACCGTTGAAATAATTTAGGCATTAAATCCTCTGAGATACCTTCTCCATCATCTTCTACTGTAAGCTCCACATGTTCAGCTGTCTTGTTCACATTAATGACTACTTGTTTGTTTGCATGCCTAATACCATTAGTCACTATATTCATCATTGCACGCAGTAACTTCTCATGATCAGCATAAAGAGTAACATTTGCATCCACTTCATGTTTTAACTTCACATTCTTTTCGCTTGCCATTGGCAGAGCACGCTCTACTGTTAATGTAATCAATTCATCAATTTTTATGAATTCATCTTTGTATATATTTTCTTCACTATCTAATTTAGCTAATAGAATCATCTCATTAATAATTTTTTTCAATCGAGCTACCTCATCCACCATTACACCTAAACCTCTATCTGATTCCTCACCTACGAAGATACCATCTCTAATTCCTTCTGCATACCCCTGAATTGTCATTAATGGTGTTTTTAATTCATGACTAGCGTTTTGAAAGAACTGTCGTTGAGAATTAATATAACGTTGAAGTTCAACTGCCATATCATTGACACTTTGTTCTACTTCCTTTATTTCACCTGTTGCTATTACTCGTTCTACATCATCAAATTGTCTGTTCTCAATTTTTTTCAATTGGTGTTTTAATTTCGTTAAAGGTGTAACTAAGCGCTTTGTTAAAAAGTGACTAAATAATACAATTATCATAATTCCAATTAAAAATACAATAATCAGACGGCTAAAGAAGTTATTTTGTACTTCTTGTAAATCATTTAACGGTGTAATTAATACAAGCTTTCTATCTAGTAAATCAGGAAAAATAGGCAAAACAGAAACAACATAGCGGTCATCTCCGTCTATCCATAATGATTGTTCTTTATCATTCAGGTCATATGTCTCAAGCCAATCATCAATCAAATCTTGTGGTAATGTTCGGAGTAACGTCTGTTCTTGATCACGATCATAGATAAATAATTGCAATTTTTCTTCCCCAAGCCACTGTGATAGACTTTCCGGATTAGCATCAGTCAATAAAAATTCAATGAGGATTTCTCCCTTTTCTTCTAGTTGGTCTTGTTCATTTTGAATTAACACATCTAATATAAGGGAATAGATCATAATTGCCACGACAGACATAATAATGACTAATAATGTTGTAAAAGCAATAGTTATTTGTGTTTGTAACCTCATTCTAATTCCTCATGTTCATGACTGAATCGATAACCAAATCCCCAAACCGTTTCCACTGGTAATCCATCTATCTTTTTTCGTAACCTCTTAATTAGATCATCTACAGCACGATCGCTACCAAAGTAATCTTCACCCCAGATAAGTGATAACAACTCTTCTCTTGCAAACGCACGATTTTTATTTCGAATTAGAATATGTAACATATCAAATTCTTTAGCCGTAACATCTGCTTCTTTCCCTTTCCAATACACGCGACGATCTTCAACATTTAATCTTAAACTTCCTACTTCGTAGACGTCACTTGATAGCGTCTCATTTTCAACATACGCAAAATCAACACGTTTAAATAGCCTTTTTACTCGAGCGACTAGTTCTCTTGGACTAAATGGCTTTGTGAGATAGTCATCACTTCCTAATTCCAATCCAAGTATTTTATCTACTTCCTCATCCTTGGCAGAGATAATAATGATAGGTACTTCACTTTCCTGTCTTATTTTTTTACATAGCTCATAGCCATCCATTCCCGGTAACATAATATCTAATATCCACATATCAGGCTCATTACCTCTCGTGAGCTCCCACGCTTGTTCTGCATTATCAACCATAGATATTTCATAACCATCCTTCTTTAAATAAGCAGACACAATATCACGGATGTTTGGATCATCTTCTACAATAAAAATATGGTGCTTCATATTCTTATGCCTCCTTTTGCTTTCTATTATTTTCGCACAATCTTTATCAACATGCATAGTACTTTTAATTACACACTTTTTCTACAATTATACCGAAAACTTGCCAAACCTGCTCGGTAGAATTAAAAATGTAATCAACAACACATAAAAAAATAAACGGAAGGCGTGATAGTAATGACAAACCAAGATGATCGCAATACTAATGATACAGATTATATGCACGAAACAGATACTGATAAATACTATGTAGAACCAATTGAAAATAGTGCAGAGGAAGAACAAGCAGCAACAAGCGAAGAAAATGAGAATGATTTGCTAGTTAGTTCTACGAGCAACCCTAATCCTGAACCAACAAAACAAAATAGATTCGCAATGTTTTTAAGTAGCTTAGCTGGTGGTGTTACAGTAGCAATACTCGGATTTATCCTATTGTTTACTGGCATTATTCCAATCGACTCCGATCAAACAATGGATACCGCATCAACAACGGATTCAGTTGAAACGACTACAGTAATTCAAACTTCAACTGATGGTGACACTGTATCCGCAGACGGTTTAAGTAACGTATCAGAAGCAGTTGTTGGCGTATCGAATATTCAAACAACTGAAGCTGAACTGTGGGCAGAGTCATCAGAATCAGATACAACTGGAACTGGTTCAGGTGTTATTTATAAGAACGAAGATGGATTAGCATATATTGTTACAAATCATCATGTCGTAGATGGCGCTACAGAATTAGAAGTAACATTAGCAAATGGTGACGTATTAACAGCAACATTATTAGGTTCTGATGAATTAACAGACTTAGCTGTTTTAACGATAGATGGTAGCGAAATAGATACAGTTGCAACATTGGGTTCTTCTTCAGATCTAATTGTAGGAGAAACTGCAATTGCAATTGGTAATCCTCTAGGAACAGACTTTGCTGGATCCGTCACAAAAGGTATTATTAGTGGTTTAGAAAGATCCGTAGAGGTGGATCTTAACTCAGATGGTGTCGCAGACTGGACCACCGAAGTAATTCAAACGGATGCCGCTATTAACCCTGGTAACAGTGGTGGCGCTCTAGTAAATAGTGCAGGAGAAGTTGTTGGAATTAATTCCATGAAAATTGCATTGGAAGAAGTAGAAGGTATTGGATTTGCGATTCCAATTGATGATGCAAAACCAGTTATCGAACAATTAGAAACAGAAGGTAGCGTTTCTCGTCCGTTTATTGGTATTAATGCCATTGCGTTATCAACTGTTCCAGAAAGACAAATACAACAAACTCTACAACTTGGAACTGACGTTACAGAAGGTGTCGTAATAGCAGAAGTGCAAACTGATTCAGCTGCAGATATAGCAGGCCTTGAACGTTACGATGTCATTACCGAGATTAATGGCACAGCGATCACATCAATGATGGATTTAAAAGAGTATCTTTATTCCGAAACAGCTATTGGTGACGAAATTCCAATTACGTTTTACCGAAATGGAGAAAAACAAGAAACAAACCTTACTTTAACTGAGCAACAAGAAAATCTTACAGAGTAATTTGAAAGAAACTGAATGAACACATTCTAAAAGGACCTCCCCCTTTCCTTTAGAATTTCAAATAGATGAATACATGTTTTGAAAAAGGCAGTACCAATTGGTACTGCCTTTTTATTTATCCAAAAAAGAAATCAAATATATTACTACCAGTCGAGCTTTGCTTATTATAAAACTCTGAATAACCACAGTTTTTGCAATAAACAACGATAAATTGATTACTTTGTACATCAAACATTTTAGAAAGACCTGTTCCTGTCATCGCAACTTCCTTTTTATCCGCATCTGTACTGCCACATTTTATACAACCTTTATGATCGCTCATTCCTATACCTCCTCTTGTTCTCTTTACTTAAATATGTATACGAATAATAAGAGGATGAGGTTTCAGGTAATCGTAAAAACCGCAAGTGCATCTCTCGCAGCTTACGGCTTTTACGATTTCATTTAATCATACATGATTGAGTCTACATCATTTTCTTCTAAATAGTCTTCATATGCCTCATGCTTTTCATTAACCCCGATATAGTTACCATTGATATCACTTAATAAAAAACCTTCTATTTCCTCCACACTACTGACTAATTCATCAGAGTCAAAAAACATATCTTGATATGTTTTATCTGTATTATAAAAATCAGAAGGTGTTTCGGATGAACCATACTTACTTACCTGTTGCCATGAATCTTCGGCATCAAATATGGTTGACTCATCTTCACCCGTTCGTGTTAAATCCGGATCTAAGACTTCTTCCTCAACAGGACGATTAGACGCTACAAAATGTTCTGCATGATCAAGACAGCGTAAGGTTGTGGGTATTGCTTCAAGTCTATCGAAACTGATATCTTTTTGACATACCTCACATATACCGTACGTACCTTGATCTATTGCACTCAATGCTTTTTCAATATCCTTTAATCCACGTTCAATATGCTCATTTAGCGCAATATCCTTTTCCCGTTCAAATAGTTCGGTTGCAGTATCTCCTGGATGGTTATCATAATTCGATAATTCTCCCACAGATTCATGAACCTGTGCTAAATCAAGACCAAAATGGTCTTCCAAATGTTCGAGAATTTCTTTTTTTTGCGTTAACAACTGCTCTTTACATGCCACGACTTGTTTATCTGTTACCATTATAACGCCTCCTATAAAAGATTTTTTTGAGGCAAACTTAGTATAACCGTAACTCAAAACCTGTACCGGATTAATTTATGGAAATGTTATCGCTAGTTAATAGCTAATACCATATCAACGTGCGGAATACCGTCTTCTAAGTATTCTTCCGTAACTTCTCGGAAACCAAATGATCGATAAAACTCACGTAAATACACTTGACCATGTAATTTAATTTTTGTATCCTTCCATTCATCAGTGATAAATGCTATTGCTTGCTTAAGAACTTCATTTGCATAGCCTTTCCCTCGAAAGTCTTTCTTTACAAGAACACGTCCAATTGATGGTTCCTTATATAATGTATCTTTAGGAATTAATCTTGCATAAGCAATAACCTCACCATCATTTTTCAAGAATAAGTGCATTGAACTCTGATCAATTCCATCTATTTCTCGATAAGGACAGTTTTGTTCAACAACAAAAACATCAACTCTTGCTTGCAAAATTTTATACACCTCTGTGGCACTTAAGTTTTCAAACGTTTTTAAATTCCATTCCATTTAAATTTTCCTTTCAATAAACGATTTTAATTTATTATGATAAAATAATCATAACAAATTAAAAGGGGATGCGTAATAGCTATGAGAAAAATCGGCTTTGTTGGTACTGGTGTGATGGGGAAAAGTATGGCTATTAATTTGATTGAGGCTGGGTATGACGTCTATATTTATACACGGACGAAAGATAAAGCTTCCTCCTTACTTAAACGAGGCGCTATTTGGAAAGAAAGTGTTGCTACATTAGCTACTGAAGTTGATGTTATAATCACCATCGTTGGGTATCCAAGTGATGTGGAAGAGATATATTTCGGTGAGAATGGAATCATTAAAAATGCAAAGACTGGAAGTTACTTAATTGACATGACCACCTCTAGTCCCAAACTTGCCGAAAAGATTGCTGTTCTAGCTTCTCAACGTGGTATTACCGCCTTAGATGCTCCTGTTTCTGGAGGCGATATTGGTGCAAAAAATGGTTCGCTAGCAATTATGGTTGGTGGCGATAGTAACGGATTCAATACTGTTCTACCTATTTTAGAAGTGATGGGAGAAAACATTATTCATCAAGGCCCAGCAGGTGCTGGACAGCATACAAAAATGTGCAATCAGATTACAATTGCGTCCAACATGGTCGGTGTATGCGAAGCAATTACCTATGCAAAAAAAGCTGGATTAGATCCTAGCCGTGTTTTAAAAAGCATAACAACTGGCGCTGCAGGAAGCTGGACATTATCAAACCTGGCACCGCGAATAATTGAGGGTGATTATGCGCCTGGTTTTTATGTAAAACATTTTATTAAAGATATGAAAATTTGCTTAGAAACAGCTAAAGACATGGAAATGATAACACCGGGATTAGAATTATCACTTTCTTTATATGAACAACTTGCTGAAGAAGGCGAGGAAGATAGTGGTACACAAGCATTAATTAAATTATTTCAATAAATAATGAATGAAACGGTTCCTTTTGGAGCCGTTTTTTCTATTCACAATGCTACAACTTCAATTTCTCACAATATGCCGCTACAACAATAGCGAGATCATCATTTCCGAATGATTGCATGACTTCAAGTAATAGTCCATGGTCTATTTCGTCAGCCTCTTCTTTTGAAACAGTTGATTCCATTACTTCTCCTAACACTTGATTTTCAATTTGATTTGGATAAGCTTCTTTGTATAGTATGCTTGGCACTAAATCATGATTTATGCACCACTGGGCAAACAATAGAATCATTCCTTTTTCTTGTGCTTGGTAGTTCTCAATAATAAATTGTTCATAATCTTTTGCATCCATTAAATAAGCCCCCTTTAAAGAAAAAGGGTGCATCTCCAACACGAGATACACCCTTTCCTAATCCTTGCAAAAACTTAGTCCTATTACAGACCTACAACGTTTGCCGCTTGTGGTCCACGGTTACCTTCAACAACTTCAAATTCAACAGATTGACCTTCTTCAAGTGTTTTGAATCCTTCGCTTTCAATTGCTGAGAAATGTACAAATACATCGTCGCCGTCTTCCTGTTCGATGAACCCGAAACCTTTATCTGCATTGAACCATTTAACTGTTCCTGTCATATAAATCTACCTCCTTACAATAAAAGTAAAAAGTAATTGCATATAGTACATTTACCTTACAATACTTATTGTATCAATATCGCAAAGAAATATACCATTCCCAATTGCTCTTACAATACAAATGTACTACGGTTACATAAAAAAATCAACTAATTGAATTGGATTTTAATTTCAACTTACCTAACGAAAAAGTTGAAAAAAATATCTTTTTTTTGTATAATATGTGCTTGCAAGAGACAATATATAATATTCACCTCTACACACGTATCTTGCAAATACGAATGAATAGGTGGTAAACACAATGGAAAAAAAGGAACAGTATCATGTATTACTGTACTATAATTATGTACACATTGAAGACCCTGAAACATATGCAAAAGAGCATTTAGATTTCTGTAATTCACTCGGACTAAAAGGCCGTATTTTAGTAGCCGAAGAAGGCATGAATGGTACCGTTTCTGGACCAATTGATGCAACAAATCAATATATCGAAGAAATGCATAAGGATCCTCGTTTCGCTGATATGAAATTTAAAATTGATAAAGCTGAAGGTCATGCGTTTAAGAAAATGCATGTACGTGCACGGCCAGAACTAGTAACACTTCGTTTGGAAGATGATATTAATCCCCGGAAAATCACTGGAAATTATTTATCACCAAAGGAATTTTATGAGGCGATGCGCGATGAGAACACTGTAGTTATTGACGCGCGCAATGATTATGAATATGATCTTGGGCATTTCCGAGGTGCGATTCGTCCCGATATTCACAATTTCCGTGAACTACCTAATTGGGTGGAGGAAAACAAAGAACAACTTGAAGGCAAACGAGTACTAACTTATTGTACTGGTGGTATTCGTTGTGAGAAGTTCTCAGGTTGGTTAGTTGAACAAGGTTTTGAGGATGTTAATCAACTCCATGGTGGAATTGCCACTTATGGAAAAGACCCTGAGGTTCAAGGCGAACTATGGGATGGCCAAATGTATGTATTTGATGAGCGCATCAGTGTACCAATAAATCGCAAAGAACATGTCATCGTAGGGAAAGATTATTTTGATGAACAACCTTGCGAGCGTTATGTGAATTGCGCCAATCCTGTCTGTAATAAACAAATTCTTTGCTCGGAAGATAATGAGCATAAATATATGCGTGGCTGTACACACGAGTGCCGTGTCTCTCCACGAAACATGTACGTAGCAGAACATGATTTAACACAAGAAGAAATTGAAGCAAGACTACAACGAATTGAAGAAGAAAATGGCGTGACACAAACAATTTAACTTCATTAGAACCGATTCAACAATTTATTTTATTGTTGAATCGGTTTTTTTAGATCAAATTTACTATCTCATATTAATTCTTTCTTATTCATAAACTGTAAGACGTTTATTTTGACTTTAACTGGAACGATTGCTATCTTTTAAAGTAATTGATAAGTAAAGGGAGGCGAGGAAGATTGATGACGGTATACAGTTACAAAGTACAGACAATTACAGGAAAAGACAAATCCATGGCTGATTTTCAAGGGAAAGTCTTACTTATTGTAAACACAGCAAGTAAATGTGGGTTTACACCCCAGTATGAAGGATTACAAAAGCTTTATGATAAGTACAATAAAGCTGGTCTAGAAATATTAGGCTTCCCAAGCAATCAATTTATGAATCAGGAACCAGGATCAGACGACGACATTCAGGAATTTTGCGAAATGAATTATGGTGTTAATTTTCCTATGTTTAGCAAGATCGATGTGAACGGTAAATCAGCCCATCCCCTATTTCGATATTTAACAAAAGAAGCACCAGGTATGGTGACGGATCAAGTAAAATGGAACTTCACGAAATTCCTTGTTAATAAAGAAGGAAAAGTTATTAAGCGCTTTGCACCAAAGACAGAACCAGAAGACATAGAAGAAGCTATTAAAGAATTATTATAGTCCATATGTTAAAAGTGTTGCTTTAAAGTTAAAGCAATGCTTTTTTGCATTAAAAGATTGCACAAATAATAAAAATAAAAGAAGCAACCTGCATCGTTATCAACAGATCACTTCTTCTTATTTTCTAGATTATCTTAACACTTGCATTAAATTAGCCATTTCAATTGCTGATACTGCTGCGTCTGCACCTTTATTTCCTGCTTTTGTACCTGCACGTTCAATTGCTTGTTCAATTGTCTCTGTTGTTAACACGCCAAAGATGACAGGTAAGTTCGATTCCATTGATACACTTGCTACGCCTTTAGTAACTTCAGAACATACATAGTCAAAATGTGGTGTTGATCCACGAATGACAGTTCCTAGTGCAATTACTGCATCATACTTACCTGAAGCAGCCATTTGTTTTGTGACTAATGGAATTTCGAAAGCACCTGGTACCCAAGCGATTGTTACATTATCTTCAGATACGCCGTGACGTCTTAATGTATCCTCTGCTCCACCTAATAATTTGCTCGTAATAAATTCATTAAATCTCGCTACTACAATTCCAATCTTTAAATCCGTACCTACTAAATTTCCTTCAAATGTTTTACCCATACTAATTACCTCCTAGCCCTTTAAAAGGTGGCCTAATTTTGATTTTTTTGTTTCTAAATATTTCTCATTATCTTTATTAGCTTCTATTTGAATAGATCTACGCTCCACCACTTCTAACCCGTATTCAGTCATACTTGATATTTTACGTGGGTTATTCGTTAAGATCGCCAATTTACCTACACCAAGATCTTTTAACATTTGAGCGCTAACAGCATAATCACGAAGATCATCTGGAAAACCAAGTTGATGATTTGCCTCAACTGTATCGTAGCCCTCTTCTTGCAATTTATAGGCTTTTAGTTTGTTTAATAGACCAATACCTCTACCTTCTTGTCTCATATAAATAAGTATACCTTTACCAGCCGCTTCAATTTCTTCTAATGCTTGTTCCAGTTGTGGTCCACAATCACAACGCTTAGAACCAAATACATCACCTGTTAAACATTCGGAGTGAACCCTGACAAGCGGGATGTCTTCTGTCCCAATTTCACCTTTCAATAGTGCTAAGTGTTCTTTCCCAGTCCATTTTTCTGTATAGGCGATTAATTTAAAATCACCATAACTTGTTGGAAGGTCAATTTCCACTTCTTTTTCCACTAATTTATCATATCTTTTACGGTAGGCAATTAAATCTTGAATCGATATAATCGCCATGTTTTCCTTTTCGGCAATAGCTTTCAATTCTGGTAACCGTGCCATTGTGCCGTCTTCTTGCATAATTTCACAAATAACACCCGCTGGTGCTGAACCAGCCAACCTCGCTAAATCAACAGCAGCTTCCGTGTGTCCAGGTCGTTCCAAAACTCCCGCATCCTTAGCTAATAAAGGGAAAACATGTCCCGGTCGTTTAAAGTCTAGCGCAACTGATCGCTCATCAATTAATTTCTGGATAGTCAGTGAACGTTCATAAGCACTAATTCCTGTTTTTGTATCGGCATGATCGACACTAATCGTAAAAGCCGTGCCATGTGCATCTGTATTGCGTAATACCATATCATCCAAACCTAATTTTGTTGTAATAGAAGACGCGAGCGGTGTACAAATTAACCCTCGTCCCTCTTTTGCCATATAGTTAATTACTTCTGGTGTCGCATGTTCAGCAAGTGAAACAAAGTCACCCTCATTTTCACGATCTTCATCATCTACAACAATGATAATTTTACCCATTTTCAATGCTTCTAGTGCTTCTGGTATCGTATTAAGCATTATCTTTCACTCCTATCCAATAAAACCATAGTTTTGTAATTTTTCTTTTGTTAATGCTTCTTTTGTTGATTCAGATTTATTTTCGGCAAAACGCGTACTTAATAGTCGCTCCATATATTTTGCCAACATGTCATACTCTAAATTGACACGGTCTCCCAGTGTCTTCTCTCCTAAAATAGTAGCCTTCTGCGTTTCAGGAATTAAAGAAATAACAAAACTATCGTCTGTTACATCAAAAACAGTAAGTGATGTTCCATCTACTGTAACCGATCCTTTTGGCATCAAGTAGGGTAAACTCTTACTATCAACTGAAATTGCCATATAGCGCGCATTAGCCTCTGTCCAGATTCGATCAATTTCTCCAACCGTATCAACATGACCTGAAACAAAATGGCCGCCAAATCTTCCATTTGCATGCATTGCTCTTTCTAAATTAACTTGCATACCAATTTCCGATTTTGATAAGGAAGAATAACGATATGTTTCTGGCATTACATCAACCGAAAAGCCTTTTGTATCAAAACTAGTAACAGTTAAACATACACCGTTAACTGAGATACTATCACCGATTTTGACATCAGCCAAAACAGTCTCTGCATTAATCGTAAGTTTTAAACTATTTGCTTGTTGCTTTACCGCCTTCATTCTACCTTTTTCTTCAATAATCCCAGTAAACATTTAGTCTCCCTCCTGTAAAGGTCGTGCAATTATTTTAATATCAGGACCTACTTGTTCTATCGAGTTAATATCTAGATCAATTGCTTCCTTCATATTATTTGGAGAAATACCGCCGACAACAGAAATTGCATCACTTCCTGCTAATAGTTTTGGCGCAATGTACCAATGGCATTCTTGAAATAAACCTTCTCTAACAAAAGAACCATGTAACGTACTGCCACCTTCAACATATAACGATTGAATACCATGTTCTCCTAAGATATCAAGTACAGCAGTTATTTCTAGTTTTTCAGTTTGTAATTGTATTAACTTAACATGTGCATGTTTACGTTGAAAGTCATTTGTATCAGCGTTTTTACCACAAATAATCCAAGTGGTAGCTTCATTGTCTAAAATTTTAGCATCTGGATTAATCATTAAATTTGTGTCTAAAATAATACGAATAGGATTTTTACCACCTTGGGGCAATCTAGTGGTTAATCGTGGATCATCTTGCTTAATCGTATTACTCCCAACCATAATCGCGTCATGTATTGCACGTTGCTTATGGACATCTTCTCTCGCTTCTTCAGATGTAATCCATTTGCTATCGCCAGTTGCTGTCGCAGTTTTGCCGTCTAACGTCATCGCGGCTTTTAACGTGACAAATGGTCGTTTATTTTTCATATAATAAAAGAAATATTGGTTTATCTTTAACGCTCTTTCTTCCTTCAAACCAACTTCTACTTCTATTCCAGCCTTTTTTAAAATTTCAATTCCCTTTCCTGCAACTTCTGGATTAGGATCAACACAAGCAATATAAACTTTTTTCACTTTTCGTTGCACAAGTAGTTCTGCACATGGGGGTGTCTTACCATAGTGAGCACAAGGCTCTAAGGTAACATAGACATCCGAACCTTCTGCCTCTTCTCCTGCCTGTTGCATGGCAAGAACTTCTGCATGTCCTTCGCCAGCTTTGAGATGACTTCCCATTCCAATAATTCTGCCATCTTTAACAACGACTGAACCAACAGATGGATTTGGGCTTGTTTGTCCTATTGTGCTCGTAGCAAGTGATAATGCTAAATCCATGTATGTCTCTTTTGTCACAAGTATCCACTCCTTATAGCGGAAATACAAAAGCCCCAGATCATTTAAGATGATCCGGGGCTTTTTTTGATAGACTAATACTCCTAAATAGAGTGATTAGCTCTGATAAGCGTTAGCAAACAAACGCATGCCTGTTCCATACGTTTATTGTTGTTTTTCTTTTCCCATCCAGACTTTCACTGTCGGCTTTGGAATCACACCAAATCCACCTTCGCACAAAATGTGCTCCGGGTCACGGACTAAAGGTATTACGCATACCTATCACCGTCGGTCGGGATTTACACCCTGCCCCAAAGAAAAACCTATTCAATTGTTCATATTTTAACATGATATTATGTAAATTGCACGTAAAAAAATTCAAGAAGAGTCAATTGATCCTATTCCGATCTGCTACAAGAACAAAACCATGTGATCGGCATCATAATAGGTATCCTTATACTTTAATGATCTTTCTTCTGTACCACATATTTCAAACCCCATTGATTTATATACCTTTTTGGCTGCACTATTCTTTGTAGAAACAGTTAAATAAAGTTGTTCTATTTCGTTTATAGTTTTCGCCTTTTCAATTGCCTTTAGTAGTAACGCATTACCTAATCCCTTACCTCTGTTTTCTGGTTTAACGTAAACAGCAACAATATTTGCTCTGTGCTTTAACTTTAATTTAGTTTCCTTAACTAAAGAAATAGTACCAATAAGCTCAGACTGTTCAAAAGCTCCAAAAGTAAAGGAGTCTAACGATAATTTAAACCTATTTATATACTTTTCTATGGAATCGTTTTTTTCCTCTTCATAACTTGAACCAAATGCTTCCGGATTTTCTTGTAGTGCAATCAGCCTGTTCGTAAGGTATTCAGAGGCATCATCTGCTACTAATTGTCTTATTTCCATTTGATTTCCCTCTTTTCATCCTTTACCTTTATCGACACTCATGTTTAATCGGAGTAATGTTATTTTCTTACTAGTAGCCCTGATAATCAGAAATAAGATGTAACCAATAATAGTTCCAGAAGAATTAAATAATAGATCATCAACTGTTCCATACCTTGTAGGTGTAAAAGTTGCTTGTGTTAATTCAATTGTTAATGAAAAGATGAATCCTAAAATTAGTATTATAAAAAAATTCCGGGTATGCCTAAATAAGATAGGTGTGAGAAGACCAAATGGAACAAATAGCATGATATTACCTACTGAGTAAAGCAATTGGAACATTAGATAGCCATCTGCCATATTTAATAGGTTATAAAAGAGGTTTAGATCAAAGCTAATAGACCGTTCTTCTGCTAGTACATTTATAAAATAAAATGGTCGCATGGTTAGATAAGATACCGCTAATAAATAGACAAAAAATAGATGTATAATTATTTCTTTGATTAAGTTAAAATGTCTTTTGTTTTTTATGTAATGGTTACCTCTAAACCATATCCAAAATAAAATAGTAAATACATATATTATTAGAGGATCTAATATGATCATTCTTAAGTATCCTTCCTATAGCCAGTAATCATTTTTACGTTGTAACATATAGTTGGACGTCTTGTCCACCTAATATAATACTCTTCTCTAATACCATGTTTAATTTACTCGCTACCTTTTGAGAAGCAATGTTTCCTGGCTGAATAAGCGCAATAAATCGTTCTATTTTTAACTTCCGCTTTCCATAGTCTTTTAACGCTAATGCCGCTTCTGTTCCATACCCTTTTTGCCAGTAATCCCGAGCAATCCAATAACCTATTTCAAGCTCATTTACTCCATTAATTGTTTGCGGAACAATACCTGCATGTCCAATCGGTTTGTTACTTTTTTTATCAATTAAAAGATGTAGGCCTAAATTAGGATTACGCTCATATGTATCAAGAATCCAATTTAAGAATGTCTCCGCGCCACTATTATCTTTCGGTTTGCCATTCCCGATATACCTAACTATCTTAGGATCAGAAACTAATGCATATAAAAATGGAAGATCACCTTTATTATAAAAACGAAAACGTAACCTCTCTGATTCAATTCTCATATATAAACATCCTTTTTATATTTTATGCAATATAGGAAATGAAAAATGCCCTTATGAAAAAATAAGCATAGCCCACATCATTAAAATGGCTATGCTTATTTCCTACCTCACCGGCTACACACTCTCTACCTACCAAGCTCTTCTCCAATAATCCGGACTTCACGTTCTAATTCCACATTAAAGTTATTTTTTACTGTTTGTTGGACCATTTTAATTACCGCAATGTATTCTGAGGCTGTCGCATTATCTTTATTAACAATGAAACCAGCATGTTTAGTCGATACTTCCGCACCACCAATACCTTTTCCTTGCAAATCACTGTCTTGAATCAGCTGACCAGCAAAATATCCCGGTGGTCTTTTAAACACACTACCGCATGAAGGGTATTCAAGTGGCTGCTTCGACTCTCGTTTAAAAGTTAAGTCATCCATCACTTCTTTAATTTCTTTTTCTGAGGCAGGTTGTAAAGCGAAATGCGCCTCTAAAACGATATATTCTTTATCTGGAATGTTACTTGTACGGTAGCCTAAATCTAATTCAGAAGCCTGAAGTGTATTTACTTCACCGTACTTATTAACAACGACTGCCCTTTTCAGGCAATCTTTCACTTCGCCACCATATGCTCCAGCATTCATATATAACGCTCCACCAACTGTTCCAGGAATACCACACGCAAATTCTAGACCCGAAAGTTTTTCTTGTAATGCTTTCTTCGATACATCTATAATGCGTGCACCACTCTCTGCAATCAACGTGTTTTCTTCTCGTCTCACAGCAGTGAAACGCTTCGGACTCATGACAATACCACGAATCCCACCGTCTCTTACAATTAAATTAGAACCATTCCCTAATAGGGTAAACGGGATTTTTTCGCGGTTAGCGAATCTGACAATTTCTTGTACTTCAGCTACACTAGCTGGTGTTACAAAGAAGTCTGCTTTTCCGCCTAGTTTAGTATACGTATGATTTTTTATAAGTTCATCTATTAAAATATTAGTTTCTGCTGTTAGTTGAAGTAAATCTTGATAAATCGAATGGTTTTCCACGATTTTAATCATCCTTTAATTTGTCTATATGACATAGTAAAACTGCACATTAAATTATAGCAGGAGTTTGGATGATAAGCCAACAGGATTTCATTGGAACTGTTAAATAACCGTTGCTCCTAGCGTATTAATAAAATGTTCAAGTGCCCAATCATGTCCTGCTTTATTAAAACTCGCTACCGCTTCTTGATAAATCACAAGTTCAAAACCTTTGTTATAAGCATCTATTGCCGTATGCAACACACAAATATCCGTACATACGCCCACTATATGCAATTCCTCAATTTGACGTTCCCGTAATTTAATCTCTAAGTCTGTCCCAACAAAGGCACTGTAACGTGTTTTATCCATATAATATACATTTGATTGATCTTTCATTTGATTATATAAAGACTGTAGTTCACCATAAAGCTCACGACCTGAACTTCCTTTTATATTATGCGGTGGAAACAATTCAGTTTCAGGGTGAAAGGTATCCTCTTCGTCATGGCCATCAATAGCAAAGACCACATATTCACCAGCACCAATAAACTGTTCGGTCAATCCTACAATTTTATTTTCTATTAATTGTCCTGGCTCACCGCAAGTTAAGTTACCCTCATCTGCCACAAAATCATTTGTATAATCAACATTAATTAATGCTCGTTTAGTCAATATG
Source organism: Paraliobacillus zengyii (assembly GCF_003268595.1). NCBI lineage: Bacteria > Bacillati > Bacillota > Bacilli > Caryophanales > Bacillaceae > Paraliobacillus > Paraliobacillus zengyii. Next base: position 405,202 of record NZ_CP029797.1, on the reverse strand, counting down.
TTCACACTCCTATATTTTTAATAAATCGGTATTTAGAAAATTCAGTAAGCTAATTATAGCGTAAATATAAGTAATATTGAACACACTATACAAAAAAACCTTTAAGATAACAGCCTGTTATCTTAAAGGTTTTGTCTACTGTCTTTTTTATAAAGAGGGCATGCCATGTACAGATTTAACTTCTAAATATTCCTCAATTCCAAAGTCACCCCACTCACGGCCTATACCAGATTGCTTATAGCCACCAAATGGTGCTAAAAAGTCAGTGTCTGCATCATTTACTGTAATGCGACCAGCCTTAATATTTGAAGCAACATCGCGCAATGTTTCTGGAGCTTTACCTACTACATAACCGGCTAGACCATAGATCGTGTCATTGGCAATTTGTATTGCATGGTCGAGGTCATCATACGTAATAATACTCATTACCGGCCCAAATATTTCTTCTTGAGCAATAACAGAATCATTTGATACGTCTGTAAATACAGTTGGTTTTGCATAATAGCCTTTCTCAAGTCCATCTGGTTTTCCAGTTCCACCGACAAGTAGCGTTGCTTCTTTCATTCCTTTTTCAATGTAAGATTGTACCGTATCCCATTGATCTTTAGAAACTAATGGTCCTGTTGCAATACCATCTTTTCTAGGATCACCAACTGGAAACGTCGGTAGAATTTTTTGAACACTTTTTTCAAATTCATCCTTCATAGACTTTGAGACAATTATTCTTGTTGCTGCTGAACAAACCTGACCTGAATTCGTCATAATATGTGAGATTGCAGATTTAGCAGCTTCATCCACATCTGCATCTTCTAATACGATAAGCGGTGATTTACCACCCAATTCAAGTGCTACTTTCTTGATTGATTCAGCAGCATTTTTCATTATTTTTTCACCTACCGCACCAGAACCCGTAAAGGATACAAAAGAAATATCCGGATGCGTACTGATTCCATCACCAATAACCGAACCGGAACCATTAACAAGGTTAAATGCTCCTTTAGGTAGACCAGCCTCATCAATTATATCCGCAAGAATCATTGCAGCAAATGGTGTTTTTGATGCCGGCTTTAAAACGACTGGGCTTCCGGCTGCGATTGCACTAGCGATTTTAGTTGATGTCTGATTGGTCGGAAAGTTCCAAGGTGTTATTAAACCACTCACACCAATTGTTTCTTTTAGAACGGTATGACCCCCTCGGTCCTCCGTAAATTCAAAGGATTTCAATGCTTTAATTGCGTTACTAAAGTGATTAAGTCCCATGGTATAGTGAACCTCTTCAGAAACAGTTAGTGGTGACCCTAATTCATCTGTCATGACTTCAATTAATTCATTTTTTCGCTTTTTATAGCCTTCGACAATATTCTCTAACCACTGTATACGCTCTTCTCTCGTTGATTTAGAGTAAGATGGTAATACCGTTTTTGCTGCATTGACAGCTTTATCTAAATCTTCCGTTGTTCCTGAACTAATAGTTCCGATTGTTTCTTCTGTAGCTGGATTTATGACATCAATCGTTTCAGAACCGCTCGATTCAATCCATTTTCCATTAATAAAATGTTGTGTTTGATTCTTCATGATATCTCTCCTCTATATTATTTAGCTTGTTTATTTGAAATTGCTCACACTACTTTTATACCCGTTGTTTACAAAATAAAACAATTGAAACATTATTCAAATACTAAAAAACATACAAAAAAAGTCCTGAATCACTAGTAATCTAGTGATTCAGGACTTCTATTATCGTTATCCCATTAATGCAACCATCAATGCTTTTTGCGCATGTAAACGATTTTCCGCTTCTTGGAAAACTACTGAATGATCCCCATCAATAATCTCAGCAGTTACTTCTTCACCACGATGGGCGGGTAAACAATGCATAAAAGTATAATCAGCTTTTGCATGTTGTAATAATTCGGTATTCACTTGATAGGAAGCAAACAGTTTTTCACGGGCTTTTTGTTCACTTTCCTGTCCCATACTTGCCCATACATCTGTATAAATAATATCAGCACCTTTAATTGCTTCAATTGGATCAGATGTAATGGTAATGTCAGTTCCATTCGCAATCGCTTTTGCTTTATCAACAACTGATTGATCGGGTAAGTATCCAACTGGAGCAGCTGTGCTAAAGTGCATACCCATTGTTGCGGCACCCAAAATTAATGAATGTGCCATGTTATTCCCATCACCAATATAAGCTATTTTTAAACCAGCCAATTGACCTTTAACCTCTTCAATTGTTTGTAAATCGGCCAACACTTGGCAAGGATGATAGAGGTCTGTTAATCCATTAATAACTGGAATACTCGCATTAGCAGCCAATTCTTCTACATCAGATTGTGCAAAAGTCCGAATCATAATACCGTCTAAATAACCTGATAAAACTTTTGCTGTGTCAGAAATTGGTTCACCTCTACCAATCTGGATATCCTTAGAGCTTAAGAATAATCCCGTTCCACCAAGTTGATAAATTCCTGCTTCAAAGGATACGCGTGTACGAGTCGAAGATTTTTCAAAGATTAAGCCGAGTACTTTACCCTGTAAAGGCTGATATACTTCACCCTGCTTTTTCTTCTGTTTGATTTCTTTGGCTAGTTGAAGTAAATACGTAATTTCTTCTTTACTATAATCAGCTAGCGTTAGAAAATCTCTTCCAGCCAGTTGTGTTTGTAAGTCTTTTACAGCTACGGTCATCGTAACACACGCTCCTTTTTATTAAGTTTATTACCATCCAATTGATAATGATTAATGGCAAAAGGTGCCTCTTGCTCACCTGTGGTTGCCTTTAAGTATGCAACAAAAGTTTCAGAGGCTGTCAGACATATCACACCTGCCTGTAGTGTGCTTTCACGTAATTGTTTATGTGCTTCACCCAATTTCGTGCTACACACTAAAACAAATGTTTCCGCATCATTTGCTTCAGTAGCTACCTCTACAGATAAAACTTGTTCCACATTTATATTATTTGCTTTTAAAAGATCTGCTGTTTTTTGATCAGCAACAATCTTTCCTTCTATATCGTTGAGCGCTTCAATAAGGCTATTACTAATCTCATCTAATGAGAGATAAATGCTTTTTTCACTCGTAATTGGTTGAAAAAATTCATTTTTCCAACCAAACGCTTTAGCCATTGCAGCCTCAACGGTTGAACCAATACCAATTGCTTCTCCTGTAGACTTCATTTCTGGCCCTACTATTGGATCAAGACCAGGTAATTTATTTGTTGAGAAAACTGGCATTTTCACTGCATAGAATGGAACATCTTCATGTAAACCAAGTTTCCATTCTTGCTCATCTAACTTTTCTCCCATTTGCACACGTGTGGCTAAATCTATCATTGGCACACCGGTTACCTTACTAGCAATAGGAACGGTTCTTGATGCACGCGGATTTACTTCTAAAACATAAATGGTCTTTCGATCTGCACTAATAACGAATTGAATATTCATAATCCCTTTTACATTTAATGCTGCTGATATTTTCTGTGTATATGTTTCAATCGTTTCTTTCTCTGTTTTCGATAAGCTTGGTGCCGGAAATATTGCGACACTATCTCCTGAATGCACACCTGCTCGTTCTACGTGCTCAAAAATACCAGGAATCAAAATATCTTCTCCATCACATATTGCATCTACTTCTACTTCACTACCAGTAATAAAACGATCTATTAATAATGGAAAAATGCGATTATGGCTTGTGCTTTCTTTTATTTGATCAATATGGGCAACTAAAGCCGCTTCATCCTCGATAATAACCATACCCTGCCCGCCAATAACATACGACGGACGAATTAAGATAGGATAACCTATTTTTGCTGCCATTGCTTTCGCATCACCTTTACTCATTACCGTATCACCTGGTATATGGGGTATATCTAATTTCTTCAATAGTTGATAAAATTGATCGCGATCTTCTGTTGCTTCTATTACACTCAATTCGGTACCGATAATCTTAACACCTTGTTTAGCTAATCCATCTGCTAGATTAATAGCTGTCTGTCCGCCAAACTGAATGAGCACACCTTCTGCCTTTTCTTTTTTTACAACTTGTAGGACATCTTCCTCTGTCAACGGTTCAAAGTATAAATGATCAGCCGTATTAAAATCGGTACTAACTGTTTCTGGATTATTATTAACTACAACAGCATCAATATTTTGGTCTTTTAACGACATCGCCGCATGAACCGAACAATAATCAAATTCAACTCCCTGACCAATTCTAATAGGTCCTGAACCCAATACGACCATTCTTCTTTTCCCTGTTAACGCTTCTACTTCATCTATTTCATTCCATGAACTATAAAAGTAAGGGGTGTCAGCTGAAAATTCTGCAGCACATGTATCTACCATTTTATAAGAAGGAAATATCTTACTTTCTTCTAATTTCTGTTGGATAACAGTCGTATCTACATGCCATAAGCTAGCTAACCGCTTATTCGATATACCGAATTGTTTCGCTTTCTTCAAGTCTTGCACAGACACTTTATCCCATGCTTTTTGTTCAAGTGCTTTTTCTATTTCGATCATTAATGCAATCTCATGTAAAAAATACTTTGTAATTTCTGTAATCTCATGTATTTGTTGAATCGTATAGCCTCGACGATAAGCTTCTGCAATTACAAATAATCGTTCATCTGTTGCAAGATCTAAAGCCTGCTTCAACTCTTGATCCGTTAATTTTTCTACCCCAGGTAAGTACAGGGAATCCAAACCAATTTCTAATGACCGTATCGCCTTGTTCATTGCTGTCGGGAAGTTACGAGCTAATGCCATTACCTCACCTGTTGCTTTCATTTGTGTTCCTAACAAGCGATTTGCTTGATGAAATTTATCAAATGGCCAGCGTGGTATTTTGACAGCGATATAATCAATTGCCGGTTCAAAACTTGCATACGTATCTCCCGTAATTGGGTTTAGCACTTCATCTAAGTGATAACCAAGTGCTAACTTTGCTGCAATACGTGCAATCGGGTAACCTGTAGCTTTCGATGCCAAGGCACTAGAACGGCTTACACGTGGATTTACCTCAATAATAATGTGTTCATTACTGTTGGGATTAAGTGCAAACTGAATATTACAACCTCCAATAACCCCGAGCTCGCGAATTACTTTAACCGAAGAAGTACGCAACATTTGATATTGATAATCATTTAATGTCTGGGACGGTGCTACAACAATACTGTCTCCCGTATGCACACCAACTGGATCAAGATTCTCCATGTTACAAACGATAATACACGTATCGTTATCGTCACGCATCACTTCGTACTCAATCTCTTTCCAACCTTTAACACTTTGTTCTATTAACACTTGGCCGATTGGACTAGCATGCATACCACTTTTCACTATTTTTCTAAGCTCTGTTTCATCTTTAACAATTCCACCACCAGCTCCACCTAGTGTATATGCTGGGCGAACAATCAATGGATAACCTACAGACATAGCAAAACGAATGGCTTCATCCACAGATGTAGTGGAGACACTTTCTGCAGTAGGTTCACCAATCTCTTTCATCATTGCTTTAAAAATTTCTCGGTCTTCCCCTTTTTTTATTGTTTCTAATGGGGTACCTAATAATTCGACATTATTTACTGCTAGAACATTTGCTTCTGTCAATTCCATCGCTAGATTTAAGCCTGTTTGCCCACCCAACGTAGGCAACAGACCATCTGGTTTTTCTTTTTCAATAATCTTCGTTAAAGAAAGAAGTGTCAGTGGCTCTAAATAAACCTTATCTGCAATATTTTCATCGGTCATTATCGTAGCTGGATTATTGTTGACCAGTATCACTTCAATACCTTCTTCTTTTAATGCTAAGCATGCTTGTGTACCGGCATAATCAAACTCAGCAGCTTGCCCGATCACGATTGGACCAGAGCCAATCACGATTACTTTTTTTATAGAATCTAACTTAGGCATGCTGTTTCTCCCCTTTTACGCTTAACTGTTCAATAAAGTTAACAAAAATATGATGTGTATCAATTGGCCCAGGATGTGCTTCTGGATGAAATTGAACTGTCATTACATCTTTTGTCTTATGCTTTAATCCTTCGACTGATTTATCATTTACATTTATATAAGAAACGTTCCATTCATTCTGATTTATAGAAGCTTCGTCCACAACGTAACCATGATTTTGTGACGTTATTACTACTTTTCCAGTTAACAAGTTTTTGACTGGATGGTTACTACCACGATGACCATAAGGTAAACGTTTTGTTGAGCCACCAAATGCCAATGCAATTAACTGATGTCCTAAACAAATCCCTAATGTAGGATACATTTCTGCAACCTGCTTAATTGTCGATAATTGTGGTGTCAGACTTTTAGGATCCCCTGGACCATTTGTTAAAATAATACCATCAGGTTTTAGAGAGATAATCGTTTCGAGCGTTGTATTATAAGGAACGACTGTTACATCGCAACCCAACTCTAATAATGATTGTGTGATCGAGTGTTTATAACCAAAATCCATTACTACCATATGTTGTCTTAAAAAGGAGGAAGGTACATGTAACGCGGTCAATTGTTGGATTTTATCAACGGATACTTTTTGAACGATAGTTGGGTCAACTTGACAATATGTCGGGACATCTTTAATATCTGATGTGATTTTACCGTACACTTCTCCATGTTCACGAATAATACGCGTTAATGCACGTGTATCAATTCCATATAAGGCTGGAATTTCATACGTGTTAATCATCTCCACAATTGAATAGCTAGACTGATAATGCTCTGGTGTATCACAGGCATTTGAAATAATTAACCCCGCTAATGCTGGGTGGATACTTTCTTTACTTATATCGTTACAACCATAATTACCGATCAACGGATATGTTAACGTAACAATCTGTCCAGCATAAGAAGGATCAGTCATTACTTCCTGATAACCTGTCATTGCGGTATTAAAAACCATTTCACCTTCTTTTGAAATAGGTTTTCCAAGCCATTTTCCTTCCAATACATCCCCTGTATTTAAAACAAGATAACCTATTTCTTCTGTCATGATTTCTCCCTCCAGATCCGTACAAGTAATAAATATACTGAATAACTTATAAATATACATTTTATTTTTAAGGAAAAACTAGCCGCAGCTAGTTTTCTATTGTATTCGTCTATTAATCTGTGACAGCTAATGAATCAATTAACTGTGCTTTTGTATTAATCCATTCTATATTTTGGTCAAAGAGTGCATTAGCTTGTTTCAATTGATCTTCGACGCGATTACGAGCTGTACCACCAGCCACATTTCGTGCATTAACAACCGCTTTTGGTTCTAATACATCATAAATATCATGTTCGATTACATCTGAAAATTGCTTAAACTCTTCTATTGATAAATCTAGTAAATATTTTTGTTTTTCTATACTATATAGTACTGTTTGACCAACCACTGCATGTGCCTCACGAAAAGGAAGATCTTTTCCAACTAGATAATCAGCTAAGTCAGTTGCGTTGGAATAATCCTTGGCAACAGCTTGATACATATTTTCTTTTTTTACATCCATTGTTTCAATCATTGGTGCAAAAAGCGCTAAAGCACCTTTGAGCGTTTCTACTGTATCAAACATACCTTCTTTATCCTCTTGCATATCTTTATTGTATGCAAGTGGCAAACCTTTTAAGGTTGTTAACATACCCATTAAATGACCAATAACTCGACCCGATTTCCCACGAACCAATTCAGGTACATCCGGGTTTTTCTTTTGCGGCATCATACTGCTACCCGTACAAAATGCGTCATCCAGTTCAATAAAATTAAACTCAGCACTTGACCATTGGACAAGTTCTTCTGATAAGCGTGATAAATGAATCGAAACCAGTGATGCATCCGCTAAAAACTCAACAACAAAATCACGATCACTTACCGAATCCAAACTATTTTCTGTAATGCCGTCAAAATGTAACTTCTCTGCCACATAGGCACGATCAATCGCAAATGATGTTCCTGCTAAAGCACCTGCTCCTAGCGGTGAACGGTTCACTCGTTTCCAACTATCTGCTAATCTTTCTACATCACGCTGCAACATAAAGACATAAGCCATCATGTGGTGAGCAAATAAAACAGGTTGTGCTCTTTGCAGATGCGTATAACCAGGTAATATGGTGTCTAAATTATTTGTAGCTTGTTGATATAGCGCTTGTTGTAAGTCAACCAACAACTGGCTAACTGTTACTATTGCATCTCGTAAATATAAACGCATATCCAATGCAACTTGATCATTTCTACTTCGACCGGTATGGAGTTTACCACCAACCGCACCTACCTCATCAATCAATAGTTTTTCCACGTTCATATGAATATCTTCATTTTCTTCAGTTAGTTCAGCTTCACCATTAGCTATTTTAGTAGCCACGACCTTTAGTCCTTTGGCAATAGTTTCAGCGTCTTTTAACGATATAATATCGCATTTCCCTAACATTTCAACATGGGCGAGACTTCCTTGAATATCGAAAGTTGCTAGTTTTTGATCGTAACGAATCGATGCTGTATATTCATCTACTAATTGATTCGTTGGTTTTGTGAATCGTCCCCCCCATAGTTTCATTGCTTTACCGCTTCCTTTACGTCAATCGTTGTTTTCGTAATGGATGCTTTCTTATTTTGTTGTGCCTTCGTTACAGTCTCGTGAACCTGCGTAGGTAGACCCCATAGTTTGATAAACCCAAGTGCTGCATCATGATCAAATGCATCGCCTTTAGAATATGTTGCAAGGTCCATATCATATAAAGAATGTTCAGATTTACGTCCAACAACCTGTGCTTGCCCTTTGTATAATTTCACTTTCACTGTACCAGACACATATGTTTGTGTTTCTTTAATAAATGCTTGTAATGCTTCTGTCAATGGCGAATACCATAAGCCATCATATATTGTTTGTGCTAATTTTTGTTCGATTGTTGGTTTGAACTGCGCTACTTCTCTTGGTAATGTCAAAGCTTCAAGCTCTTGGTGTGCTGCAATTAAAGTTAAAGCAGCTGGTGCCTCATAAATTTCACGTGATTTAATTCCTACTAACCTGTTTTCCACATGGTCGATACGTCCAACGCCATGTTTACCAGCAATTTTATTTAATTCTAATATTAATTCATCTAAAGGAAATTCTTTTCCATCAATTGCAACTGGTTTTCCAGCTTTAAATGAAATTTGAATAGTCTCAGGTGTGTTAGGTGCATCAATAGGATCAACTGTTAAATCAAATGCATCCTTTGGCGCCTCTGCCCAAGGGTCTTCTAAAATTCCACATTCATTACTACGTCCCCATAAGTTTTGATCTACACTATATGGACTTTGTAGGCCAACAGGTACTGGAATATTATTTTCCGCTGCATACGCGATTTCTTCATCTCTTGTCATCTTCCATTCACGTACAGGTGCAACAATCTTCAATTTAGGATTTAATGCAGTAAATGCTACGTCAAATCGAACTTGGTCATTCCCTTTACCCGTACAACCATGTGCTACTGCAACCGCACCTTCTTGTTCTGCAATATCAACCAGTACTTTTGCAATTAACGGACGTGATAATGCAGAAATAAGTGGATATTTATCTTCATATAATAAGTTTGCTTGTAAAGCAGGTAAAACGTATTCCTCTGCAAATAACGCTTTTGCATCGACTGAATACGACTTTATTGCACCTACATCTAATGCTTTCTTTTTAACAAATTCAAGATCTTTACCTTCTCCTACATCCAAACCTACTGCAATAACATCATATTTATATTGATCCTGTAACCATTTAATTGCCACAGATGTATCTAATCCACCAGAATATGCTAAAACAATTTTTTCTTTTGCCATTTATAACCTCTCCAATCCCTTATTTAAATCAATTCGTTCAAAATGTATTTGGTATGAATTATTATGCACTATTAAGTATAATAATTCAAGTGTTATACAAAGATTTTTTTATTTTTTTTAGACGAGATAAACCTATACTATAATTAAATTAGGCTAAATGTGCATACATTCCATTAATTAGATTAGAATTAGAGAATATACAGTTTATCATTATAATTATACATATATGTAACCTTTTTAAGAAAGCATGCGACTAATTCAGTAAGAAGTTCAAATCGAGGAGGTTTTGTATGCAGTTCAATAAATTATTTATAATCATGAGTCTTACCTTATTATCTACTTTACTTTTTGCATGTAGTAGTCAAGAAAGTAATGAATTAGTTAGTGAAAGTGGCGATACAGATACTGCTGAATCTAGTATCGAGAGGCAAGAATTGACTACAGAAGATAGTAGTAATGTAGAGGATATCGAATCTGAGGTTCAAGAAGAAGCTCAAGTTAATGAAGATATTCCAGAAGAAACAGGATCTAACAGGAAAATTATTTATAACGCGAACTTGGATATAGAAGTAAATAATTACCAGAACGCCGTTAATCAAATTGAACAAGAAATCACTGCTAAGAATGGTTATATCGTCAGCTCTGATTCCTATCAAGTCGAAGATGATTTACAAGAAGGAACTATTACCGCTCGCATTCCGCAAGAACAATTCGAGTCCTTCATAGCTGTCGTGGAACAAGGAGATATGAAGGTAACACAAAAGAGTATTTCTGGTGAAGACGTAACCGAGCAATATGTAGACCTTGAATCTCGATTAAAATCGAAAGAAGTTGTCGAAGAAAGATTATTAGAATTTATGGAGCAAGCTGAAAAAACAGAGGATTTACTTAATATTTCAAATGATCTTGCAAGTGTACAAGAAGAAATAGAGCAAATCACAGGACAATTAAATTACCTTGAAAACAAATCCGATTTAGCTACGGTCACTCTTTTTATACGTGAAAATCGTTTAGACCTAGTTCGCGATGAAGATCTGAACACATGGGAGAGAACGAAAGAACAACTTATGAAAAGTATTAATTTTTTATTATCTGCTGGCTCAGGTTTGGTTGTATTTTTAATAGGTAATTTACCTATCCTTCTTCTTATTACGATTATTGGTGGGGTTGGGTATTATCTTTGGAAGCGTCAGAAGCGAAACAAAAAGGAATAAGCAAGTTAACATAATTGTCCCACTCTGATAAACTACTAATGAGTGGGACGTTTTTTTCGGTCAACTTTCGCAGAGTAAAACTTTCTTACCCGCTAGGTCAGCAAATGGGCTCCCTTTCCGTGGGCACAGTCTCAGCTAACTCGGATAAGCAAAATTCGCTTTCCGAGTGGATCTTCAACTTGTGCTGTTCCCACAGGAGTGTCACCCATTTGCTTCCTCCGCTGGTTAGCGCATCTTTTTTTATGCAGGTAATAATTTTACTGTTTCTAACTCGAATTTTAATTACAATCATTAAAGCATCTTACACTCTTCTTATATTGCAGTGTTAGTATTAAACATCAATTTTTTAGAGAGCAAGCTTTTTTAAAGACCGTAAAGCAACATAACAGTTATATTCCAAACTTAGCACAGTCAACGATTAGTACTTATTTTTTTGGTGAGAAAGTTATATTATTTATTTGAAAACTAATTCAGGTAAAAGGAGTGAATTAAAATGATTACTACTATAAAATCACCGTTTATTCCACTATTACTAAAACAAAAAATTATGGAAGATGATAAAGAAGTCGGTTTCTTGAAAGCTACTAAATTAGTTCATCAATTTAAAAGTCATCAATCTTATCAGATAAATTATAAAGGACATATAATAAAGGTTATTGAAAACAAAAAAAAGAACGGCGCAAGAAACTGGCGTCTATTACTATGTATTAAAGGTAGAGAATGTGAAAAGGCGATTTAACAATGCTATCCGGTATAAAAGAAACTTTCTCTAAAGGTTATACAGCGTTCAAACTCAGATATGAAGAAGAAGTATTTTACATAAAGAAACCATATATGCATAAAGGAAATTACTGTGAGATTAAAGATAGCAAAGAAAACATTGTTGCAACACATATGAAACAAAATTTATTTAGCTTAAAAAGAAATATTCAGCTGGAAGACCATTATTCAGAATTACAAAACGGCATTTATATTTTAACTTTATCTGTCATTATTTTTGTAGCTTAAATGCTTCAAAGCGTTCACATATTGCAACATTCAAACCAAACATGGTAACATAAAAAAAATCATACTAACTAATTATAAGCGAGGATAATCCAATGGAGTTAACACAAAATATATTTATAGGTATCGGTATTGTTTTAGTAACATCTTGGCTTCTTTTAATCTTCATGAAAAAGCAATTTAAACAGTTTTCTTGGTGGCATATTGGGATTCTATTATTTATTAATTATGTAACGACTGTTATCTTCATCCAAGTAAAAATAGTAGCGTTTATTATCGGCTTACTTCTTACTTTCTCAATAATTGTTTGGAAGAGAATTAATCGCTACCAGCCAGAGTATTGGTTTGAACAAGATGGCAAATAGCATTCACCATTCTCACATGGAGTATGTTGTACAATTCCAGTGTGTTAAACCCGTTCTTCTTTTCCCCTCCCAGCCTTGATCCTTCAATTCTTTGGCTATCAATCTATTAAAAAAACCATGACCTATCAACACAACAGAATCATGTTTTGTAGCATATTCGATTAACTTCTGTGTTGCCTTTTCCGCTCGCACATTAGCATCCTTTAATGATTCGCATTCTTTTGAATATCCACTAAACCAGAGCACTCTTAAAAGAATAGCCCATATTGTGGGATTTAATTTAATTTTTGATAATAGAGGTGGACAGGCTGGTAATTCGGTTTCCCGAAATAAGGAATAAGAGATATTCTCGTTTGTTTTGGTTAACAATGCAGCTGAATCTATTGATCTCTTTAAATCACTAGTTATCACTATATTGGCCATATTCACTTTTTCCAACGTGATTGAGGGATAAGATTCTTTTTCAAAAACGCCATTAGAATCATATTTCCTCATCCAGTCCTTAAATTCAAAACACGTTAATTTATGTCTCTCGGTATGTTGTGATTTACCATGTCTAATTATTGAGATTTCCATGCCAGCCTCCTTCCATAACCGATACGCTTTGTCTTTTTAGGTATCACTACATTAATCTTTTAAAAAAGATCAAATCAACACGTGATTTGATCTACTTCTTTATTTAAATTATTCCCAAACAGCATTTCTTAATTTGTTATTTCGCTCGTGTCTTTGTATCCCAAGGGTAATTAGTCTGTCTATTAAATCCGGATACGTAATACCACTAATATCCCATAATCTTGGATACATACTTATTTTTGTAAAACCCGGTAATGTGTTTACTTCATTAACAACTAAATTACCGTCTTCTTGCATAAAGAAATCAACACGCGCCATCCCTTCACACTCAAGCGTTTTAAAAACTTCAATAGCCGCTTCTTGCACGCGCTTCGTTTGTACTGCAGTCAAATCAGCTGGTGCTGCTAATTCTGCTCCTGTTTCATCAATATATTTTGACTCATAAGAGTAAAAATCAGTATTCGGTAAGATTTCACCAGGGAAAGATGCGATTGGCTCTTCATTTCCAAGTACAGCACATTCAATTTCACGACCAATAATTGCTTCTTCAACCAAAACTTTATTGTCATATAAAAAGGCTTCTTTCATTCCATTATAAAACTCTTCTTCATTACGCACTTTACTAACACCAACAGAAGAACCTTGATTTGCAGGTTTTATAAATAGGGGCAATCCTAATTCCGCCTGTACTTTTCCGAAATTAATGTCTTGTTGTTGATGACTTCTGAAAGTTAAGCCTTTCGCAACGGAAATTCCTGAACCTTTTAGTAAGCGTTTAGCAATATCCTTATCCATGCTAACAGCTGAACCTAACAAGTCTGTTCCTACAAACGGAAGATTTGCTATCCGAAGCATCCCCTGCAAACTTCCGTCTTCACCAAGTGTTCCATGTACGATAGGGAAAACGACATCAACCTGGTCTAAACCACTTGAATTTGATACGTTAACAAGCTGGTTCTGCGCTTCTCCTGGAATAACTGCTACTTGTTGATTACTTTTATTTAATTGAATTAATTTTGGATTCTCTTCATTAATTAAATAAGAAGATGGGTTGTTTATATGCCATTTCCCTTGCTTATCTATACCAAGTAATACGATATCATACTTCGTTTTATCAATTGCATCTACAATGTTTTTCGCTGATTGTAGTGACACCTCGTGTTCAGCTGACTTCCCACCAAATACTATTCCAACCTTTACTTTTGCCATAACCATGCTCCTTCATTATCGAAAACTAACTTCTTAATAAACCATATACCTAAGATACCATATTGAAGCTTGTTTTGAGAAAAAATCTTTTCTTAAATACGCTCTTTTTTATTAAAAAGGCTAATCGTATAACGCAATGATATTAGGAAGACAACTAACATTATAAGTATCATAATAAATATATCTAATTTCGTATTTATTATACTTTCAATTGCTGATTGTCCATTATCATTTGTTACTAAAAAAAATAGATAGGTTGGTGATATCAAACCAAATGACCAGATGGCTCGATACTTAAGTGAGTCTGTATCCATTTTGTAACTAACGAGCATTAAGATACTAATAATGCCTATTATAAAGCAACTTATTATACTAACAACTTTTAAACTATCGATTTCCAACACTAATCCAGGAAAACTATTAGAAATTAGATAATACAAAAAGAACTGTATTAGCGCTAGCAAGCAAACATATGACAAAAAACCATAAAACTGGCTTACAATAAGCATATTCCTGTTTGCTGGCATACTTATGATAAACCGATTAAGTTTTACTTTTTCTTGTCGCTCAAATAAAGAACTTACAAAAAAAATGTTCAATAAACTAACAATAAAATATGGCTGATTTGAAAAGTAAAGCGTACCGATGAAAAAAAGCGTACTTAAAAGCACCATGTCGCGATACTCTTTCCAATGCATTTTGATATAAGATCGAAAAAAAAGCATCTAATCCCCCCTACTAACTGACATTCCCTAAATCTTACGCTTCAGAATCTGTTCAGACCAAAACATGGAACCTAGATATAATAAGACCACAACTATAAAAAACACGAATGGTGAAAGAGGTATGGTGTCATAAAAATACTTCATTGTCACTTGTTCTATTTGTTCTTTGCGGACAAATTCAAACTGTTGATTTGCAAGTTGATCCATTTTATACATACCAAACACAAAACAAATTCCAAAGATAGCCAGTATTGCGTTCGACATAACCTTTGATGAAAACAGATATAAGACTGGTATAATAATTACAAATATCAGTAAAACTAGACTAAAGATTGTATAGATATCTACCCACTTATAATCATAAACAGAAAGAACTATATTTGTCTGTGAAGATTTATATTGTCCACCATTAATAAGAAAATATAGTGACAAAAAAATCACTACTTCTATAAATACGTAAATATAGCGACTTCTTACTAACAATGAATGACCTATCGGTAAACTCTTCATGAAAACATTAACTTTATTATGATTTTCATCAATGAATAATTGGATTACTAAAAACACAATCGCAAAACAGAGAAATAATGTCGATGGTACTAGAATTATTAAAAAAGCAGACAAAAGGAATAATTTCATACTAAGCCAAAAATCTTTCTTCCACAATGACACGAGTCTTCTCAAAAATAACATGTTAACGCAACCTTTTTTGTAATAATCGACTGGATAAGTGGATCGATAAATAATAGCTACTGGCAGCAATCACCGCTATGACTGGAAGACCTTGAAATGGCATTATTTCTCTAATAAAGGGAGGTAACAAAATGGTTTGATTATCGAAGTAAATCCAACCATCTTGCACCTGAAAAACCACTTCAAATACTGTTATAGAGAAAGTCAATAACAACAAGAATTGAATCGTTAAAGCTAGATAAAGCGACTTAAACAAATAAAATAACGGTACGAGTACTGCAGTCATTCCTAAGACAACAGATAGTATAATAATGAGATCTTCCCATTGATAATGATAAGGACTACTAATATTCAGAGTGAAATCAAATATAAGTGCTATCCCCCATTGAAAGACCAATAAAAAAATTGCTAACAATAATATGAACAGGTAACGTCCTTTAACAATAGCTAGCGATGTAATTGGTAAACTTGTGTTAAAAACCTCTATCTTCGTTTTACTATCGGAATAAAATAAACTAATTATTATCGAACCGATTAAAAGAAAATAAGTGAATTCCAATATGAAACCCATACCTAATATCGGTAAAACTAACATTCCAACTAAAACTGATCTATCAATATAATAATCTTTCATTACTAAAGAAAACATAATCTCACCTCTCCAAATTATTACCTTTTCTCTCTCGTCATCAGATACATAATATCTTCTAAGGAGGCTTTTTCGATTATCATCTCACTTGTTTCAAACTCTCTAGGATCACCTTGTAATAGACCGATAAAACCTTGTGGGGTTTCTTCTAGTCCCAAAAATTCTTTACGAATATCAGCATCTAGCATTTTAATTTCACCTTTAATAAGATGAAATTCCTCTTCAATTTCTATCATGCTTTTTTCTAATTTGATTACACCATCATCAATAAAAATAATATGATCAGCAATACGATCTAAATCAGTTGTAATATGGGTTGAGAAAAAAATAGTTCTTTTTTCATCAGTCATTAATTCTTGTAAGATATCCATCAATTCTCTCCGAAAAATGGGGTCTAGTCCTGCGGTTGGTTCATCCATGATTAATAAATCAGGATCATGTGCTAAAGCAAATAATAGTGATGTTTTCATTTTCATTCCTTTTGAAAAATGCTTCAGCTTTTTTTTCAATGGTAAATCGAATTCCGAAAGATATTCCGAGAATAAACGATCGCTCCATGTATCATATAACGGTGCAATAAAAGAGCGCATGTGATTAATCGTAAAGTTTTCATACATATACAATTCATCATATACAAACCCTATTCTTTGCTTTGTTTTTGGATCAGTATTAGGGGCCCCAAATAAACTAATTTCTCCTTGGTTAGGTTTGATAATGTCCACAATAAGTTGAATCGTCGTTGTTTTCCCACTTCCGTTACGACCAATAAATCCAGTTACATAACCGTTTGGTATTTTAAAGTTAAGGTCTCTAATTGAAAAATCGCCCATTCTTTTTGTTACACCTTTTAATTCAAATGGCTCCATATGGCTTCCACTCCCTTTTCAACAAAATCATTCAAAGAATAACGTAACCCGTTCGATAATCGCTTCTTTTGTTAAACCTAATTGTTTTGCATCTTCTATCACTTTTTCTAAATCATTTTCTATTTCTCTAATCTTCCATTCCTTTAATACGTGTGACTGTTGACCAGATACAAACGTTCCTTTCCCAACTGACGAGATAAGAAATCCTTCTTTTTCTAAATCTTCATAAGCACGCTTAGTTGTAATAACACTAACCTGTAACTGCTTTGCCAAAATACGCATAGACGGCAATGCATCACCCTCTTTAAGTACTTCCTGATAGATTTGATTTCTTATCTGTTCCTTTATTTGTTGAAATAAAGGTTCCTTACTTGTATTAGAAAGAACAACATTCATCTGTATCGCCTCAAATTATCATTATTGTGTATATACTATAGATACAATATATACACTAAGCAAAGAAGTGTCAACTTATTTCCACAAAAAAAGAACACCTAATTAAAGGTGTCCTTCTTGTTATTATTCGGCTGTCATCCATTCAGGTTTCCCAAATCCTTGAAACTCTTCGTCGATAATAGCTTCAAATTCATCGGATTCAATTACTTCTTTAATATCTTGAACATATTGCGCATCTAAATCTTCTGTATTTACAACAACACGATTTCGGTAATCATCAGGCATATCCTCTAACGCTAAAGCGTCTAATAAATCCATATCAGCAGCTAATGCATAGTTACCAGGAACAGCTGACAAATCTTCACTTTCTACTAGACGTGGTAATTGAGCTGCCTCTACTTCAACAAAATCTAAATTCTTTGGATTTTCAATAATATCATTTACAGAAGCACTTAATGGATCAACTTCCTCACTGATTGTAATGACACCTTCATCTTGTAGCATTACTAACGTTCTTGCCAAGTTTGTGGGATCATTAGCAATAGCAATCGAACTGCCATCTTCAATTGCATCAATACTATCAAATGTTTCTGAATATAACCCCATTGGTGCTGTTGGAACAATAATAACCTCAGATAAGTCTAAATCATTTTCTTCAGCAAAAGCTTCCATATAAATCTTATGTTGGAACAAGTTTGCATCTAACTCGCCATTAGCTAATACTTTGTTTGGTTGAACATAATCCGTAAATTCTTGGTTTGTTACTTCGTAGCCCTTTTCTTCTAAAAGTGGAGCAATTGCTGTTGTCACCATATCACTATATGGCCCTACTGTTGCACCAAAATCAATTGTTTTCTTTTCTCCATCCGCACTATTTGACTCCTCTTCTGAACCACATGCTGCTAAAATTAAAATAAACAATACTGATATAAGCGCTACTATCTTTTTCATTGTTTTCTCCCCCTGTAAAATTAGTTTATATTTTTTCTCAGCGTTTATTTACTGCTTTTGCAATAAAGTCGCCAAGGTACTGCATAACTTGTACTAAAACGATTAAGACAACAACTGTCGTGAACATTACCGTATTATCATAACGATAATAACCGTAACGAATAGCTAAATCACCGATACCACCGCCACCGATCGTACCTGCCATTGCGGAATAACCAACCAGACTAATAGCCGTAATCGTTAAACCACTAACTAAACCCGATTTAACTTCTGGTAATATAATATCTTTAATAATTAACCAAGGTGAAGCACCTACTGCAATAGCAGCTTCGATCACCCCTTTATCAATATCACGTGCTGCAGATTCGACAATTCTCGCATAAAACGGAATGGCGGCCACGGATAACGCGACAGAAGCTGCAAATGGACCTGTTGTTTTTCCAAGTAACCAATCGGTAAACGGAAATAGAAATACGAGTAAAATAATAAACGGTATTGATCGAATTAAGTTAATGACAATACCTAAAACTATTTTAATAACGCGGTTTTCTAAAAAGAGCCCTTGATCTGTTACAAATAATAAAATACCAATAGGTAATCCTAATATGATAGCGACTAACAATCCTATACCAACCATTGTTAGTGTTTCAAGAAAAGCTACATTTAATTCAGGTAATATTTCAATAATCCTATCGAGCATGTTGGATCACCTCCACCTGTTTTAAGCGTTGTTCCAAATAAGTAATTGCTTCTTTAACCTCTGCAGCATCCCCAAGCAGTTCCATAATGAATATTCCTAAAGGTGTTTCATTAATATATTCGACCTTTCCATGAAGAATATTACCACTAACTTTAAAGCGTTGTAACATATCGGAAACAACGGGATCGCTAGCTAAGTCTCCCCTAAATTGAAGCTGTAATATTGTACCTTGACACGTTGCAAGGAGCTTTTGAGGCAACTCAAAATTTAATACGGTATCAATAAATTGTTTTGTTAATGCTTCCTTAGGATTAGAGAAAATTTCATATGAGGAGCCGCGTTCTATCATTCTACCATCTTGCATAACCGCACATTTATGACATATCTCCTTGACAACCTCCATCTCATGTGTGATCAACACAATTGTAATACCAAATTCTTTATTAATCTTCTTCAACAATGCAAGAATCGATTTCGTGGTACTAGGGTCTAAAGCAGAAGTTGCCTCGTCACATAGCAATACCTTTGGATTATTCGCTAAAGCTCTCGCAATACTTACACGTTGTTTTTGACCACCACTTAATTGTGCAGGATATTGATTTGCTTTATCCGCTAAACCAACAAGATCCAATAATTCTAATACTCTTGTTTTACGTTTCGCTTTTTGTATTCCAGCTGCTTTTAAAGCAAACGCAACATTTTCAAAAACTGTCTTTGCTGAAGCGAGATAAAAACCTTGAAAAATCATACCAATCGATTGCCTAGCTCGCCGTAATTCATAAGACGATAATTGCAATAAATCAACATCATCAATAATTATTTTTCCTGCGGAAGGACGTTCCAAAATATTAATACAACGCAACAAGGTACTTTTTCCAGCACCACTATACCCAACAATGCCGTATATTTCGCCTTTTTCAACGTGCATCGAAACATCGTCTACACCAATAACACTATTCTTTTTCGACTTAAATACTTTACTAACATGCTCTATCGTAATCATCTTTCTCACCTCTCTTTATCTAACGTTTATGCAGCTTCTTACCAGGATCTAAAAAAACTCCCTTTCGTTTTCGCGAAAGAGAGTTGAATTGATTGTGTAAACGTCAACCCTTATCTTTCAGAACGAAAAACATTCTGCAGGAAGTAGCACCACTCCTATTGGAAGGTTGCTGTGACATCAACGGGCCTGATCCCTCTGTCACTCTGGATAAGATATAATGCATATTATTATTAAGTTAGCTTATATATTAATAGTCGATTGATGATTTGTCAACCGGTAATTACCTGGGTTATATATCGTGATTTTGAAACACTTCTAACTTACCAATTCTTTCCGCGGCTTCTTTTAAACGATCAGGTTCCGCTAACAAACCAATTCTAACGTAGCCTTCACCCATTTCACCAAAACCGTTACCTGGGGCAACTGCTACATGCGCTTTTTCTAATAAAAGATCAGCAAATTCCTCAGATGTAAAACCTCTTGGTACAGCTAACCAAACAAAAAAAGATCCTTTTGGCGCCTTTACATGCCAGCCTATTTCATTTAATTTTTCAATTATTACATTCCGACGTTCTTCATATATACTGACTAATTTTTCTACTTCTGATTGATCAGCCAACAATGCCTTTGTTGCTGCTTGTTGCACAGCCCCAAACAAACTCATAAACATGTGGTCTTGAATCAAATTTAAACTTTCGATAACAGAAGGGTTGCCAACTGCAAATCCAGCACGCCAACCAGCCATATTATATGTTTTAGAAAGTGTATACATTTCTATCCCAACATCCTTCGCGCCTTCTGACTGCAGGAAACTTTGCGATTTTTCCCCATCAAAGCCTATTGCACCATAAGCAAAGTCGTGCAAGACACAAATGTCATGTTTCTTGGCAACCGCAATTGTTTCATCAAAAAATTCTTCTGATGCTGTTGCTGCCGTAGGATTATTTGGATAGTTCAAGAACATTAATTTAGCTTGATCTAATTGATCTTGATTTAATGCTTCATAATCAGGCAGAAAGTTATTTTCTTCTTGCAATGGCATAAATACAGGCTTGGCATTGGCCAAAGCTATGCCGGACATGTAGTCTGGATAACCAGGATCGGGCATTAAAGCAATATCTCCTGGATTTAATAGGCATTGACTTATTTCTACTAAACCTGCTTTTGTTCCAAAGAGAATCGCAACTTCTGTTGATGGATCAATATCAACATCAAACTCTCTTTTATAAAAGCTTGCGATAGCCTCTTTAAAAAATTCTTGCCCTCGAAATGGCGAATATTTATGATACTGCGAATTATCTACTGCGACTTTTAATTCTTCTACTATATGTTGAGGGGTAGGTAGATCTGGATTACCCTGTCCCAAATTTATCACATCATAACCTTGATTCACCATATGTTGCACTTTTTGCACTAAACCTGCAAAAAATTGTTTTGGTAATCGTTTCAGCGTTTCCGATTGTTCGAAGTGTTGCATACAAATTCACTCTCCCATAATTAAACCATCAAATATTAATTTCTAATCTTAGCTATTATTTGTCTTTTTGTAAAGCACTAACTTATAATTGAATTGACAGCATAATTGCTCGGTGGGATAATACAGCTGTTAAAATCCCTACTCATAACTAGGAGTGAATAATTCAAATGACATTATCAATTGCTTTATTTCAAATAGATATAATTTTTGGTGATCCAGAAGCAAATCAAAAAAATGTTAGAAACTTTTTCAAGGAAATAGACGAAAAAAAAGTTGACGTTATTGTGCTTCCAGAACTATGGACCACTGGTTACGATCTTACAAGATTGGATGAAATTGCTGATCCTAACGCAGAGGGGTCGATCGCATTTTTATCTGAATTAGCTCAAAAATACCAGGTGAATATAGTTGGAGGATCGGTTGCAAAACAGACCGACAAAGGCGTGACAAACAATATGCTTATTATCAATAGAGATGGTAAATTATTAAAGGAGTATGAAAAGGCACACCTTTTTCGTTTAATGAATGAAGAAAAGCATCTAATTGAAGGAAAAACAAACGGTTCATTCGAGCTGGAGAACGAATCAAGTGCTGGCGTTATTTGCTATGATATTCGTTTCCCTGAATGGATTCGCACACATATGCTTAATGGTGCTAAAATGCTTTTTGTTGTAGCAGAATGGCCTTTAGCACGGATCGATCACTGGAAGGCATTATTGATGAGTCGCGCAATTGAAAATCAATGCTTTGTAATAGCTTGTAATCGTGTTGGTTTAGATCCTAATAATCAATTCGGAGGGCATTCGATGATTATCGGACCGTGGGGAGAAATGATTATGGACGCAGGAGAAGTTGAAGGTATCTATTATGGAGAAATTAATTTAAAAGATGTAGATAAAGTTCGTGATACGATTCCTGTTTTTTCTGATCGCAGACCAGATATGTATCGATTATAACTATATAACAGAAAAATGAGAGGGAAGAATGTAGTTGCATTCTTCCCTCTCATTTATTACTATACTAGACAATCAGTTGTTTTGGTTTACGAACTAGACACATAATTCCTGCAATCAGATAGAAAGCTCCCGCAATAACACCTGTACCTAACGAAATAACCGCTACAAGAACTGCTGTTACAATAAACATAATCCCAGCTACTTTAGGTTTTTTATTCCCTCTTAATAAAACCATTGCAACGACACCAACTGCTATCGCTAGAATTGAACCGATCAATAGTATGATACCCGTTGTACCAAATGAATCAAGAAAGACTTGATAATCAGGCAATTCTAATTCAGGACTTTGTGCCATCATATCGTCGTAAAATCCCCTTGCTACATCCTCATTACTTTGTAACCAAACAATAATCCCACCAATTACAGCAAGAAAACCATATGCTAACGCTCCAATAATTCCTATTACTACTTCTGCTGTACGCTTCATCTAAAACATTCCCCTCTTTTTTCTTTATTTTAATGCCCTGCAACATCCCGTTTTGTAAAAGAAAACCAAGATGCAACTAAAAAAATAACATAATAAACTAATAAAATAGTAATAGAAAATGATAGACTCATTCCTTCTAGCATTTGAGTAGCACCCTCACGATATTGACTTAAGTCTGTATTTGCAAATAATATATATTTTGCAAAGCCATAGTCCGACGCAAAAGCAACAATCAAATTACCTGATAACATTAGAAATATCGCAAATCCAATTGCCATACTAGCATTGCGAAAGATTGTTGAGACCATGAGAGCAAATGTCGTCATCATTACTAAATTAACCATTTTATAACCAAAACCTTGCACAACTCCAGACATTAAATTCACTTCATTATAGCCACCATACTCATAAACGACCGTTGAAGGATTAACACCATTCATACCGAACAAAATTGCGCCCACTATCCACGAAAAGACAACTAAAAAAACAAGTAGTGTTAAAGCATAGAATAACACAGTAACATATTTAGCAGCCAGTATTTTCAAACGTGTAACAGGCCTTATTAACAGTAACTTAATCGTACCCCATTGAAATTCATTTGCTAATATACCTGCAGCAACGATAATAGTAAACAAACTAAGCAACATCGATAACTCAATGTTTTCATAAACAAATTGCATCGCACTATACTCAACAGGTGCAATATCATTCTCTAAATGATACATATTTTTATCAACATCTATGTAGACCGCTGATTCAGCATACTCTTCAGTCTCTGTTGTAGCAATTTCTTCTTGCATTTCCGCACGCCAATCATCACTATATTCTCTCGTTACATTATCATCCATGAAACGGGTAAGAAGTCCTCCTGCCAAAACAATGATAGCCAATAAACCAATCATAATCCATGTTGCCTTTTTTGCATATAGTTTCATATTTTCATTTCTTATTAGTTGTATAAAATTAACCAATTGTATTCTCTCCTATCAAAGCCATAAATTTATCCTCTAGATTTGTTTTATGCGCTTGAACGTAATAAATATTAATTCCTTCTGTCGCTAACTCTTTAACAATATCAGGTATAGATTTCCTATCAATAGATAAAATCAATGTCTCCTTATCTCTATTCACTTCTATTTCAAATCTACGTTCTATAAGTTCTTTAGCTTCTATTAAAGGTTCAGCCACAATATGAACTACTTGAACATCTTCATGATTACCTTCTTCATTAACGTTATTTATTGCAATTAACTCGCCATTTTTTATAATGCCAATCCGATCACACATCATTTCCATCTCAGCTAACATGTGGCTTGACACGATTACAGCTACGTTTTCTTCGGCTGCTAATTTGCGAATATAATGTCTAATTTCTTTAATACCTGACGGATCCAATCCGTTAGTTGGCTCATCTAATATTAAAATAGATGGTCGATGCAATAGAGCTTGCGCAATTCCTAAGCGTTGTCGCATTCCTAGAGAATAGCGACCAACCTTCTCTTTAATTGCATGTTCTAAACCGACAAGTTGGATAACTTCCATTATTCTATCTTCTGTCACACCAGGTACCATTCGTGCATAATGCACTAGATTCTTCCATCCACTCATAAATGGATACATCTCTGGATTTTCAACAATTGCACCCACTTCTTTAATTGCGTTTTTAAATTCAGATTTAATGCTCTTTCCCTGAATTAATACTTCACCGGAAGTTATTTTCATTAAACCGACCATCATTCTGATCGTTGTAGTCTTACCAGCACCATTTGGTCCCAAAAACCCAAAAACTTCACCTGGATAAATCGAAAAGTTCAAATTCTTAATAATTTGTTTCTTTCCTATCGTTTTTCTTAATTCAATTAATTGCATTGCTGGCTCTGTCATTTATATCCTCATCCCTTCTAAAAACAGTACTTAACAACTAATACGGTAAAAACATCCATTTCGTTTCACATTGCATTAAATATTTTTAAAAGTCGTTCTTAAGACCTATGAAATCCTTTGAAATCGTTTACTTCAAAATTTTCAAAAAATTTGCTAAAAACACTTGATATTTTCTTTGTAAGACATTATGATAATAAACATAACTTAATATGTTAAATAACCTTACACAATATTGAAAGGAGGATTTTAAATGAAAAAAATTGAAGCGATCATTCGTCCAGAAAAGTTTCAAGAACTACGCGACAAATTATCAGAGATTGGTATTGGGGGCTTAACCGTTACGGAAGCAGCAGGTACTGGTAAGCAAAAGGGACAAACAGGGGTTTTTCGCGGCACAACATTTCAGATACAATTACTCCCTAAAATTAAATTAGAATTGGTTGTTCCAGCAACACAGTTAGATGAAATAGTTGATCTAATTATTGCTACATGTAGTACTGGGAATATAGGTGATGGTAAAATATTTGTCTATCCAGTAGAAGACTCTATTCGTATTCGAACTGGCGAACGCGGTAAAGAAGCAGTTCTATAAAAAAGAGGAGGATTTTATATGCTTAAGAAAAGTGCACTTTTATTTTTTCTAGTTTTACTTATCGCATCACCTGCATACGCAGCGCCAACAACAGAGTCTTTACAACTATCTGTTGACCTTGTTTGGGTGATGTTAGCAGCAATCTTGGTATTCTTTATGCATGCTGGATTTGCAATGGTAGAGTCAGGATTTACAAGATCTAAAAACTCTCTAAATATCATCATGAAAAACTTCTTAACAATTAGTATCGCAGCTATTCTATTCTTCTTAGTAGGTTATGGAATTATGTTCGGTACTTCTCTTGGAACATTTATTGGTTCAGATGGCTTTTTACTTAGTGGCGTTGACGACATTGGATTCTTTGTTTTCCAAGCAATGTTTGTAGCAACTTGTGCGACAATTATATCTGGTGCAGTTGCAGAACGCATGAAACTTGGCAGCTACATTTGGATTGTTATTGCAATGACAGCATTTGTTTATCCTGTTGTAGGTCATTGGATTTGGCAAGGCGATGGTTGGTTAACAGCATTAGGATTTAGTGATTTCGCTGGATCTACTGTTGTTCACTTAACAGGTGCAGTTGGTGCATTAACAGTTGTTTTATTCCTTGGTGCTCGTAAAGGGAAATATGTTGGTAAGAAGATCAACGTTATTCCTGGTCACAATATTCCAATGGGTGCATTAGGTGTGTTTATTCTATGGTTAGGTTGGTTTGGTTTCAATGGTGGTAGTACATTAGCAGCTGACCCTAGTTTAGTTCCAATGGTTATTGGTACTACTTTACTATCAACATCTGCTGCGTTAGTAGCATCTGCAGCATATTCTAAATTACGTTTCAATCGTGTTGATGCATCACTTTCACTTAATGGTGTATTAGCAGGTCTAGTTGGTATTACTGCTGGTTGTGCTGAAATTTCATTAGGTGGTTCTATCATCGTTGGTTTAATCTCTGGCGTAATTTTAGTTGAAGCTATTACATTCCTTGATACAAAACTTAGAATTGATGATCCAGTTGGTGCCATTTCTGTACACGGAATTTGTGGTATCTGGGGTACATTAGCTATCGGATTCTTCTCTACAAATACTGGTTTATTCTATGGCAATGGTATCTCGCAATTAGGTATTCAAGCTGTTGGGGTTGTCGCAGTAATTGCTTGGACAATGGTAGTAGTTGGTCTATTCACTTTCATCCTTACTCGTTTCTCTTCTATTCGTGTATCAGAAGAAGAAGAAATCTCTGGTCTGGATTTCGCAGAGCACGGATCTAGTGCATATGCATTCAAAGACACATTATTAACTTCTGAACCTTCTCCATTACATGGTGAATTTGGTTTAGCAGATCGTTTGAATAGCTTACCTGAAAGTCAAAAAACATCTTAAATTTAAAAGGACGATTGCATAACTTATGCAATCGTCTTTTTTTAAATTCATCTTCTAACCTTCTGGTAATCCATACTTTCTTAAAGCGGCATGATACGTTGAGCCGATTCCTCGATCAAATGATAACGCATATGTAATACCCGCATGAACATAATCCTTTGCTAATCTGATTGCTTCTTCTACCACTTTCCCTTTAGCTAACTCCGCTGCAATAGCAGATGAATAACTACATCCCGCTCCACTTGTATGAATAGTATTTATTCTAGGCTGACTATACGAAGTAAAACTTCTTCCATCAAATAAAACATCGACGGCTTCACCATCCAATGCGCCACCCTTAATCAAAACATATCTTGATCCTAACTGATGTAATCTTTCTGCAGCGTCTTTCATTTTCGCTACAGTTTTAATTGGTTCTACTTCTAACAACTTTGCCGCTTCATGTAAATTAGGGGTAATAATTTTGGCAATTGGAATTAGTTTTTCTCTTACTGCAACTATCGCATCCTCATGTAATAACTGTGATCCCATTTTACCAATCATAACTGGATCAACCACAATATTATCAGTAGGCGCTTCTTCAAGTAATAATGCAACACGTTCAATAATTTCCTTCGAGAAAAGCATACCTGATTTTATAGCGTCCACCCCAACATGTTCTATAGCAGCATGATATTGCGCTTCTATCTCTTCGATTGAATGAATAAATATTCCATTATTCGTCTTAGAATTATTAGCAACAATTGCAGTGATCGCAGCCATTCCATACACATCTCGTTCTTGAAACGTTTTTAGATCAGCCTGAATACCAGCACTTCCTTGTGCTGCGGAACCAGCAATTGATAAAACACGTTTTATTGTCACAATAGATCACTCCAAACCTTTCACTATGTTAATACTCACCAAATAACGGAAACAAAGAACCAACCAATCATTACGAGCTGTATTACTACTTTCGAAATAGCTCCACCCAAAAATCCTAGCAACGAACCAATTGCTGCTCTTAAGGCCTCTTCCGTCGACCTTTTCTGAAGCATTTCAACTACAATGACTGCAAAAAACGGAACGATAATAATGCCAAAAGGCGGTACAATAAAGGAACCTACAATAACACCAATTCCCGCTACACGTTCTCCCCATTTACTACCCCCATATTTTTTGACAAAATAACTATTTGCGATTATGTCAGAAACAATCAAAATGATAGTCAATATTATCATTGCCAACCAAAAAAATCCGGATAGATCATTATTTATTAAAAAGTAATATAGTAAAAATCCAATCCATAACACAAGTGGAGATGGAATAATTGGATAAATAATACCGACAAAACTTAATATAAAACTAATAATGATCAGTAACCATATTATCAAATCCAAGTGGCACACCTCTTCCTTATATATTTACAGACAAAAACTCCCCTTCGAATCAGAAGAGGAGTTTTAATTCTTATGATTCAGCTAATTTATCAGCAAAAGCTTTTACATAAGGCGGTAAGTCGGGTGGACGACGACTTGAAATGATATGACCATCAACAACAACAGGTTCATCAAGCCAAATTGCACCACCATTTGTCATGTCATCTTTAATGCCTGGCGTACTTGTCACTTTAACATCCTGTAAGATATGTGCTGAAATAAGCACCCAACCCGCATGACATATTTGTCCAATTGGTTTCTTTGCTTGATCCATTGCTTTCACAAAATCAAGTACTTCTGGATAGCGACGTAATTTATCAGGTGCCCATCCTCCAGGTACAAGAATCGCATCATACGCATCAACATCTATATCCTTAAATGCTTTATCTGACTCGGCAGGAACACCATATTTACCTATATATATCTTATTTGCTTCCTTACCAACTAAATCAACTGTAGCGCCTTCTTCACGTAATCTTAATATCGGATACCATAATTCTAAGTCTTCAAAGTCACTTTCTACTAAGGCGATTACCTTCTTATTTTTTAAACGCATGATTTGCCTCCTTTTTATCTTAAGTCTATTCTATCAAACTTTTAAATTAAATTAGAATACTTCCTCTTATTATTGTTTCCCTAATGAGAAACCTTCAAACAATCTTCCTCCAAATGGCGCTAGAACTTCATCAATTATATTAACAATCTCTGCCTTTGTACCTGTTTGAAAGAAATCCTCAAATGCTTGTGTATACCTATTTGCAAAAGATGGATCATATTTTTTCAAAGCACGGTGGATCCATTTTGACTCACCAATCCATTGATGATTCGTACGCAAATAAAATTCAGGGATGAGTGGCGCTACACTCATCACAATACATATATCTTCTTCTCGTTTTTTACTGCCCAACAAGTCATCCACCATATCCGTTATCGTATACCGTCTTGTTTGAATCGTTTCCATTGACCATGAAGAAGGACCTTTATCAATTAATTCCTGTGCCTCTTCTTTTATTTTATCTATCATTCCTAAATCACGTAATACAAAACCATCGACAACCATACGTGGTAATGAGGATAATCCTTTAGCGGCATCCATTGCAATAAAACTTTTATAAGATGCAAGATTATGAACAAAAACTTCAATCGGCCAATCAAATTTGATTAGTGATTCTCTATAACTATAAGTTAAACTCTGGTCAAAAATAACAATATCTAAATCCGAGGTTTGTGTTGCTTCTCCGCGGACAACACTTCCTGCTAATAATGCCCCATCACAGTTTGGATACTCCATATCAACAAACTTTTTTGCTGCTTCTTTCGCTGGCAATCTTTTCATCAGAACCATCCTTTGTATACTTAGTCCAATCTAAGTATCTTATGCAAATGGCCCACTATTTTTTCCAATGAAAGCAATTGAATTCACAAATTTCTCCGACGCAACTGAATTTCATGACCCGCTACGCAAGCAAATGGGCTCCCTTTCTGCGGGCACAGCCTCAGCTAACTTGGTAAAGAAAAACACTTTACCAAGTGGATCTTCGGCTTCTGCTGTTCCCACTAGAGTGTCACCCATTTGCTTCCTCCGCTATTCTGAGGATCCAATTTAACACAGAATCATAACTCATTGTTTTTGATTCAATTTAGTCTATCAAATGAAATTGTCACTGCTTCTGCTGAATCACACTTTCTTGTATGACAAAGATTGCTTCGACAATAGTACATCATGCGAAGGAAAACGTTTTTAATGCAATAATTTTGGAGAAGTTTTTTATATTACTTTCCAGTCTGCTGCTAGCATGCTATATACGACGTGATCCAGATACTTGTCATTCACGTATTCTGCTTGTCTTAATTGGCCTTCCATTTTGAAACCAAGGCGTTCTGGAATCGCTCTACTTTTTTTATTCTCTACCGCTGCACGAATATCAACACGATTTAACTCTAAATCATTTATTGCATAATCTGTTAACCTTTTCGTAACCTTCGTCATAATTCCATAACCTTGATAGTCCTGTCCTAACCAATACCCAATATACGCTACTTTGTTAGTCCAATCTAATTCGTTATATCCCGCAATACCTACCATCTCGCCTTTGTATATAATAGCAGTATTTAATGATTGACGATCAACAAACCCCTTCATAGTAGCTTGAATAAATTTTTCACTATCTTTAACAGTATTCGTTTTGTCAACCCAAGCTAACCAATTTCTTAGATGTTCTCTAGATTGATCAACCAAAGCGAAAGTTCGCGGTGCATCTTGTAAGTCTAATAGTTTCAGTTCCAAGTCATCATCAATTTTATATGTGAACAAATCCTATCACCTCTTTTCTATAAAAATAGCATATTTAAATCAATTTATATAGAGAAATACTATTATTTCACAGAAACTGTTTTTCAAAACAGTAAGAAGCAGCTTTTCTATTACCTGAAATTACTTAAAAGTTCTTTTGTTGCTTTCTCAGGCGAAGAAGCTTGAGTGATAGCTCCTATAACAGAAACACCATCTGCCCCTGCAGAAATAATTGAGCCTACATGCTTTTGCTTAATTCCACCAATTGCAACTATTGGCGTGTTGCCAACTAAACTTCTAATACGAATAATTCCTTCTATATCAATAGGCTCTTTGGCATCCGATTTCGAAGTTGTAGTGAAAATCGGACCTACACCGATGTAATCAGCACCATTCTTCATCGCCTGGACAGCTTCTTTCTCATTCGTAGCTGATACACCTACTAGAAAGTCATTTGGGCAAAGTAGCTTTACTTTATCAATTCCAGCGTCTTCCTGTCCTACATGAACACCATCTGCTTTTATTTCTAAAGCTAAATCAAGGTCATCATTCACAATAAACGGCACCTGATATTTTCGACATAACCTTTGCATATCTTGTGCTAATTGCTTTTTATCTACTCCCGTCTTTGCCCCCATTCCTTTTTCACGGAACTGGAACATCGTGACTCCGCCCTTTAATGCTCCCTCCAAGATGGTCAAAGGAGAGTAGTGGTCACAATTATTGCTACCCATAATAAAATAAACGCGTAAATCTTTTCTTGTAAAGATCATATCTTAATCCTCATCTAGACTATCATGTGTTATATTTATTTTTTCTGAAACATGCTGTGCATTCGTTTCAAATAAAGCATCTAAAAAGGCTATCTGAAAACTCCCAGGTGCAGAAGCGTTTTGTCTTGCACGTTCTGCTGCTACATCATAAAAAGCCACAGCTGCTGTTGCTGCTAGTAATGGTTTTTCTCCGGTTGTTAAAAAAGCAGCTATAACCGCACCTAATAGACAGCCAGTTCCTGTTACTTTAGTTAATAATTGTGTTCCATTTGAAATAGTATATAATTCTTTACCATCTGTAATTACATCTTTCACACCAGTAACCATTACAGGCACACCCAATTGCTTAGCAGCATGAATGGCCACACTTCGATTATCAAGTGTACCGACAGAATCCACACCCCTTACTTCTGCTTTCGCACCAGATAAATTACTTATCTCTCCTGCATTACCTCGTATTAACGAAATCTTTACCTCTTCTAAAATACGTGAAGCAACTTCACTACGTAATGATGTAGCACCAACAGCTACAGGATCAAGCACCACTGGGATACCTTTTTCATTTGCAGCTTTTCCTGCGACTATCATTGCCTCTGCTT
This sequence comes from Paraliobacillus zengyii, assembly GCF_003268595.1. Classification (NCBI taxonomy): domain Bacteria; kingdom Bacillati; phylum Bacillota; class Bacilli; order Caryophanales; family Bacillaceae; genus Paraliobacillus; species Paraliobacillus zengyii. The sequence goes on along the minus strand of NZ_CP029797.1, from coordinate 373,184 downwards.
GATTACTAGTTAATGTTCCAATATTCAATAGCAAACCGTCAGCGTTTTTCGCCATCTCTCCTACCTCTTCGATTGCACTTGCCATCACAGGGGATGCACCGATCGCATATAGACCATTTGCAGTAAAGTTCACGACCACCTCATTGGTAATGTTATGTACCAATGGTTCTTTTTCTCTAACCAATTCAATCATTCTCGTAATCTTATTCATTATTTATTCCTCCTTCTTTTGATTTGGCAAACCTTGCAAGCGATGACCCCAATGATTTGTTGGACCGCTTCCTGTACCAATATTTAATGTATACCGAATCGCATCTGTAATAAACTGCTTACCAATCGTAACTGCATCTAATACAGGTTGACCTTTTGCTAATTCAGCTGTAATCACAGCCGAGAACGTACAACCAGTTCCATGCGTATGCTTTGTATACGTACGTTCTGCTTCTAATAAATGAAAAACTTGCTTATCATACAAAACATCAACCGCTTTACCTTCTAGATGTCCACCTTTGACAACTGCCGCAGCAGCCCCTAATTCATCAACGATGACCTTCGCTGCTTTCTTTAAATCTTCTACATCCTCAATCTTAAAGTTCACTAATATTTCCGCTTCTGGAACATTAGGAGTAACTATTGTAGCAAGTGGAATAAGTAAATCTCGAATCACTTGACGTGACTCTTTTTCCATTAAAGCATGCCCACTTGTCGCAACCATTACTGGATCAATCACATATGGTGAATCTTGCTTTTTAACATACATTGCAATTAATTCCATCATTTCTATTGTTGAAACCATCCCTGTTTTTATCGCATCTGGCGGTATATCATCAAACACTGCTTGCATCTGCTTTTCAATAAATCCAATTGGCATATGATGCAGATCACTAACACCACGCGTGTTTTGTGCAACTGCAGAAGTTAGAATACTCATTCCATATACTTCTCTTTCTTGAAATGACTTTAAATCAGCTTGAATCCCTGCCCCACCTGTTGGATCAGTACCTGCAATCGTCAGTGCTGTAGGTATTTTTATCATTAATACAACCCCTCTCCTTATTTAATTTAAACCTTTTTACAATAATCATATTAATTTTTTCCATACAAAAAACCGCCCCCAAAAATGGAGCGGTTTCCTTTTAATATATTCACAAATAGTATGCGAACGGGTCCCAACTCCACTTTCCTACGCTAGTATTACCTAGTTCAGGTTCAAAGGGACCAAAGAAAACTCTTTATCTCAGCCAAATGGCGCCCCTAGTGGATTACTAATTAAATTATACTTCTACTTAATCACGTCTAAACTTAATTGTCAAATAGATACATTTTCAGAAACAAAAAAACCTATGTAAATCAGCTAACTGATCAACATAGGTTTTATTTTAATTTAATTATTCATCCATTCGCCAATTAAGTCTCTATTTTCTTCAACCCATTCTCCAGCTCCATCAATAGGCTCTTCTGCATCTTCAACATAATTTATTAATTCACCAATTTGTTCGTCATTCATTTTCCAATTCTTAAACCATTGATCAACTTCTTCAAAATCCTCTTCAAAACCATGTCTAGTCGCATGATGAATTTTTTCAACGCCACCATAAATATTTTCAGGATCATCTAAGAATTTTAAATCATATTCTGAGAAAACCCAGTGTGGTGTCCAAAGTGGAGATACAATCGCCTCTTCATTTTTGATAGCTTGATCTATTGCTGCAATCATAGCAGGTTCAGAACTCGATAATAACTCATAATCAAGGTCATAAGCTGTGATTAATTCCTCTGTTACTTCCATCGTACCAGCTCCAGGACCAAATCCAGTAATTTCTGAATTAAATAATTCCTTGTTAGCATTTAAGTCTTCTACACTATTAATATCTTCAAGATACGAAGGAACTACTAAACCTACTTTTGCATTATCAAACCATGTTTCCTCAGAAAAATTAATAACTTCATTGTATTCTTCATAATAGTTTTTATCTTGGACCGGAAGCCAAATTTCTAAACTAGCATCCAGTTCCTGGCTTTCTAGTGCTTGCATTGTTGTTCCCATACCTATTACGGTTAGTTCAACGTCATATCCTTCATCTTCAAGAATATACTTCCACATATTCGTTACAGCAATGTTCTCAGCCCAATCAATTTGACCGATACTAATCGTTCCTTTATTAGTTTCTTCCTCACTACTCGTATCCTCTGCATTCTCGCTACCACAAGCCATTAGTACAGCAAATAGTGTTAAGAACAATAAACTCAATAACCCCTTTTTGACCTTATTCATTCTTACCCTCTCCTTGTTTCTATATATTTAAAACGTTAAAAACGTTTTATTAATTAAGTATTTATTTAACACAGTTTAGATAAAAATACTCTCTAATAGTTTTCATTAAAGAGCATTTTTATGAGACAATTATATTGCCTAATAATTCTCTAATCTTTAGGTAAAAATTCAAATATTTCTTCACTTCTTATACTTGAAACTAAACGCGACAACCAATTATAGTATACTTTTGACTCTTCTAATTGATCATACGTTTTTTTTGCCATCTCACTATCTTGTGGACTAGCAGTTTTGTCTTCAACTACCTCACTTAGCTCTAATTGGGATTGATTGATAGCCTCCATGTTTGTCTTGACTTCTCTTTCCCACATTTGACAGTAAAACGCCATAAACGATCGAAAAAAGTTTTTTTCAGCTACATAAGTATGTTTTCTACTTCCACGTGTGAACGTCTTTTTCACCATTTCAAATTCCTGAAGTTTACGTACGCTGGTGCTCATACTAGGCTTACTCATTTCTAATTCCTCACGCATTTCATCCAAAGTCATTTGATCTTTAAAATACATCGTAGCATATAAATTAGCTGCTGATGGTGTGACACCATAAAGATCCATCGTTTCTGTAATAGATCCAATCACTATATCTTGAGCCGCTTCAATTTGCTGTTTAGCTTTTGAATTCTCTTTATTATTCATTAAAGGCACCTTCTCCAAAGAATTAAATGAATTAAAATTATTCTTTATAGCTTTAATGTTAGCTACTATAAATTAAATGTCAAATGCAAACAGTCAAATTCAGTGCGTTTTATAGGTTAAAATCATGATAATATAGGTACTTAGAGCCTTTATAATATTTTTTTAATTGTTAATGCAAATTACTAATTCTTCTATATAAAATGAGGATTTTCAAATCAGCGATAGTGTTATATATATTCCTTAGCGCGAAATTAATCGCTTATTTGTTGTTCATTCAACGACTTTTTGACTTTGACACAATATAAGCATCATGTTAGAATTTATATAATTCAAAACGTTAAATATTTTTTTAACAAACTTAATAAATTGGAGTGAATTATTTGCGTTTACTAAAACAGTACATTAATGGAGAATGGGTAACAGCAAAATCAGGAAAGACTAGAGAAATTATTAACCCTTTTAACCAAGAAATAATAGCTTCCGCTGCTGAAGGCGACGAATCGGATTCTAAAGCTGCAATTGCTGCGGCAAGAGAAGCGTTTGATCATGGCAAGTGGCCATTAACACCTGCAACTGAACGAGGCAATATCGTTAGAAAAATTGCCGAATTAATTGAAAGAGATAAAGAAGAATTAGCTGAATTAGAGTCATTAGATACAGGAAAGACAGTAGAAGAAAGTCGTGGGGATATGGATGATATCGCTGGCGTATTTCGTTATTACGCCCAAATTGCTGATAAAAACGGTGGCGAAATAATTGATTCTCCTGTTCCAAACTCTATTAGTAAAGTTGTTCATGAACCAGTTGGTGTCTGTGGACAAATTACACCTTGGAATTATCCATTGCTACAAGCATCGTGGAAATTAGCGCCTGCGTTAGCAACAGGAAACACATTAATAATGAAGCCAAGTGAAATTACACCACTAACTACAGTAAAAGTATTTGAATTAATAGAAGAAGCCGGTGTTCCTAAAGGTGTTGCTAACCTTGTGCTTGGCTCTGGAATGACTGTTGGAGCTGAACTCGCTAGTAGCACCGACGTTGATTTAATTTCCTTTACTGGTGGAATCGTTACTGGAAAGAAAATTATGCAGGCAGCAAGTATAAATGTGAAAAAACTTGCTTTAGAATTAGGCGGAAAGAATCCTAATGTTGTCTTTGCAGATGCGGATATTGACAATGCAATTGATCAAGCTCTAAATGCTGTATATTTTCACGCTGGACAAATTTGTTCAGCTGGAACACGACTTATATTAGAAGAAAGTATTCATGATGATTTTGTTGAAGCACTTGTCAAACGTGTTCAACATATAAAACTTGGTAGTGGTTTTGATGAAGCTACACAAATGGGCCCACTTATTTCCGCTGAACATCTTGCAAAAGTGGAAAAGTATGTAGAAATGGGCAAACAAGAAGGCGCAACAGTTGCTGTAGGTGGCAAGCGTCCAGAAGACGCAGAACTTCAAGATGGATTCTTCTACTTACCAACTATTTTCACAAATTGTACAACAGACATGAAAGTAGTACAAGATGAAGCATTTGGTCCTATTATTACAGTTGAAAAGTTTAAAACAGAAGAGGAAGCGATTAACTTAGCTAATGATTCTATTTACGGACTTGCTGGTGGTGTATGGACAAATGATATTGTTAAAGCTGAACGCTGTGTTGCAAAAATGCGCATGGGAACAGTATGGATTAATGAATTCAACCTATATTTCCCGCATGCACCATGGGGTGGCTATAAGCAATCAGGAATTGGACGTGAGCTTGGTAAATTAGGAATTGAAGAATATACAGAAACAAAACATATCTTTCATAATCTTAAACCTGAAGCAATTAACTGGTTCTAATAGCGTACAATAAAAAATACCTTGTCCATTAAAGTGGATGAGGTATTTTTTGTTGTTATTAAGTAAAATATTCAATTTTGGCTTTCGGAAATAATTTTGGTATTGTATTCATAAAAAGATCTTTCATTTCTTCTTGTTCATTATCCTGATAAACATATTTCCAAATACCGTACCTGCCCCACTTTGTTTTTCTTTTTGATTCATCCAGCTCGAGTTTTGTCATCGGGTAGTTTTTTTGAATCACACGTTTAGCGGGTCCTGTAAATCGATGCTGGATCAGCTCAAAGGTTAAATCACGTTTGGCAGTATCAGGTAACGTATCTGCTAATCTTTCTAACATCAACTGATATCCTTCACGCCAACCCTCGTGTAAATATATTGGTGCAATAATAAACCCCAATGGATAACCTGCCTCTGCAACTTTAACAGCAGCCTCTACCCTTTCATTTAAACGCGAAGTACCTGGTTCAAAAAATTTAATGACATAATCATCGTTGATACTAAAGCGAAACCTTGTACGACCTCTGTGATCAGCATCTAGTAAATGGTCAACATGCGCAAATTTTGTAACAAATCGTAATAAACCATACTTTGATCGCCCAAAATATTCAATCGCCTCTTTAAGGGTATGCGTTAAATGATCAATTCCAACAATGTCAGAGGTACAAGAGGCTTCAAATCGAGTAATCTCAGGTGCACGCTCTTTCATATATGCTTCAGCTGTCTCAAAAATCTCTTCTGTATTAACATAAGTTCTGATATAAGGCTTGCTCCCCATAGTAGTCTGCAAGTAACAATAGTGACAGTGTCCCATACATCCTGTCGCAAATGGAATTGCATATTCAGCCGATGGTTTTGATGTATCAAATTTCAATGTCTTCCTTAAACCTACTACTAATGTTGACTTTGCAACACGATACTTTTGAAAATCATTCTCCCCAGGTAAATTGCGTACTTGATTATGCGAAGTTGTTTCTCTTATTTCAATATCCATTTTTGAAAATTTGTCATGCAATGTCTTCCCTAACGGATATTCCAAAGCACGAGGTTCAAAGTAAACAAGTTGTGGTACAAATGGTTTAACCATGATAACCCTCAATTTCTGGTGAACCAAACACTTCTAAAAAAGCTTCTTCTGCTTCTGTTTCAGATTGGTAAATTGCAACTTCATCTGTTAACGGATAATACGTTTCATATATAAACAAAGCTAGGTCAGTCGGTTGGTCAGGATCATGCACAACAGCTGCTTGTTGAACATTGGCCGCTCCTTGTACATGTGGATTCCTAATAATCACATAGACTACATCACCTGGGTTATACAATAAATTATTTATTTCCATCTTTTCACCTAACTTTTCTCAAGATGGCTTTATTATGTACCAAAACGATTCCATTTATTTATTTGTAGATTATTCTGGAATACCAAATTGATCTAATGGCCAAATACGAAAAACAACATCACCAATCACAGATTCCTCTGTAATCAGGCCAAACGCTCTGCTATCTCTGCTCACCAATCGATTGTCACCTAATACAAATAATTTACCATCTGGAACAATCGTTTCTCCAGTTAATGCTTCAAGATCAAAATCATCGGTCAGACTTTGCTCACCACTTAAGCTTTGCTTGAATTTTTCGAGGTATGGTTCATCATAAGCTATTCCATTTATATATAAAATATCATTTTCCATTTTAATTGAATCACCTGCAACACCTATCACACGTTTTACGTACTTCTCATCTCTGTCAGGTGATTGAAATGCAATCTCGTCAAAGCGATCAATTGATGTTAACTTACTAATGATAATTCTATCACCGTCCTGCAAGCTAGGCATCATCGATTCTCCTTTAACAATCGAGGGCGTCACTAAAAATTCTCTTACGACAAATACAATGATTAATGCAATTGCAATTGCTTTTATCCATGAGAATATTTCTCTGAAAAACGATACTATCATTTGCTTCATTCCTTTTTAAAATTTTATAGTGAACTAATTGAAGTTAATTTGTGATAAATAAGTAACTACTTCCTGCCTTATTATACTTTATAACTACCTCTTCCTACCACTTATATCACTTTAAACAAAAGAGTTAGCTAAGATTAATTTGATCTAGTGCAGTTATTATTCTATACTAAGTCCTGTTCACAAAAAATGATAGATGGAGATAGATTATATGACACGCCGTTTTACTGGAAAACAGATCTTTTTTATGATTGGCATTATTCTTGTATCTTTTAACTTACGTCCTGCAATTACTTCTGTAGGACCTTTAATTGGCACAATTCGTGACCAAATGGGATTAGCTAATTGGAATGCGGGTTTAATTACTAGTTTACCGTTACTAGCATTTGCCTGTATGTCACCAATCGCACCTAAATTACGTAACAAATATGGTAATGAGGCAACAATATTAATTGGATTAGTCTTTTTACTTATCGGCATTTTAATTCGAATGATTGTAACCAGTCCAACACTCTATTTAGGAACAATATTTGTTGGATTAGGGATTGCAATCTGCAATGTGCTTTTACCAGGGATTATTAAAGAGAAGTTCCCTAAACATATCGGAACGATGACTGGCGTTTATACGACTTGTATGTCGATATTCGCTGCAATAGCTTCAGGTATTAGTATTCCCTTAGCAAAAAACCTTGGCCTTGGATGGCAAAATGCTTTAGGTCTATGGGCGTTACTCGCAATTATCGGGATCACTGTTTGGTTTTTACTTTATCGAAAACAACCAAAAGAGGTGGAAACGGAGTACTATACGACTTCTGGAAGCCGTTTATACCAATCACCTCTTGCTTGGCAGGTTACCCTTTTTATGGGTATGCAGTCCTTTATGTTTTATGTAACGATATCTTGGTTACCTGAAATCATTCATGCCCAGGGCTTTACTATTGCGACTGGTGGTTGGTTACTATCTTATATGCAATTTGTCAGTTTACCAGCCACGTTTTTAACACCCATTCTAGCAGGACGCATGCGGAACCAACAAGGTATTATGATTGGGATCGGAATCGTTGCTTTACTTGGGTATGGTGCTCTCTTTTTCGGAGGATCTTTAGCCTTTACCATTGTAGCAATCACACTTATCGGATTCGCTCTCGGTTCAAGTATTAGCTTAGCACTTGCCTTATTAGGAATGAGAGCAACAACCGCAAAACAAGCTGCAGAATTATCAGGTATGGCCCAATCATTTGGATACCTCTTAGCTGCAGTTGGTCCAATCGCGATCGGTTTAATATATGATTTAACCCAAACATGGGGTATACCACTAGTTGTTATTATCGTTATATCAGTTATAATGACATCATTTGGTTTAGGAGCAACAAGAGATAAATTTGTTTAAATGCATAAAAAAAATCTCATTCTAAATAATAGGATGAGATTTTTTTATCATCTAATTTTTTTGATATAGCTCTTTATAAACAATTACTTTTAAAGCATCTAATTCCTCTGGAGTTAACTTATTTTCTAATTCACTTATTAAAACTTGCTGTTCCGCTTGCGACATCCCAGTTTGAAAAGCAGCTTGAATATTTTGTATTTCAGAAACAGAGAACTTTTTTACAAGTTGCTTTGCGGCTTCTTCTTTTGTAGTAAAAGGAAGCGATGTCTCATCTATCGAAGGTGCCTCTTCAATATAACCCTTTAAAGTTGGAACACTTTCCACATAAGCTCTTACTTCTTCTCTATCTTCATCTGTCAATTGGGCATCAACTTCTGTTACCACTTTATTGGCTAAATAGTTCATACCAAAATAATAAACACCATAACCAACTAACCCTAAAATGAATAAAGTTAGTACGAACCTTTTGATGAATTTCATATAATCACCTCTTATTAACTAAGAAAATTATCGCTTATTTTCATTACTTAAGCAAGCTATTAAGTCAACTTGCTTATAAACGCTTCAGCAAAGGCCTCACAGCTTTTCACATCTTCGTCTTCTGGTGTTAAATCAATCTTTAAGTGATCCAAAATAATTTCTGCCCCAATTTCTTTAAAGCGATCACCCATTTTATCAATTGCTCCACCGTATTCCGGATAAAAGGAATCACAAGAACCAAATAACCCTATCTTCTTTCCGGTTAAATCTATGTCTTCTAGATCATCATAAAAATCTTCTACTTCGTAGGGTAGATCACCGTCTCCCCAAGTATATGTCCCTAATAAGATTCCATCATAACTACTTAAATCTTCTGCACTTATATCATCAAAATCAATTTGAAACGTGGAAACAGGAACGTTTAATGATTTTATTTTAGCTTCAATAATTTCAGCAATTTCTTCTGTATTTCCAGTCATACTTGCAAATACGATAACAATATTAACCATTACAAAACTCTCCTTTGAGGTACTTAACTCCATATTAATTGATAACGATTATCAATGTCAATTTTTCTAGAAGATATTACTCGATATAAAAACGGAACTTTTTTAGTAGTTGATACGTAATATATGGTAACGTTTCTTTTTTTGAGAGGAGGTAAAGTGATCGAGATTGTAGATATATATTGGTGGTTGTTGTGGGGAAGTCTAGGTGTTGCTATTATTTCCTTATTTTTAGGGGACCTATTTGAAGGATTATTAGATGGTCTTTTCGATAGTATTGGTGAATTTTTTAACCCTTTATTAACTTTTGGAACGTTAGCTGTTGTTAGTGGCTCTGGAGTTTTGCTAACGAAATACTCTAGTCTACCTGATTGGTATGTCTTAGCTATTAGTTTGTTCATTGGGATTGGTGCCTATTTCCTAATTTATTATTTGCTCGTCATTCCTATGTCCAACGCAGAAGCTTCCACTTCTATTTCCATCTATGATTTAATAGGTAAAACTGGTGAAGTTACTACAACTATTCCAGCAGACGGATATGGAGAAGTCTTTATCAAATCTACATATGGAAGTCGTAGTGAATCAGCTAAAAGTTTTGATGGCGTGGAAATGATGCAAGGCCTATCAATTGTTGTTGTAGAAGTTAAAGATCAAGTCTTATATGTATCTGAACTATCTGATTTATAATTCAAAGGAGGAATAATATGGATTTAGCTACAGATTTAAGTATGGATTTAATTATTATTATTGGTGTTGTTGTAGGTGTGATACTTGCTTTTGCTCTTCTTTTCGCCGTACGTTTTAAAACAGTCGGTGCAGATGATGCAATGATTGTAACCGGTAGTTTTCTTGGAAGTAAAAATGTGCATAAAGATGATGGTGGAAGTGGTATCAAAATTGTACGCGGTGGCGGTGCATTTATTATACCGATTTTCCAGCAATCTGAAACACTTAGTTTACGTTCACACAGTTTAGATATTTCTACACCAAATGTCTATACTGAAAATGGCGTACCGGTAATGGCAGATGGAACAGCGATTATCAAGGTGCAAAGTACAACAGAAGGAATCGCTACAGCAGCTGAACAGTTTTTAGGGAAAGACGACAAAGAACTACGCAAACAAGCACAAGAAGTACTAGAAGGTCATTTACGCGCTATCCTAGGTACAATGACAGTTGAAGAGATTTACAAAAATCGCGAACGTTTTGCTCAAGAGGTTCAAACACAAGCAGCAGTTGATTTAAGAAAAATGGGACTGCAAATTGTTTCTTTCACCATTAAAGATGTTCGAGATGAAAATGGTTACTTAGAAGCCTTAGGTAAACCTCGTATTTCAGAAGTGAAACGTGATGCCCAAATTGCAGAAGCAAACGCAATGCGTGATTCAAGAATTAAAAAAGCGGAAGCAGAACGTGAAGGTAAAAGCGCTGAGTTATTAAGTGAAACACGAATTGCTGAAGCAACGAAGGATAAAGAATTAAAAACTGCTGCCTATAAACGCGATCAAGACAAGGCTAAAGCAGAAGCAGACATGTCGTATAAACTACAAGAAGCGATATCAGAACAACAAGTAAAACAAGAAGAAATGCAAATTCAATTAGTAGAGAAGAACAAACAAATTGAAATTGATGAAAAAGAAGTTATTCGTAAACAGCGTCAATATGAAGCGGAAATTTCGAAAAAGGCAGAGGCAGAACGTTATGCAACTGAACAAAAAGCCGAAGCAGATAAAGTTACACGCGTTAAGAACGCCGAAGCAGAAGCAGAAGAAATTCGCCTCGATGGTCAAGCGGAAGCAGAAGCAATTCGTTTGAAAGGTTTCGCAGAAGCAGAGGCAAAAGAAAAAATTGCTGACGCAATGGCTAAGTACGGTGAAGCAGCTATGCTAGAAATGATAGTTAAAATGTTACCTGAATTCGCTGGCAAGATTGCAGAGCCTATTGCCTCCATTGATAAACTAACTGTTATTGATAGTGGTAACGGTGAAGGAGATGGTGCAACCCGCATGAGTAGCTATGTAACAAAATTAATGAGTCAATTACCCGAAACACTAAAAGATGTATCTGGTGTTGATTTGACAGGGATGCTAGATCAGATTACAGCAAAAGGGCAACAAAGAGTAAACGACAGCAAATTGGATGCTAAGAAAGATTCAACTACTACTGAATAATATAAAAGAAAACCTCGATAGCTTCTCACCAAGCATCGAGGTTTTCTTTTATATATTTTTTGCACGCTTATGGCACGCTGTTATAACATCTTTCATCATCTGATCAAATTCCCTTTCATCCATTACTTCGAGACCTGCTGCTGTTACCCCTCCCGGACTTGCAATTTGATCCAGCAGTCGCTCCGTATCTTCTCCTGTTTGTAACATAGCTGCTGCACCATGAATCATATCTGCAACTAATTTTTTTGCTTGATCTGCCGTCACCCCAGTTTTCAAAGCTGACTGAATGAGCGACTCAGCCATTCGATAAACAAATGCTGAACCACTTCCCGTAATCGGTGTCAATGCATGTACTTGCTCTTCTGTCACCTTTTCTGATGAACCAATGCTCTCCAATAATTCTTCCAACATTATTTGATGCTGTTCATCAGCATATTGACCTAGCGCATAAAGCGTAACTGATTTGCCTAATGAAGCAGCTGGATTTGGCATCATCCAAGCTGTTGGTGTTTCTGCTGGTAAATTCTTTTCTAAATAGGTCGGATCGATTCCAGCAGCTAATGTTACAATAAATTGATTATCAACAAACAAGGCTACTTCTTTTAGAACAGATTCATGCGCCTCAGGTGGCATCGCCAAGACAATTATATCAGCACCATCGACTTCTTCTTTCCAACTGTCTGTTGTGCTTACACCATACTTATTTTCTACTTCCTCTAAGCGTTTTACATCTCCGTTGTTGCTTGCCACAATTGTCATTTCCGTTTTGCTTAAACCTGCAATAATTGCTTGAGCCATTCTTCCAGCCCCTATAAATAATACCTTTCTTATATGTGTAGTCATTTACTTTTCATCCTTTCATTCTTACATACTTTTTAAACACGTCATTCTAATTAGCTTTCTAATGATTCTTATCCCAATGATATAATACAAAATAAACCTGCATACTATTTATATATTACGTCTCGACTAGTAGCCAGGTTTCAATAGTTATAGCATTTGTTACTAAAACTTCCTTTGACTTTATATACGTATTGTATCATGATAGAAAAGAAGAAAAAACAGAAGGTAATGAAAGGAGGTGAATGCAGATGGTCTTAGATATTATTAGTCAACTAAACAATGATATCCACCCAATGTATTTGTATCTTACCTTATATATGACGATACTTTGCTCTTACGGTATGGTTTATGTTGCAAACTATCATTTAACAAAGCAAAACGGTTTTATGAGTCAACACCAACGAATATCATACTTAGATTTACGAGAGTTGTTTCATCTTTTAAGCCAAATACGAGCTATTCACAATTGGATTACTAAAAAGATGAAACGCAAAGATGCTCCTGATGATGATGAAGACAATCACACCTCCTCAACTAATGATTTATTTTTACTATTACGAGGAGGAAAATCATGTCTAAGCAATCTGTGTTCACATTCTTTAAGAAATATCGCTTTGTTAGTTTAATCGTATTACTCTTTATATTATCTGGTTGCCAATCCGCAGCCACTGGTGAAGCTGTTGATCCTGACACAGCAGGTTTTTTTGATAAATACTTTGTTAACACCTTTTCTATTATCATTAAAGGTGTAGCAACATTCTTTGACGGAAACTACGGTCTTTCGATCGTTTTAGTGACATTGACAATACGCTTAATTTTAATGCCACTTATGTTAAAACAATCGAAAAATGGTTTTCAGATGCGTGACAAAATGGCTAGTATGAAGCCTGAATTAGAGGCATTACAAGCTTCTTATAAAAACAAGAAAGATAGTGCTTCTCAAAAAATAATGCAACAAGAAACGATGGAACTATATAAGAAACACAATTTTAATCCGATTGCATCTATTGGTTGTTTACCAATGATTATTCAATTCCCTATTCTGATTGGCTTTTACTATGCGATTCGATCAACACCAGAAATTGCTAGCCATTCTTTCCTTTGGTTCAACTTGGGGCAATCTGATCTAGTAATGACTTTTGTTGCAGCTGCTATTTACTTCATTCAATTTAGAGTAACTCAAATTGGGATTGAACCGAAACAAAAGAAACAAATGGCATTCATGGGGATCCTATCCCCGCTAATGATTGGTTTTGTTTCGTTTAACGCACCAGCTGCACTTCCACTATACTGGACAGTCGGGGGAACATTTTTAATTGTACAACAATTATTATCTAAAAAACTTTATCAACCAAAAGTAGCAACCCCCCTCCACAGTCGCTAAAAACTAAAAAGAAGGTATCCTTTTCTCTCAAGGATACCTTCTTTTATCTACTTATATTGCTTTTGCTTTTACTTCTACATTAATATTACCACGGGTTGCTTTAGAATAAGGGCAAAAACCGTGTGCTTTTTTAGCTAAGTCTTCTGCTTCTTCTTGGTTAACACCTTTTATCTCGACATTTAAGGTTACACCAATTTGAAATCCACCATCTTCTTCATCATCCATCAAACTAACATCTGCAGTGATAGTAGAATCAATTTCTTTTTTTGCTTCTCTAGCCATGTGATTAAGCGCTCCATCATAACAAGCCGCATAACCAGCTGCAAATAACTGTTCTGGATTAGAGCCTTTTCCAGCATTTGAACCAGGTTGAACTAAGTTTAAGTCAATTAAACCGTCATCTGACTTAACATGTCCTTCGCGTCCGCCTTTAGCTGTTGCATGTGCAGTAAATTTAATACTCATGATCTGAAACACTCCTTCTATTAATTTGATCATTCAAATGATCATTCTGTTTGATGTTCTATAGGGAGTATTCCTTTTATAGTTAAATTTAAACCACTTTATAGCGATTTATTCTTTTTTTGTTAAAAAAGATTATATTATAAGATTGGCTATTGAGGAAAAATTATCAAGCACGGCATACCAAATAAGTGATATAGGTCGCATTTATCCTCGTCGTTTAGAAAACACGAAAATACACAGGAAACCGCTTTAAGGCTTCCTGTGTATTTTATGATAAGACTTTCACTCTATTTAAAATATCTTCTGCATTCTTTACACGATCTTCTGTTGGAGGCTCTACTCCCTCAAGCGGATATTTAATACCTAAAGTCTCCCACTTGTAAACACCCAATTTATGATAAGGTAAGACATCAATTTGTTCTACATTCCTTAATGTAGCAATAAAATCTGAAAGCTGTTGTAAATACTCATCTTTATCACTAATACCAGGAACAAGTACATGACGCACCCATATTGGGATATTTCTTTCATCCAAATATCTAGCCATATCGATAATATGTTCATTAGACATACCAGTCAGTTCCTTATGTTCAATTGGATCGATATGTTTCAAATCTAGTAATACTAAATCCGTAACTTCTAACAGTTTATCTAAGTTTTTCATAAAGCGTGGAGAGCGACTAAAACATCCAGCTGAACTGTCAATGGTTGTATGAACTCCCATTTTTTTTAGTTCTGTGAATAATTCTATTAAGAATTCAAGTTGTAGCAACGGCTCCCCACCACTTACAGTTACACCACCATTAGTGGATTGGAAGAAGGGAAGATAGTCTTTGATATCTTTAACCATTTCTGCAACTGTCATTTCCTTTCCTTGACCCATTTTCCACGTATCAGGGTTATGACAAAATTTACAACGTAATAAGCACCCCTGCGTGAAAATAACATAACGTAAGCCAGGACCATCTACTGTTCCCATTGTTTCTATAGAATGTATTCGACCTTTCATGTTGTTCGCCCTCCTTGCCTTATTTAGAACAAGAGGGGCTCATCTTTACCCCTCCATAACCACTTATTTACTTATTACATTCCATCATGGAACGTACGGTTTATCACATCTATTTGTTGTTCTCTCGTTAATTTAATAAAGTTTACTGCATAACCAGATACACGAATTGTTAATTGCGGGTATTCTTCTGGACGATCCATTGCATCTAAAAGTGTCTCGCGATCAAACACGTTTACATTTAAGTGATGACCTTTCTTCGTTACATATCCATCAAGCATTCCCGCTAAATTAGCCTTTCTAGCTTCTTCATTTTTACCTAATGCCTTAGGTACTATAGAGAAAGTATTAGAAATGCCATCTAAGGAATACTCATATGGCATTTTAGCGACTGAACTTAATGATGCTAAAGCGCCATTTTGATCACGACCGTGTAATGGATTTGCACCTGGCGCAAATGGTTCACCAGCTTTTCGTCCATCCGGTGTATTCCCAGTTTTCTTACCATACACAACGTTTGAAGTAATTGTTAAAATTGATTGTGTGTGCACGGAATTTCGATACGTTTGGTGTTTCTTAATTTTGTTCATAAACATTTTAACTAAATCAGCAGCAATATCATCAACACGGTCATCATTATTACCGTATTTAGGAAAATCACCTTCTGTTTCATAATCTACTACTAAACCATCTTCATCACGAATTGTTCTTACTTTTGCATATTTAATGGCACTAAGCGAGTCAGCAACAACAGATAATCCTGCAATTCCACAAGCCATTGTACGTAGTACTTCTCGATCATGTAACGCCATTTCTATTCTTTCATAGCTGTATTTATCGTGCATATAGTGAATGATATTTAATGCATTTACATACATACCAGATAACCAATCTAACATGGTATCATATTTTTTCATCACTTCATCATAATCTAAATACTCAGAAGTAATCGGTGCATAGTTAGGAGCTACTTGAATTTTAAGCTTCTCATCCATACCGCCATTAATAGAATATAGTAAAGCTTTTGCTAAGTTAGCACGTGCCCCAAAAAATTGCATTTGCTTACCAATACGCATCGCAGATACACAACAAGCAATACCATAGTCATCACCATAAATATCACGCATCAAATCATCATTTTCATATTGAATAGAACTTGATTTAATAGACATACTTGCACAATACTTTTTATAGTTTTCAGGCAATTTCACTGACCATAGTACTGTTAAGTTTGGTTCAGGGGCAGGACCTAAATTATCTAAAGTGTGCAAGAAACGATAGGAGCTCTTCGTAACCAACGGCCTTCCATCTTGTGCCATACCAGCTAGTGATTCTGTTACCCAAGTTGGATCACCACTAAATAATTCATTGTATTCAGGAGTTCTTGCAAATTTAACAAGACGCAATTTCATAACAAAGTGATCAACAAGCTCTTGAGCTTGTTCTTCCGTCAACAAACCATTTTCAATATCTCTTTCAATATAAATATCTAAGAAAGTAGATACGCGCCCTAGACTCATTGCTGCACCATTTTGCTCTTTAATCGCCGCTAAATAACCAAAGTACAACCATTGGAAAGCTTCTTGAGCAGTTTTCGCTGGTTTTGAAATATCAAAGCCATACGTAGCACCCAATTGTTTCAGTTCTTGAAGTGCACGAATCTGTTCTGTTGTCTCTTCGCGATCACGAATAATATCTTCTATCATGGTGCCGTTACCTATTAAAGCTAACTCTTTTTTCTTTTCAGCAACCAAGTGGTCTACACCATAAAGAGAAACACGTCGGTAATCACCGATTATACGACCTCGACCGTACGCATCTGGTAATCCAGTTACAATACCAGCCTTACGTGCAGTCATTATTTCTGGTGTATATGCATCAAAAACACCTTGATTGTGTGTTTTGCGATGTTCGGAAAATGTCTTCACTACTTCTTCATCAATCTTAAATCCATAAGATTCTGCTGCGGCTACCGCCATACGAATACCACCATTTGGTTGTAATGAACGTTTAAAAGGCTCATCTGTTTGCACACCAACCACTTTTTCACTATCTTTATTTAAATATCCAGGTCCATGTGATGTAATTGTAGAAACAATTTTTGTATCAAGGTCTAAAACACCACCATTTTCTCGTTCCTGTTTTGTTAAATCCATTACACGATCCCATAAAGCTTTCGTTGCTTCAGTTGCGCTTTCTAGAAATTCTTCATTTCCTTCATATAAGGTAAAGTTCTTTAAAATAAAATCACGGACGTCAATTTCTTTTTGCCATCTTCCATCATGGAAGCCATCCCAAGGGTTTCTTTGTGTAACTTCTTCTGCTATTTTCATTTCGTTACCTCCTTAATTATTATCACATAACTTTGCTCACTGATGAACAATCTATTATCTTAAATATAGTATATACTTAAACATGCTAAAAAAGAAGTGAAAAAGATCACATTTAAAAACTGTTTCAATAAAAGTTCTTAAAATGTTCAAATTTTAGTAATAAAAGGTTCTTTAAATATATTTATATAATTATATAGGCACAATCCATATAAATTAACAATTTAGCAGGTATCCAATTATTACTCACGCATAGAAAATAGTAACAAATACGACGCTGTACTATACTGTTATAGTCATTTGAGTACTCTCAATAGGTACAGAGATTAAAACTAAAAAAGCACCACAACTGTGGCGCTTCCTTTTACTACTCTATTTCATATGTTCCTCGTTGTTCAGACGGCTTTGTTCCTTTAATAAAGAATGATAAAAACAATCCTATAAGGGATAAACCTGTCGCTGCATAAAACGCTATGTTTACACCATGTATTAATGCACTAGGAGCAGCATTTGGTCCACTATCCAGTGCACTGGTTGTCATAATCGTAACCAATACCGCCGTACCAATAGATGCGGAAACTTGTCGCATCGTATTATTCATCGCTGTTCCATGTGCAATTAAACGCATCGGTAATTGATTAAGTCCAGCAGTTGTTACAGGCATCATTACCATTGACATCCCAAACATACGAATACCAAAAACAATTGTTAAGAACATCAAAGGTGTCTCTGTAGATAAATTAGTAAACAAAAAGGTTGTTACAGTCATTAACGATAAACCAACAATCGCTAAATATTTAGCACCTATTTTGTCAAAAATTTTACCGGTTATCGGTGACATCAATCCCATTAATATTGCGCCTGGCATTATCATAAGTCCTGATTCTAATGCAGTGAACCCTGCATACTGTTGCATGTAAATAGGTAAAATTGTTTCAGAACCAATTAAACCAACAAACACAATCATTCCTATTATTGTTGTTATGGTGAATGTACGAGACTTAAACACCCGAAACTCTAAAATAGGTTGTTTTAACGTAAATTGACGCCTAATAAATGTGATCAAGGAAACTATACCAACTATTAAGGAAATAATAACAACTGGATCAACCCAATTGCCGCTTCCAGCACTACTAAACCCGAATAATAATCCTCCAAATCCAAATGTTGATAATATAATAGAAAGAATGTCTATTTTAGGAAAAGTACGTTCTGTTACATTCTCCATAAAGAAGTATACAAGAATAATATCAAGTAAAATGATTGGTAAGATGATAAAAAACATCAATCTCCAAGGATGATTCTCAACAATCCAACCTGACAGTGTCGGGCCAATTGCTGGCGCAAATGATATAACTAGTCCAACCAATCCCATTGCTGAACCACGTTTTTCAATTGGGAAAATGGTTAGGAATACAGTCATCATAACTGGCATGATGATACCCGCACCACTTGCTTGTATTACCCGTCCGACTAGTAATATTGGATATGTAGGTGCAATACCACATACTAACGTACCTATAGCAAAAATGACTAATGCTGATAATACTAATCTTCTTGTAGTAAATGTTTCAATTAAAAATGCAGTAATTGGAATCATTACACCATTAACCAGCATAAAGATTGTTGTTAGCCATTGTGCAATATTTTCACTAATTTGAAAATCATTCATTACATGTGGTGTAGCTGTTGCAAATAGAGTTTGATTTAATATCGCAACAAATCCCCCGGCGAGCAATATGGAAACGATAAGTTTACGATTGATCGGAGTTGTACTTTCTGTGTGTTCTGTTGTCATGATTTCTCCACCCCTTTATATCTCTTGCTAATCTAATAAATCGATTAATGTTTTCATTGTCTTTAAATCTTCTGTTTTATTTGTTTTATTTTCTAGGTTTGCGAGTAAAGAATTTAATAAAAATATCCTAGGCGTTTTTTCCTTTAATTCTTGCTTAAAAAATGAAATCGTGTTTTCTAATTCTTTACGTATTTCTAGAGATGCCTCTTCTGTTTCTATTGTTAAACGCAAATGCGTTAGCATTTGCGAAAGTTGTTCTTCAACTGATAACCTTTTTTTATTGTTTTTTAGAATTTTATAATTAGTCATCATCTCGTCTTTTAATAATGGTTTACTATGTTTTTGATGCTGAATGATAGCATCTATACTATCAACAACATATGTAGCAATATCTGAAAGAGAAAGTTTTTGCGTATCTTGAATAACAATTGACATATATTCTTTGAAGATACCTTGTAATGTGATCACTGTATCCCATATTATAGGTTCCACGTCATCTCCATAAACCTGTAATAATACTTCTTTATGCCAATCGGTCAACTCTGCTCGAACTTGCTGCATTAAAGGACGAATTTGTTTGTTCTTTTCAAGAAGTAAAGACTTTGTTAGTAGATTATAATATTCCTTATTCTCCAGAATCCCTTCAAATTCAACAATTAACATTTTTTTGAATTTTTCTTTAGGATTTAAAGAATCATTAATATTTATATATTTAGCATTTCCCACCATGTTATCATGATTAAATTTAAAAACTTCTATTAATAGCTCTTCTTTAGATTCAAAATATTTATACAAAGAACCTTTTGACATACCTGCTTCATTAGCAATTTCCTGCATAGATGTAGATTGAAATCCCTTTTTTGAGAAGAAGCGCATTGCAGCTTGCATAATATCAATTTTTCTATCTTCCACTACATTACCCCCAATAATCGGAATCGAATGACCAACAAGTCATTTTTAAACTTGCGAGTTTTTAGAACAAAAGTTATTATAATCAATCTCATTAGAGCAGTCAACTGATTAGACTTGAATCTTTTTTATTCCCTCACATATAGATAGGAAGAAGATTAACTTTTTAAGGAGGATTTCAACATGAAAAATAGTAAAAATCCACTTCATAACTTACCACCCCAACATCAGCCACAGCAACCAGGAATTGAAGGTTTAATGACACCAAAGCCTATTATTGAAGATTACAACTATAAAGGATCAAATAAATTATATGATAAAGTAGCAATAATTACGGGCGGAGATAGTGGAATTGGTGCAGCAACAGCAATAGCCTTTGCTAAGGAAGGCGCCAATGTCGTTATAGCCTATTATTATGAGTACGAAAATGAAGATGCGTTTCGTACAAGAGATCGAATTGAAGCACTTGGAAGACAGTGTTTGCTATTAGTCGGTGATTTACGCTCTGAACATAACTGTTCCTATTTAGTCGAACAAACAATCAAGCATTTTGGAAAACTAGATATTTTAGTAAATAATCACGGTGTTCAATTCGCTCAAGATAATTTGTTAGATATTAGTTCCGAACAATTACGTGCTACTTTTGAAACGAATATATTTTCTTTCTTTTATTTAGCAAAAGCTGCTTTACCTCATTTAAATAAAGGAAGCGCCATTATTAATACCGCATCGATAGTAGCTTATGAAGGGAATGAACAGCTAATTGATTATTCTGCTACTAAGGGGGCAATTGTTGGTTTTACCCGCTCCCTTTCACAAAATTTAGCCAAAAGCGCAATTCGTGTAAATGCGGTAGCCCCAGGGCCAATTTGGACACCACTTATTCCAGCTAGTTTCTCAGCTACGTTTATTGCTACTGAATTCGGTAAGAACCCACCTTTTAAACGTCCAGGCCAACCTTACGAACTCGCTCCGGCTTATGTATACCTTGCTTCTTCAGACTCTTCCTATGTCTCTGGTCAAGTGATTCATGTGAATGGCGGCACCATGGTTAGTTCATAATAGCTAAGGGGTGGAGCGCTTATTACTTTACTTCTTTTTCTGTTCTTGCCATTATAGATATAGGAGGTCGATCAAACATGCAAAATTTCACATATTACAATCCAACAAAACTTATTTTCGGAAAAGATACGGTAGCTCAATTAAAAGAAGAGGTACCAAATTACGGCAAAAAGGTACTGCTCGTCTATGGCGGTGGTAGCATTAAGCGTAACGGTCTATATGATGAAGTTATTCAAATATTAAAGGATATTAATGCGGATGTATTTGAATTATCTGGGGTAGAACCAAATCCACGTGTTACGACTGCAAGAAAAGGTGTAAATATCTGTAAAGAAGAGGGTATTGAATTTATACTAGCTGTTGGTGGTGGTAGTACAATTGACTGTACTAAAGCTATTGCAGCAGGAGCAAAATCAGACGATGATATTTGGGATATCGTTACTAAAAAAGCATTTGCAAAAGAAGCACTTCCTTTTGGCACAGTTCTTACACTTGCCGCAACTGGCTCTGAGATGAATGCTGGATCTGTTATAACTAATTGGGAAACAAATGAAAAGCATGGTTGGGGTAGCCCTGCCACCTATCCACAATTTTCAATTCTTGACCCTGTTAACACATTTTCGGTACCA
Source organism: Paraliobacillus zengyii (assembly GCF_003268595.1). Lineage (NCBI taxonomy): Bacteria > Bacillati > Bacillota > Bacilli > Caryophanales > Bacillaceae > Paraliobacillus > Paraliobacillus zengyii. Next base: position 351,427 of record NZ_CP029797.1, on the reverse strand, counting down.
AAAAATCAAACAATTTATGGAATTGTGGATATGATGTCACATGCACTAGAGCATTATTTCCATCATGAAGAAAATACATTACTTCAAGATTATATGGTTGAGGGTATTCTACGCACAGTAATTGAAACCGGACCAAAATTATTAGATGACCTAGAAAATTACGAACATCGTGCGACCATTCTTTATAACGGCACGATGGCGTTAAATGGTATGGTTAGTATGGGGTATCAAGGTGATTGGGCATCGCATAATTTAGAACACGCTGTTTCAGCAGTGCATGATATTCCACATGGTGGCGGATTAGCAATACTATTCCCACATTGGATGGAACATACATTAGAAGCCAACACAGCTAGATTTACACAACTTGCAACTCGAGTATTTGATGTGGATCCTAAAGGAAAAACTGACCACGATATAGCATTAGAAGGGATTAAAGCTTTACGTGAATTCTGGAATAAAATTGGTGCTCCTTCACGATTAGCTGATTATGATATTACGGAGGACTCAATTGAACAAATGGCTGATAAAACAGTTCTTGCTCGTCCTGAGTTTGGTAATTTTAAAAAGTTAACAAGAGACGATGCTGTAACGATTTATCAAGCTAGCTTATAAAAATATGCGAAATAAGTATCTGAAATTATTATGGTACTTATTTTGCTATGTGCCGATGCATAATTCCAAATAAACATTCTAATAATAGCAATTAGATAGTAACTAGGAGGTTTTAAGAAATGGATCAGCAAAAACTTAAACAAACAATTATTAAAATCATTGATGATCATCAAATAGGTACATTAGCTACAATTGAAAATAATAAACCCTATTCACGTTACATGACTTTTTTTAATGAAGGAATAACTTTCTACACTGCAACAAATAAGGAAACACATAAAGTAGAAGATATCAAACAGAATGCTAATGTTCACATCTTAATTGGTTACACATTTGACGGAACAACAGATGAGTATATTGAGGTAGAAGGCGAAGCATCAATCCATGATGATGAAAAAATGAAGCAACATCTATGGAATGAGAAATTAGAACCTTGGTTTTCAGGACCTGATGATCCAAACTATATTGTTCTAAAAATATCACCTACTGAAATTCGTTTAAAAAACACAGGTGATGCAAAAACGCATAAACTTAAAGATATTGCTTCTTTTTAAAGACGTTAAATCCTAAAAACACAGATCATGTTGATCTGTGTTTTTAATTTCAAACTAATGTTTGTGTTATTTTTTGTAATGTAGTTTGGATATCCTCTTTTGAAACGTTCAAATGCGTTACAAATCTGACAAAATTAGTTCCGTACGATCCTGCTAATACACCTTTTTCTTTGATTGCTTCTAAAAAAACAGCTTCAGATAGGCCAGTTTCCGTAACATCTACTAGAATGATATTTGTTTCTATTTCATTGATTACCTTTAGTCCTTTTATGTTAGCTAAACCTTCTGCAAGTATTTTAGCATTAGCATGGTCCTCTGCTAGTCTTTCAATATTATGCTCTAATGCTATAATACCAGGTGCAGCTATAATACCCGCTTGCCTTAATCCCCCACCTAGTCGCTTTCTCCATTTCTTTGCATGCTTAATAAAGGTATGATCTCCTGCGATGATAGAACCCACAGGCGCCCCTAAACCTTTAGATAAGCAGAATTGAACGGTATCAGTGAATTCAGCGTACGCTTTCACAGAAATCCCTGAAGCTACTGCAGCGTTAAATAAACGAGCCCCATCTAAATGAACAGCTACATTAGATTCTTGTGCAATATGATAGATTTCCTTCATATTTTCTAGTGGTAAAACCGCTCCGCCTGCTTTATTATGTGTATTCTCTAAACAGATCAGCGATGTCTCTGGAAAATGTATGTCATCTGCACGAATTGCTTGTTTTACCTCGTGTGGATCCATAGCCCCTCTTATTCCTTGAATAGGTCGTGACTGCACTCCAGCTAATGCTGAAACTGCTGCACCTTCATAAAGATAAGTATGTGCATTCGCTTCTAAGATTAACTCATCTCCCGGTTTGCAATGCTTTAAAACAGCAATCTGATTTCCTTGTGTACCACTAGTAACAAACAGTGCAGCTTCTTTACCTAAATGTTCAGCTGCCATTTCCTCAAGTTTTTTAACAGTTACATCTTCTCCATACACATCATCCCCTACTTCTGCCTCATACGCAGCCTTCCTCATTTCAGTTGATGGCTTTGTAACTGTATCACTACGCAAATCAATCATATCTTTTTGCCCCCTCTACTTGTCGCTTATCTTATCTTACTACAAATAATTGGACGAGAAAATATCAATGCCATCTATATTTGTGAATTAATTCACAAACTTGTCACAAACCTAATGTTTTGTAAACGCTAACAGGTGTTATGATGATATCAGAAAGAGCAAAGGAGTGATAAAAGTGATATTAAATGAATGGAAAGACTTTGGAACAGATGCTGATTTTTACACACAAGAAAGTTTTGAAGAACAAATTGGTGATGTCTTTGAAGCATTGTGTTTAGAAGACGGAAAAGATATTCCACACTATATTTGGACAAAAAACAATGTGGTGATCATTAAAGCAAACACACGAATGATTAATGATGTATCTTTTGTTAAGATTCCCCGTCATCCATCAGTAATTGCTTAATAAACGAATTATTTTTTGACCTTACTTGCTCATTGTTTCACATAAATATTAGGAGGGATTCACATGGTTGCCAAAACAGAACAGAAATCAGAAGTTACCGTTACGGAAAGTATTGACTTATTAGTTAGGAATGCACAACAAGCTTTAACTGAAATGAGAACATTAAATCAAGAACAAGTTGATAATATAGTAAAGGAAATGGCACTTGCTGGTTTAGATCAACACATGCAATTAGCAAAGCTTGCTGTAGAAGAAACAAAACGTGGTGTTTATGAAGATAAGATCATCAAGAATTTATTCGCTACTGAATATGTCTATCACAATATCAAAAACGACAAAACAATTGGCGTAATTAGCGAAAATGAACAAGATGGTGTAGTAGAAATCGCTGAACCAATCGGTGTAGTTGCTGGGGTTACACCTGTAACAAACCCTACTTCTACTACTTTATTTAAATCACTTATATCTATTAAAACTGGTAATCCTATCATTTTTGCTTTTCACCCTTCTGCACAGAGATCTAGTTCAGCTGCTGCAAGAGTCGTTTACGAAGCTGCTGTGAAAGCAGGAGCACCAAAAGATTGTATCCAATGGGTTGAGAAACCATCAATCGAAGCAACACAAACTTTAATGAAACATGACGGTGTAGCAACAATATTGGCTACTGGTGGGCCTGGAATGGTGAAATCCGCTTATAGTTCTGGAAAACCAGCATTAGGAGTTGGAGCTGGTAACGTACCATGTTACTTTGAAAAAACAGTAAATGTTAAACGTGCTGTCAATGACTTGATTTTATCTAAAACCTTCGATAATGGCATGATTTGCGCTTCAGAACAAGCGGTTATTATTGATAAAGAGATATATGAAGAAGTTAAAAATGAAATGGTTTATAATAGCTGTCATTTCTTAACACCAGCTGAAAAAGCTAAAGTTGAAAAATTAGTAATAAATGAGGATACTTGTGCAGTAAATCCTGCTATTGTTGGAATGAAACCAGCACGAATTGCTGAATTAGCTGGTATTAAAGTTCCAGAAGAAACAAAAATATTAGTAGCTGAGTTAACTGGAGTTGGTCCGGACCACCCATTATCTCGTGAAAAATTAAGCCCAGTATTAGCTGCTTATAAAGTAAACAATAGTGAAGAAGGTTTAGATAGAGCGGAACAAATGTTAGAATTTGGTGGATTAGGACATTCTGCTGTTATCCATTCAAATAATCAAGATGTAATTGACGCATTTGGTTTACGTATGAAAGCTGGTCGTATTATTGTCAATGCCCCTTCTTCCCAAGGCGCAATTGGTGATATCTACAACGCATATATGCCTTCATTAACACTTGGTTGTGGATCTTATGGCGGAAACTCAGTATCTTCAAACGTTGGTGCAGTACATTTAATCAATGTTAAAAAAATGGCAAAAAGGAATGTTAATATGCAGTGGTTTAAAGTTCCACCAAAAATTTATTTCGAGAAAAATTCTGTGCAGTATCTATCTAAAATGCCTAATATCACAAAAGCATTTATTGTAACTGACCCAATGATGGTTGAACTAGGTTATGTAGATAAAGTACTATATTACCTACGAAAACGTTCTGATTATGTCCACTGTGAAATTTTTTCTGATGTAGAACCAGATCCATCTAAAGATACAGTTATGCGCGGTGCAGCAGCAATGGATACTTTTCAACCAGATTGTATCATCGCACTTGGTGGAGGATCTGCAATGGATGCCGCTAAAGGCATGTGGTTATTCCACGAACATCCAGAAACAGATTTTAACGGTTTAAAGCAGAAGTTCCTAGACATTCGCAAACGTGTATACAAATATCCTGAATTGGGTAACCGAGCACAATTTGTAGCGATTCCTACTACATCTGGTACAGGATCAGAAGTAACATCTTTCGCTGTTATTACAGATAAAGAGAATAACATTAAGTATCCGTTGGCTGACTATGAGCTTACACCCGACGTAGCTATAATTGATTCTCAATTTGTTATGACAGTACCAAAGGTTATTACAGCAGACACAGGAATGGATGTATTAACGCATGCTATAGAAGCGTATGTTTCTAATATGGCAAATGATTATACTGATGGGCTAGCAATTAAAGCAATACAATTAGTTTTTGAATATTTACCACTTGCATATAGAGATGGAAGCAATGAATTAGCACGCGAGAAAATGCATAATGCATCTACAATAGCTGGAATGGCTTTTGCTAATGCTTTCTTAGGTATTAACCATAGTTTAGCTCATAAACTAGGAGCAGAATTCCATATTGCTCACGGTCGTGCAAATGCAATTTTAATGCCACATGTTATTCGTTATAACGCCAAAAAGCCAACAAAGTTTGTTTCATTCCCTAAATATACAAACTTTGTTGCAGACCAACGTTATGCCGATATTGCTAGAGTGTTAGGATTACCAGCTACAACAACTGAAGAAGGCGTTGAAAGCTTAGTTCAAGCAATTTATAAATTAGCAAAAGATTTAAATATACCAATGAGTATTGCGGAAAATGGTGTCGACAAAAAAGCATTCGAAGCCAAAGTAGATTATTTAGCTGACCGTGCATTTGAAGATCAATGTACTACAGCTAATCCAAAATTACCGCTTGTAACTGAATTAGCAGAAGTATATCGCAATACGTTTAAAGGTTAAGACTAAACTCCTTCCATTACTATACAAAACGGTATGATCATCTTAGATCATACCGTTTTTATTTTTAAGTTTTTCGTGTTAATCTAACCAATATAAAAATCGAGAGGAGTAACATGAAATGAGTAGTATCTTCACCAATCATTCATTATCAAATAAGCATGCTTTAATAACTGGAGCAAGTGGGGGTATTGGCTATGCTACTGCGCTATTACTATCTCAAATGGGTGCAAATGTAACCATCACAGGAAGAAGAAAAGAAAAGTTACAACAACTAAGAGACGAAATACTTATTAAAGATCCAGATGCAAATATCTTCATTCAAGTAACAGACTTAACAAACGACAAGGAACGTATGCAGCTAGTTGAGAACGCTGAAAAAACATTTGGTTATATATCAATCTTGATCAACTCGGCTGGAATTTTAGGAAATGGCAAAGTAGAAGAAATCTCTCAATCACAACTGGAAGAGACAATGCATCTAAACTATACCGTTCCTATTTTATTGACACAAGAAGTTTTCAAAAAAATGAAACAGAAAAAAGAAGGCGTAATTGTAAACGTCGCTTCCTTATCAGGCTTACGCGGAACATTTGGTGGAACTGCCTATTGTGGCTCAAAATTTGCTTTAATTGGTTTTACACAATCGTTTGCTCTTGAAGCGATTCAAGATGGCATAAGGGTAAATGCTGTATGTCCAGGTTATGTGGAAACTGAAATGGGTAAACAGGCAATTCTGGATAAGGCAGATCGTGAAAATCGCTCTTTTGAAGAACAATATAAAAAAGCTTGTCAAAGCTTACCTTCTGGAAGAATTACAACACCTGAAGAAGTAGCCAACACAATAGCTTTTTTATCATCTGATGCAGCTACCAATATCGTGGGTGAATCCGTTAAGATTTCTGGAGGGTCTGTCATGCGTTAAAAATGAAAATGAAGAGCACTGGTTCAGACAGTAGCTCTTCATTTATTATAATGATCCCGCATAGTTAACCATGATTTCGCATAATCTACCGCACATTTCACTTGAAAGAGTCGCGCTTGTGCAGAACCAACTTTTCTTTTTTTTACATAAGTTTCATCTTCAAAACTTTTTCCTAAATAAGTAAATAAACTGCCTCTGAATTCTAATTCTTGATACGTTTTCCATACCTTTTTGTTATCTTCTAAAATAGGAGCTGTATGGTTAATTATCTTTTGGTAAGGTATCCGATATTCTGCCAAATGAAAAGCTGTACAACTCGCATAATCTACACCCAGCAACAATACATAGGCATTGTCTATATCGTATAATCTACCAAGCGGGGATGTATCTCCTAATCCATAATTCAATTCATGGTTGTTTATTAACCTATCTTTATACTTACCCCAAGCTGCAAATGAATAATTGGGGTGACTACTTCGTTTTACTTCTGGGCAAGTGAGAAACACCTCCACTATTCTACCCATATATGACGTCGGTGTATAAAGTGGATGGTAGGGTTGCATAGCCTTACGAATTTCTTCCCATTTTTTTTCAGGTACAGACGGTTGATCCCAACTAGACGGATCAGATAAATCGACAGATTGGGTTGGCATCATTATCGTACCCTCTTCTGTTAAAATCTCCATTATTGCTTGGATTACTGTTATTGGACCGCCTTTCACAGAACCAAGTGAGGATAAGGAAGAATGCACAATTATAGTCATTCCTTTTTTTAAACCTAAATTTTGCAAGTCATAAGATAAAGTTTCTTTCGTACGTATATCCTTTGTTCTTTTTAGGACTCTACCCATCATATTCTCATCACTTTTCAATTAATTAAGTTTATTTTATAAATCAAATAGCTGTTTCATTACCTTCTGCTACTTTCTAATTCAAACTCTCACAGACTTAAGTCTTGGTAACTATACAATATAACAGCGATACTCCGAACTTAAAACAGTTCAACGATTAGTCTATGTTATTCAATTGCTTTCAAACAATTTAACAACGACTCTTTGAATAATGCACGATCAACTACTTCACATACACGTACATTAGGTTCTTTGTTTAACCTACTATTAATATCAACTACACTATAACCTCTTGTAAACTCACCTTTTGTTTCAACATCAACATAATATGTATTAGCTTCTCTCATTATTTGCTTTTGAGCAGCTATCGCGACTAACAGCGTATCTGGATGTGTTGTACCCTCAAGGCGATGGACATCTCTATTAAAATTTTTCACAACTTGATTAACCGAAATAAAAAATTCTGATCCTTTGGTTCGAAGTCCTTCTATATCAAGATGATCCGCATCATTCATAATAGAATATTGCGTGCACATTTCCCAACCAACCATTGTCATCGGTATACCCGAGTGTAAAACAATTCGCGCTGCTTCTGGATCAACATAAAAGTTATATTCAGCAGCAGGTGTGATATTACCTAAATAGTTATTTGTGCCACCCATAATAAAGAGTTCTTTTATCTCCGTCGCAATTGATGGATCCTTTTTTAGTGCCATTGCAATGTTAGTCAGAGGTGCAATTGCTAATAATGATATTTCTCCTGGATTAGCATGAATTTTTTCAATTAAAAAATCTACTGCATGTTGTGTTTCAGGTTTTTGTCTTGCCTTTGGAAAATTCGCGCCACCCATACCATCTGAACCATGTACATCTTCTACCGTACGATGTTGCGCTTTACCAAGTTGTAAAATCGGCCCTTGGTGCCCTTTAAATACTGGAACTTGGCCACCCTTTCCAGAAACTTCAATAGTATAAAGGGCATTTTCAACTTGTTGGTCAAATTGAACATTTCCTCCTGTTATCATGACGCCTTCGACTTGAAAATGATGAAGAGCCATCAGAATTGCGATTGTATCATCCCCAGCAGTATCCGTATCAATAATCACTTGCTTCATCTGTTTTACCCCCTATTTAACCTGCTGTGCAAGACTCGTTAAATAATCGAAGAAATCACTTGCATCAACATCATATACTACACTCACTTCACGACCAGATTCAGATTCTACCGTTCTACCTTGACTAGGTACTTCTGTCAATACAGTGCTCATTACTGATTTTGTTTTCACTAGTTCTGGTTTTCCAATAAAAGCAGTCGTCAGCACGTCCCATAAATAATACGTGGAATTTGTTTCTCCATAAACTAGTGGTGGTACCGCAGCATAACATTGACCCAAGAAATCAACACCCTGATATTTACGTAGAGATGCCCATTTTTGACGTACATCTAATGTTAAAGGTACTTGTTGTGTACTTTCTAAAGCGATCATTTCTATTTTTAGCCCACTTGCCCATACTCGTTGGACCGCTGTTGGGTCCCAAAAGGCATTCCATTCTGCTGTTCCGTCATGCTCTGGCTCTTGCACATTACCGACTTCTTGAAATGTTCCACCCATCCAAACTAACTTTTCAATTTTATCTTCTATTTCTGGTGCTTCATCTAGTGCCCGAGCAAGATCTGTTAAAGGACCCGTAAATAATAGTGTTGTCTTTCCTTTTGTTTCCATCAATTTTTCAATCATGTGTTGATGCGCATATGAATTACTCAATGGTGTTTTCATTTCACCACTCTCATTTAAAATAGGTAATGCATCGACTGTAAACGTGTGTAAACGCCAATCATTTGGAAATGGATTTTCTCCACGAGAATTTGATTTTGCTACTTCTACTGAATAAGCATTAAATCGATCAATAATTTTACGACTAGCGTTTATACCAGGCTCCAAATAACCATCTGCCGGTATAACGGAGACGCCAGTTAATTCAACATCTTCCATTTGTGTAAGTAAAAACAAGGATACTAGATCATCCACTCCAGCATCGTGATTAAAATAAACTTTGTTTGTCATGTTTTTCTGTCCCCTTTACTATAATTAATTGGTTTATATTATATTGTACTATATTTTCTTTGCAAAATTCGACATTATTATCTAATTTGTTTCAAGACCGATCTGTGCAACTTGAACCGTTTCACTTGTCTTTGCTAGTGCACTTGGGTAATAACTCATTACCGCATCGACATAATAAATATCACCATAACAGGCATCATATGCTTCCGCTTCTGTTCGAATACAGCTATAATCCCCTGTATCTTTTAATTCTTCATATTTCAGTTTAGAAAAAGCTATTGCTAATACTTGTGTATAGCTTCCACCATTTTCTTTAACGTAATCAATAAATCCTTCACCAAAATTATAGGATTGTAGGGCGAGTTTCACATCACCGTCTGTTTTTTCTAAGACATTAACAAAATAATCTATACCTTTATCAATTGAAACCTCTGGATCACTAATACAACCAATCTCACCACAATAACTTTCAGACGCTTGCATCGGATCATTTCCTCTACCACCTGATTCCTGCATCATCAATGCCATTATGACTGCCGTATACGCTTCTTTACCCATTTCTTTCAAGTGTCGCTCTATTAACGGTTGGTAAGAAACAACAGATTCAGTCAAGTTATTTGGAATTGAATTTGTTTCTTCTTCTTGTACATAATTTGCCAAAATCATAACAACAACCAATACAAAAGCCACAAAAGCTGTAACAGCCCCTGTCAACAGGGTAGCTTTTAGCCACTTTTTAGTTTTTCTAGTAAACTTATTTCGCATCATACTAACCCACACCTTAACTAATAAACTATTATTATTGTAGCATCTTTGTTTACTAGCGGCATTATTTATACAAAAAAAGTAGAACTAGTTCGTTCTACTTTTTTTGTTAGCTATTAACTTCAAAACATTCTCAAATTGAAGTCTATTTTTTTCAATTAATTGATCGATTACATCCAAGTTTACCACCTTATCTTCTAGTCGTTGTTCAGTTGAGCTGGAACGGCGTTTTAATTGGATCAGCAATAATAAGATTGCATCATCTACTGTCTTATTCCCCCCCAGATTATCAATATGCTCTTTTGTTACATTTTCAATTAAACTCCACAAGACATCTTCATTCACACCTAAAACCTCCATTCCGAAATTAGATCTCTGTATGTATATTAATTGCGTTTAATGCCGCTATTCCTTCTTCTTTCTCTGTGTATATAAGTCCATTAACTCTACAAGAGAAGTTCCTGCCCTGTTCCCAAGCAAGTGAAAAATCAGAAAATGAAATTGTTTCAGAAGGTGCCAATGTTTTATTTTCCATCAGTGTAAACCAATACGCTCCTTCTTCCTCATCCATATCAATACGCTTCCAATACACGGCATCGGATTTTGATTGCGGGCCACTATTTACAGTTGTATACTTACCTGAAAATTGATAGCTATCTGTCGTTTGTATTAGTAGACAAATAGAGAGATTGTTAACCATTTCGTTTGTTCTATTTTGCACATGAAGGTTACCAATGATAAGATTCTCTTCAGCCTCGCGATACGTGATATTAAACGAATAGGTGTAGTAGGCTATTAGACCATTATCTGTTGTTGGTAATACCATATTATTTAATTGTTCTAATTCTTTTTCTATTTTTTTAAGATATGCTTCTGATTGTTTATTCCATTCCAACATTTTGTTTTGCAATATTTCCGTTTCATTCATTATAAAACCTCCTCGTAAAATTACATCTATATATTCTTATGTAACAGCCTAGGAAAAAATTAATATAATAAAAAAAGAGAACTATATTTCACGTAAATGAAATATAGCTCTATATAGTAAGAAATAATTAGTCTATACTTTTCGGTATAGGTTTATGAGGGTGTGTGATACCCGGAAATACAACTGGACACTGTGGCGGGATGACCGGCGAAGGGCATTCCTCTGACACTAATACATCACGTGGTTCACAGAAATCTGCAACTAATTCTAATGTTACATCAGCAACGCTTTGTACGCTTTGACAAACATCTAAAGAAAGATTAACGCTTTCTAGCGTACCAGCTACAATATTAACACTAGCACTACAACTAACATCAGATAAGCGAACGACTAATCTTGTTCCTTCTGGTGCACAAAGAAATACTGATTCAGGTATTTCTATCTCAATTGCATTGGATATTTCTACGAATGGTGTTGTTCCATCAAATCCACTAAATTCAATTACAACGTTAAGTGTTTTGACAAAGCTAACGCGTTGTAACGTAACTTGGCAACCATCAATTATAAATTGTCTATCTTGTCTGTCATCTGATTCTACCACCTCTAATAAAGCATTTGGTGGTAATGGGTTTCCTGTTATAGGATCTACCAAATAACACGTAGTAGTTAAATTGCTTACTGCTGGATCTCCAGGATCAATTGGTAATACACCAATCTCTTCTGCAGATATAATTTGATTAACAGTCTCTTGTAAAATAACCCAGTCATATACTTTTTCTGCATTAAAGCAAAGAAGCTCCTGTGCTCCTTGCGATGATTGACTCTGCATTTTATCTAACTCCTTTACTCAATTTATTTTTAAGTCAATATCAAAGTATGTCAATCACCCGATTGTGCCATGTACAAAGGTCTAGTTTTCTCTGATTTTGCTAAAAAAAGGGCGCTATACCCATAGTCAAATGTATTAATTCCTTTTCTTATATTTATAGGACACATTTCCTTTTTAAAAAACATATACTATCACATACTTGTAATTCCAGAGGTGACAGGCATTGAAGTATTCACAAGGCATGGATATGAATTACCTATTAGAAAAACAAAAACGTTATAAAAAGCTAATTAAAAGTTATCAAATTAATGATATAAGTAGAGAATATAGTCAGGCAAAAAAGGTGAATGAAAATCTGACCGAGAAAATTAACCAACAAACAGTGGTAATAGAAAAATTAAATAATCAATTAACTAACAAGGAGAATGAGCTTCAAGAAATTATTGCAGAAAACAAACGATTAAGAAACGAATTCACTAATAACAGTTCTTCAACTACTAATAACATTATCCAACAACTTCAGGATACGGTTACAAAAGAGTTGCAACGTCATTTATTTCTAATTTATCATCTTTCTGATGTATTGATGATGCTTGATCAAAACGCTGCAAATAAGGAGGTGTTTGATATCATGGATAATTTTAATACAAACAAGACAGAAGAATCACAAAATCCTTCTAATGTCGCTGGAGAAAGCAAGGAAGTAAGTCAAGGGCAATTTTTATCTGTTATTCAACGATCTGAGAATGAAGTAAAACCAGAAATTAAAGAAAATCCAGTAGAAAAAACGGCTGAAATTGAGCCAATTCAAAAACCAAAGCAATTCTACTTTAAAGATTTACAATCTTATAAGTCAGCTTATTTACTCCCAGAAAATAACCTAAAAGATGAAGAAAATGATTTAAAACAAAATTCTATTTTTAACCAAAAAATGAAAACAATTCAAAAAATTAAACAAAATCAACTTCAAAAGGCAACTAGTTTTAATCCTCGGTTAAATAAAGAGAAAGAACCTCTGATTAAAGAAAAGATACCAACAGAGGAAAAAGTAGAAACTAGTCCTCTAATTACTGATAAAGTAGAAACAGTTCAAGAAGAAACAATTGAAAATACTATTAATAACGATCCCATTGAAAAAGAAGTCGTACCAGAAACAGAGACATTTTTAAAAAAGCTCTGGAATAAAGTCAAATCCCTCGATTAAAGAGGCTGGGACATAACTAGCCAAAATAACGAAAAAGATTCCGATCATCTTAGGAAGATGGTCGGAATCTTTTTTTGTTGGATTATTTTCAGGATTTGTTGCACCATGCGCATGCTTAGCCGTGTACTTTCTCAAGTTCACCGCCATGAATGCAAATCCTAATTCATTTTCCACTTTCTTCTTGCCTCTTACTGACATACGAGTGAAACGCAAATTAGCCTTCAAAAATCCGAAGACTGGTTCTACATCTATTTTTCGTTTGCCATAGATTTTACCGGTTTCTTTTTCTGAAAGCTGCTGTTTTGTGTATGCTTTTTGTTGTTCCCATTTTTCATTATAATAAATTTTTCGATTATTTCCTTCCTTTGCTTTTGTACAGTGGGAACGCAACGGACAATCCGAACAGTCTTCACATTCATAGACTTTAAAGGATCGGGTGAAGTCATCTTTACCTGTTCGATTAGATAGATACTGGAAAGCCACTTTTTTATCATTTGGACAACGGAAAGAATCACTCGCTTCATCATACGCCCAGTTCATTGTGTTAAAAGGGTCTTGCTTATATTTCTTTGTCTTCTCTTTTCGATACCTATTGTATGTAATCAGCGGGATGCGCTCCCGATTAATGCGGACATCTTCATAATTCTGTTCACTTCCATACCATGCATCAGCTACGATATATGTGGGAAGTTCAAAGAAGCTTTCCTCGATTTTATCTAGAAAAGGAGTGAATGTGCGTACATCAGTTGGATTGGGAAATACGTCATATGCGAGTGTATATTGTCCTTCGGTCGCAATTTGTACATTGTAACCTGCTTTTAATTGGCCATTATTCATATAATCGTCTTTCATGCGCATAAAGGTGGCATCATGGTCTGTCTTTGAATAACTATTGCGCGCTTCAAATATAAGCCTATCCTTTTCGTATTTTTGTTTGCGTGCTACGTAATCTTTAAACTGTTTGCGGTATTTTTTTGGTGTTTTCCTTGCAGAGCGAAGCTGCTTTCGTTTGCTGACATCTTTACTTTCTTCGATCTGTTTGTCGTATCCTTCAACGGTCTTCTCTAGTTTCTCAACTACTTTTTCGAGTTCTTTAGTGGATAGTTCTTCCGTACTTTCGCGTTCTATTTCTGGAATAATTTCGTTTGCCAATAATTCATCGTACAGTTGATTTGATTTCTCCACCAAATTCGCACTGTATTTTTCAATCGCTTTTCGCCAAACAAACGTAAATTTATTGGCATTTGCTTCTATTTTGGTGCCATCAATAAAGATCGCTTCCTGGTCAATCAGCTCTTCTTTCACCAGTTGGCATCGAAATTGTACAAAACATTGGCGTAACAGTTCTTGTACTTCTTCATTGACTCGAAAACGATTAATCGTTCGATAGCTTGGCTCATAACCTTGCGCTAACCACATCATGCGTACACTATCTTTCAGTAATGATTCAATTTTTCTTCCAGAGAAAACAGATTGCGTGTAAGCACATAAAATAACCTTCATCATCATGCGTGGATGATAAGGAGGACAACCTGTTTCATGTAAGAAAACAGAAAATGCTTTATCAGGTATTTGTTCTACTAAGTCATGGATCGTATAGGCAATATCATTTTTTTGTAATTTCATTTCAAAATCTAACGGCAGAATTACTTGATTCATGTTATAATCTTTAAACATAAGGATACCTCCGATTGTTATTGTGTGGTACTTTAATTTTATCAGAAGGTATCCTTTTTTACTTACTAAAATTTTCGATTTTATAAAAAAGTTGCATCTTCCAACTACCGTTGGAAGATGCAACTTTTTATTGTTTATCTGAGTTTTGTCCCAGCCTCTTTTTCTTTACTTATAGTGTCCACCATTCAATTGTATCAGGAAATTTCTCTGGGGATAAAAATCCTTTTAGATCGATCATTAATCCCTGATCATTTACAAATAACTTCTTATAAGAATGCGTGATTTGATCTTTAAAAGCAAGATGAGGAACTGCAAGTAAATTGATATGCGCCTCTGGTAATGATTGAAATGGAATAAGCGGCTCCCCCATAATATCCATTACCTCTTTTCCACTTGCATGTGGGTCACTAATAGTAACGTGCGCGCCTAAATTTCGTAGCCCTTTTACGATTTCGAATGTTTTAGAATTTCTTAAATCTGGTACATTTTCCTTGAAAGTTATTCCTAATATATTGACACTTAACTGATGTAATTCAATTTGTTGCTGTTGACTATAGTGTTTAATTTTATCAATTACAAATCGAGGCATAAAAGCATTGATTTTTCTCGCTTCTTTCATAAAGGTTGGTGAATAACCCATTTGCTCAGCCTTTTCAATTAAATAATAAGGATCTACACTAATACAATGTCCGCCAACTAAACCTGGTGTAAAGGGATGAAAGTTCCATTTTGTTCGTGAAGCAGCTAACACATCGTTTGTATTTATCCCGATATGATCAAATAGCATCGCTAACTCATTCATAAAAGCTATATTAATATCTCTTTGCGTATTTTCAACCACTTTTGATGCCTCAGCTACCTTAATCGATGTTGCTCGATAAACGGGAGCTTCTAAGACACTTGCATATAACAGTTCTATACTTTTTGTAGTTTTTTCGTTATATCCTGAAACTACTTTTCCAATTGTTTTAAATGTATTCTTTTTGTCTCCAGGATTAATTCGTTCAGGTGAATACCCTATTGAAAAGTCCATTTCTATTGTTAATCCAGATTCTTTTTCTAATAGTGGTAAACAAATTTCTTCTGTTGCACCAGGATAAACTGTTGATTCATAAATAACAATTGCACCTTGTTTCATGTTTCTTCCAATCAGTTTTGTTGCGTCCTTCACATAAGATAGATCAGGCTTATTCTCCTGGTCAAGCGGTGTCGGAACAGCTACAACTATAAAGTCACAAGCCCTCAAATTTTCAGCTTCTGTTGTAAATATACACGTTGTTTCTTGCAACTGCTCCTTTGTTACCTCACCCGTTTCATCTTTTCCATTTATCAACGCTTCAACTTTATTGACATTAATATCATATCCGATAACTTGATACTTCTCAGCAAAACAGATTGCTGCTGGTAAGCCAACATAACCAAGTCCAACTACCCCAATTGTCTTTTCACTCATCTGCACTACATGATCATTTGAATCCGTTTTAATTTTCATACCAAATTTATCCTCTCTAATTTATAGTAATCTACTTCTTTATATGAGATTTGACTGAATCAAGTTCTTGTTTCTTCTAAAAAAGGCGATGCTACTAGTTTTTAAAATCAGTGATCATACCCACGCGCCTTTAGTTACTTGCCGTTCCTTCTCTTACGACATAGTCATAAGGTAACTAGAGTATGTAAACATTAGAAAGGAGATTTTGTATGATTCGCCTAATAGATTTAAAAAGACAGTATCAATCGATTGAAACAGAACTTCTAGAAACAATGAAAAATGTATTGCAAAGTGGAAACTTTATTTTAGGACCAGAAGTAGCACAGTTGGAAAAAAGGGTTGCGACTAATTTGCTTGTTTCAGATGCAATCACTGTAGCAAGCGGAACAGATGCATTAATATTAACGCTTCACGCTTATGGGATTGGAAAGGGAGATGAAGTTATTACTTCGCCATTTACATTTATTGCAACAGCAGAGGCCATTAGTCGTATTGGTGCAAGACCGGTATTTGCTGATGTCGATTCTGCAACAGGTTTAATTGATCCAGCTCAAATAAGGAAACATATTACCAGAAAAACGAAATGTATTATTCCCATTCATTTATTTGGGCAAGCAGCTGAAATGGATCAAATCAACCAAATTGCCAAAGATAATAATTTAATAGTTATTGAGGATGCATGTCAAGCCTATGGAGCTACGTATAAGGATAGACCAGTAGGAAGTTTAGGAGATGCAGCATGCTTTTCTTTTTTTCCGACTAAAAATCTTGGTGGAATTGGAGATGGAGGGATTGTCACAACCAATAACACACAAATAGCAAATCGCATTCGCCAACTTCGTGTACACGGAAGTAATAAAAAGTACTATCACGATGAAGTTGGTTATAACAGTAGGCTAGACTCACTCCAAGCTGCAATTTTACTAGTGTGTCTAGACCATATAGACAATTGGAATGAAAAGAGACGAAAAGCAGCAAAGGTTTATATAGATCAATTAAGCTCTCTTTCAACAGTTGAATTTCTCAATGAGAAGCAGGATAACAAGCATGTTTATCATCTTTTTTGCCTAAAGAGCACCAATAGAGATGCGATTATTACAAACCTAAAGAAAAACGAAATAGCAGCAGCAATTTATTATCCTTGCTGTCTTCATTTACAAAAAGCATACGCAGATCTTCATTATCAAGTAGGCGATTTCCCTGAGGCAGAAACATTATCTAAATCTGTCTTATCTATTCCAATGCATCCATTTCTAACAAATGAAGAACAAAGAAAAATTATCAATTCGATAAAAGAAGTTGATTTACAATGACGCTACTAAACGCTGGATTAATTGGGTGTGGATTCATTTCAGAGAAACACGTTCAAATCCTTTCCCAGTTGAAAGATAAGTTTCACTTAATTGCTGTAGCCGATTCTGATTTAGGAAGGGCAGATAAAATCAAAGCACTTCTTCCAACTAATAAGGAAGAAAAGACAGTAGCTTTATTCACCGATTACCAAGCACTATTAGAATTGGGAGAAATTGACGTCGTCATCATCACTACGCCTTCTGGTTTACACAGTACGATGATTAAACAAGCACTAAGTAAAGGAAAGCATGTCATTGTTGAAAAGCCATTCGTTTTATCTTTAAAAGACGCAAATGAAATTATCGCTCTATCTGAAGCATGTAATCGACAAGTTCTTGTGTGTCATCAACTTCGTTATCGACCGATTTTCCAAAAAACCAAGGCATTAATTGAGCAAAACCAATTTGGGAAGTTATATACTGCCTCTGCATCTGTTCAAATCAATCGACCCAAAGAATATTATCAACAGGCAAGTTGGAGAGGTACTTGGGAAGATGATGGTGGTATGTTGCTGAATCAGGGGTTGCATGTAGCAGACCTGCTTCTTTGGTTTATGGGAGATATCCAATCCATTTATGGAAAAACAAAAAACTTTGCGTCATGGAAAGAAACGGAAGACGTCGCAGTTGGTACGATTCAATTTAAAAACGATGTGCCTGGAACGATTTCTGCAAATGCTCTAACACAACCAAAAAACATTGGCTATGCCCTACATGTTGTTAGTGAAAATGGAACAGTAGCTTTTAGCGGACCTGCTTTAAACCAAGTAGAGCGTTTTTATCTTGAAAATGAGTCCATTTCAGAAAAAGAAGTACGCGAGATTGCAATGGATCATGAAGATAGACTTTATATGTATAAAGATTTTTATCAAGCCTTAACAAACCCAGAACACACCGCAACAATAGATGTTTATGAGGCGAAAAAAGTACTTGAGTTCATTTTTGGATTGTATTATTCGGATAAATTGAACAAAGAAGTTCGCTTCCCTATTACTGACTTTTCAACAATCCAAATGCAACAGAATTCAGATAAGGAGGGAAAATAATGATTGATGAGCGAGCTTTTATAGGAAAAAATGTAACATTAGGAGAAAACGTAGTGATTGAAAAGGATGCAATAATAGGGGATTTCGTCACAATTGGCCATCATAGTGTTATTAAAAAAGATACTGTCATTGACGACTACGTTACTGTTGGAAATATGACTTCTCTGGGTAAATCACCTTCTGGGAATAAGCAGATGAACCAAGTTAAAAATAAAATATCCGATTTACCACCATTAGTTATTGGGAATGGTGTGAAGATTGGAGATAACTGCGTGATCTATCGCGGCAGTATTTTACACGATTCAATTTTTATTGGTGATTTAGCTAGCGTAAGAGAACATGTAGAAATCGGAAAACAAAGTGTAGTAGGACGCAATGCGATAATAGAAAACAATACTTTAATCGGCAATAACGTTACCATACAAACAGGATGTTATATCACTGCCTTTATGGAGATTGAAGATGATGTTTTTATAGGTCCCTGTTGTTCTACTTCCAATGATAAATATATGCGTTCTGGTGGGGTTGGACTTAGAGGCCCACTCATTAAATTTGGAGCTAAAATAGGAAACAATGCAACACTACTCCCTAACGTTACGATTGGGAGAGAGTCTACTATCGGTGCTGGAACAGTGGTCGTCCATGATGTTCCAGACCATAAAACAGTTATTGGAGTCGCTGGAAAAGAACTAGAGAAATAAATGATTGATTAGATAACCAAACGAAAAATGCTTACCTTTTCTGTTATCACTTTCTTTAAACTATTCTTTCGGCATAAAACTACAATTAGCATTATTATAATCTACTAGAATTTCGCACATTCTCAGATTGGACCTCAGCTCTTAAGTTAAGCGCCTTTGCAATTTCTTCTCCCTCTCATACTATACTATTGAGTTGCATTTCTAGTGAAACTAGCAATGTATCTCAAATATATTGAAGGGAGGAATTTTTTTATGCCAATCCAAAATTTAATAATAAATGGAAGTTTTGAAACAGGTGATTTAACGGGATGGGATTCTCTAAACACAACTGTAACAGTTCAACAATCCCATTCAGGATACTATTCTGCACGATTCCCCAGTAGTGTAGCACCTGCTTCAATCTCACAAACAGTTTCCGCTGAGTCTGGAGATAGCTTTGAATTGATCGTGTCTTTAGCAAAGTTTAAACTTCAAGCAAGTCCTACTATTTTTCTCGAAGTATTATTCTTAGACGCTACAGATAGTGTAATAGGTACTGGATTAGACGTGACAATTGCATATGACACACTTCCACTTGTTATAGACGATAACTGGAACGAAATTTATCAAACTACTTCTACAGCACCCGTGGGCACAACACAGGCACAAGTAATTATCAGTAAACCGAATAGTGCATTAAATACACCATTCATATTTATTGATGATGTTGCTTTACTTGACGCTATTGGTGACGGGGAAGCAGGACCTACTGGACCTATCGGAGCCTCTGGCGCTACCGGACCTACTGGTGCTACAGGGCCTACTGGACCTACTGGACCTTCCGGAGCCACTGGCGCTACTGGGGCTACTGGACCTATCGGAGTCACTGGCGCTACCGGACCTACTGGGGCTACAGGGCCTATTGGACCTTCCGGAGCCACTGGGGCTACAGGCGCTACTGGGCCTACCGGACCTTCCGGAGCCACTGGGGCTACTGGACCTATTGGACCTACTGGCGCTACTGGGGCTACTGGACCTATCGGAGTCACTGGCGCTACCGGACCTACTGGGGCTACAGGGCCTATTGGACCTACCGGAGCCACTGGGGCTACAGGCGCTACTGGGTCTTCCGGAGCCACTGGGGCTACCGGACCTACTGGACCTACCGGAATCACTGGCGCTACCGGACCTATTGGACCTACCGGAGCCACTGGGGCTACAGGCGCTACTGGACCTGCTGGACCCACCGGAGCCACTGGGGCTACCGGACCTGCTGGACCCACCGGAGCCACTGGGGCTACAGGCGCTACTGGACCTACCGGAATCACTGGCGCTACCGGACCTATTGGACCTACCGGAGCCACTGGGGCTACAGGCGCTACTGGACCTGCTGGACCCACCGGAGCCACTGGGGCTACCGGACCTGCTGGACCCACCGGAGCCACTGGGGCTACAGGCGCTACTGGACCTACCGGAATCACTGGCGCTACTGGGGCTACTGGACCTATCGGAGTCACTGGCGCTACCGGACCTATTGGACCTACCGGGGCCACTGGTGCTACAGGGCCTACTGGACCTACCGGAGCCACTGGGGCTACAGGCGCTACTGGACCTGCTGGACCCACCGGAGCCACTGGGGCTACCGGACCTATTGGACCTTCCGGAGCCACTGGGGCTACCGGACCTACTGGACCTACCGGAGCCACTGGTACTACAGGCGCTACTGGACCTACCGGAGCCACTGGGGCTACCGGACCTGCTGGACCCACCGGAGCCACTGGGGCTACAGGCGCTACTGGACCTACCGGAATCACTGGCGCTACCGGACCTATTGGACCTACTGGCGCAACAGGGCCTATTGGACCTACGGGTATACAACCAGAACTTTTCTTTATTAATACACCGGGATCAATTTCTGTATTTGACCCACCAACTGTTCCCTTAAACACTGAAGTAACTGTAGCTACGGTAGCTGGTGTCGATGTAGAATTAGACGAGAACATTAAAATAGATTACGCTCTAGCCGTTGAAACAACCAATACCGCAGATAATCAAGTAATATTTGAAGTCAGATTATATCGAGACGCTAACTTAATTCAAACACGAGTCTTAAATCGTCAACTCGCATCAGCTGGGACAGAAAGATTTCCACTTTCCGACACCTATGTAGATACAGCACCTGCAACAGATACTGTGGATTATACTGTAAGAGTAATTGTGACTACTGCAACCAACGTTCAAACTGCAGACGCAATTAATAGAGAATTGAATCTAATTGTATTTCCGTAATAATAACTATTTTAGAAGAGAAAGAATTTTCTTTCTCTTCTATTTATTTTATCGTTAAAAAAATTTTTAAACTATAGGTTTTAATACAAACCGAAACAACAACATAACATAAAATGATTATTAACTAGCTTCTTATGAAAGGATTAGATCAAATGATATCTATCAGTTTGTGTATGATTGTTAAAAATGAAGAAGAAGTATTAGCACGTTGTTTAGAGACGATTAAAAATATTGCAGATGAAATTAACATTATCGATACGGGTTCAACAGATAAAACAGTAGAAATTGCAAAGCGTTATACAAATAGGGTATTCCATTTTGACTGGACTGGTGATTTTGCCGCTGCTAGAAATGAATCATTTAAATATGCTACACAAGATTATATTATCTACTTAGATGCTGATGATATTATCTTACCAGAAGATCAGAAAAAGCTAAGAGATCTAAAAAAATCACTTAATCCAAGCGTTGATGCAGTTTCCATGTATTATAATGCAGAAACAGATGAATACGGTAATGTCACATTAAAATATCGTTTGAATCGCTTATTAAAAAGAGAGAAAAATTTCAAGTGGCAAGGTGATTGTCATAACTACCTCAATGTCAGTGGCAAAATCATCAATTCAGAAATTTCCATAACACACAAAAAAATGAATCACTCTGTTGGGAGAAATTTAGCTATTTATGAAAATCGTCGAAAAAAAGGAGAGACTTTTACCGCACGCGACTATTTTTATTATGGAAATGAATTACGTGAGAATGGACATTACGAAGAAGCGATAAAAAGCTATAAAGAAAATATTTCTCTCTCTTCTGGTTGGATTGAAGACAAAGTTTATGCTTGTATTAATAAAGCTGATTGTTACCGTTATCTAGATGACAAGCAAAATGAATTAGCTTCACTATTTGAATCTCTTCAGTTTGCTAGGACACCACGTCCTGAGATTTCTAGTCGGATAGGATTTCATTTCCAAAGGAACAGAGAATTTCAACATGCAATTTTTTGGTATGAACTAGCAACAACATTAGAAATAGATCCAAACAAATGGAGTTTCACTTATCCAGCTTATTCCACTTGGTATCCACACTTGCAATTATGCGTTTGTTACTATAATTTACAAGACTTCCAGAAATCTTTTCAGCATAACGAACTTGCTCGTAACTATAGACCAAAAGATGAACGCATTTTATTTAACAAAGTACTTTTAGAAAAGAAATTAAATAAATAGAATACTTATTTTACCAAAAAGTCTCTATCAACAACTAGTATTAGACGCAATAAAACAGGTGCCAAATGAAACTTGTGGAATTTTAAGTGGAAAGGGGAAAACAATATTTAGCCTTTATATCCTATCAAACAAAGCAAACACCCCTACTCGATTTTAAGTCAATGAAGATAAAGTAACACATACACTCCAAGCAATCTCAAAAAAAGGTGAAGAACCTATCGCTATTTATCATAGCCATCCCACTTCACGTCCAAGACCATCCAAAACAGATATACGTCAACATCCAGATAAAAAAGTAAAAATGATTATTCTTTCGTTAAAACAACACCATATTCTATTTCTTGTTTCACTATTAAAGATAATTCATTTAAAGGTTATCCACTGCAACTTGAAAGGGGGGAATAAGATGCCGCAAAGGAGAGTTATTAAAGCTAAACCTGTTAGACGAACTGGAGGCTGTGGGTGTGGTAAAAAGACAATAAAACGTAAGTAATTTGAATGCAGTTCCATCATATGACGGAACTGCACTTTTTATTGAAATCAATACGTATATTGGATTAAAAAGAAAGATAGCTAAAGTGAACTATCTTTCTCTTTAAATAAAATAATTGGTTATTGTTTGCACAATTCCCGAAATAGCCGCAACGGAAAAGATGATTACAATTGGTGTGAAAAGAAAAGGAAAGAATAATAAGCCTCCATATAAAATAACACTAAACCATACGGAAACACACCAATGACAAGCTAGGAGTTCGCCAATAAAACGTCTAATTCCTGTTCCCTTTCCACTAATGATGATTTCAACTGTTCCATCATGGAGCACATTCTCTTCTTCCATCTGAAAGAGTAAACGAAATTTGGTGGTAATTTGATCGTATACAAATAATCGTGCTAGTCGAAAAGTTGCTAAACCCAATAAAATAAATTCAAATACGGAAAGCACATTTTCACCTCATTTAGCTTTGAGCCTACCCGTCTATTCTATGCAATACGACCTTAAAAGGTTTGAGTTATATATCCAATATTGAAATAAGAAACAAACAATTTCTTGAATTTTTACGTTGAAAAACTAATCACACCTCATAGTTCCCATCAGTAGTTATATAAAAAGGTTTTAGACTCTATCTTAATAATTATATTGATAACTCGATCTTGAATAATATCGTTTTAATAGTTGTCCATAAATAGATGCTTGAATTTGTTGGAACAACATACTGATTACAACAGGAACTGCTACTGGAGGAGGGAAATATGCTACAGCGATTACAGCTCCTGCACTAATATTCTGCATGCCACCAGTGAATGTTAAGGAAATAATATCTCGATCGCGTTAAGTCGAAATTCCAATTAACCAAGCAAATAAACAACCGCAAAAGGCAATAAAGAACACTACAATTGCAATAAGGATTAACTTCTTATTAATATTTCTTAAATAAGGTGCAACAACCGATGTATTAATCATAATTACAGCGGCTAATCCTATTTTTGAAAATGGTTTAAGTTTTACCCCTAACCCATCTCTTACTTTTCCTTTTGTCCATTCATTAATTAACATCCCTACTATTGAAGGTACAATAAACGGCGATCGAATCGTATCAATTAAAATAATTGATAGAGTTAGAACTATGTTACCTCAATACATTGACACCCAAATAAAGCTTGTAATTCCTGTAGGTATAACCATTGCTAAAATTAAACCAGTAATGGTTAGTGTATCATTAGCAAAACAATATGACCCACACCCCATGCCCATAAAGGCATTATAATATATAACATAAACAAAGCAATTACAATAGGTAAGGGATGCGAAACTGCTCGTTTTAATGCAGTGAAGCTAGATTTTAAACTCCCTTAAAAGGTCATAAATGCAAATATCCATGGCATAAAGATGGAAAATTGCTTTAAATCATCAGCCAACAACAAGACTATGCAGAGACACTGATTGGTGTACTAAAAGGCATTAGTTTTTCTAATATATGCTTGACTTGATTTAACATAAATGAAAATACGCCCTTTCCATCCTGTTGAGATTATATGGTTTTGTCAAAATTAAACCTTTACCTTTTTCGTATTGTTGGTCGATTATCTTGCCAAATTAATTCGATATTAGTTCCAAAGAATGTTGAAAGTTTGTCTTCTTGCATAATATCCTTCGTATTTCCCGCTTCGAAAACTTTCCCGTTTTTAAGTAACAATGTTTTATTAAAACATTGTAAAATTTCCTCCACATGGTGTGTTACATAGATAAATGATGGACAATTAGGCTGATTTGTCAGGTGCTCAATTGACTCAAGTAGCTGTTCTCTTGCCATAAAGTCCAATCCATTTGTAGGTTCATCTAAAATCAATAGCTCTGGGTCAGCCATTAACGCTCGTGCAACCATAACCCGTTGTCTTTCTCCTTGTGATAATGTATAAAAGCTACGATTCGCATAACTAAAACAACCTAAATCTTTTAAAAGATTTTGCGCTTTATCACGCATGTCATCTGTTGGGGTTTCATATAATCCAATTGAAGCAAACGCACCACTTAAAACAATTTGATAGGCACTATCTGCTTCATAAAAACGTCCCTGAATAATTGAGGAAACAATTCCTATTTTTTGTCGTAGTTCCTCGCCAAGCCGATCTTTCCCGAATCGCTTACCTAATACAGTAACTTCCCCTTCTGTCGGAAAATAATAGGCACATAACATATGTAATAGAGCTGTTTTCCCCGCTCCATTCAAGCCAAGCAAAGCCCAATGTTCCTGATTTTGAATTTTCCAATCAAGTTCTTTCAAAATCCAAGTTCCATTACGCAACAAACCAGCTTTCTTTATCTCTAGTATCATGACTTTCCTCCTCTAATTCCATTACTGTCTATTATTGCGCAAATTTTTAAAAAATTCGAGTCTTTTAAACTAATTCTCACTTGCGTTTGCTGATCAATAAAATTTTTTAGATACATTTATATTGTTTAAGTATTCTAGTTTAGAATATAAACTCTGTTTTAGGAAAGCGTAATCACAACTAATACAAAGGGTTGCATTGGGGAAATACCAAAATAACATAATGCAATTCTTACCACTTAAATATAACAATAATTATCTAGCAAACTAACTATCAATCAATTACAACATCTTTTTAATTACAATTATTTTAATTAAACATTGATTTTTATAAAGTTTGTATTATAATAAAGGATATATTCTTTAAATATTAGAGTTTAATAAGGAGAGGTGTTATTTAGTGAGTAACGAGAGAAAAAATTTAACAACTGCCTCTGGCGCTCCAGTCGGAGATAATCAAAATTCAATTACAGCAGGTCAACATGGACCTACATTAATTCAAGATGTACACCTTTTAGAAAAACTAGCACACTTTAATCGTGAGCGCGTTCCAGAACGTGTTGTACATGCTAAAGGTGCAGGCGCACATGGTTACTTTGAAGTAACTAACAATGACATATCAAAATACACAAAGGCAGATTTCTTATCAGAAGCTGGTAAAAAGTCACCAATGTTTATCCGTTTTTCAACAGTTGCAGGCGAACTAGGTTCTGCTGATACCGTACGTGACCCTCGTGGTTTTTCAGTTAAATTTTACACAGAAGAAGGAAACTACGATTTAGTAGGTAATAATACACCAGTATTCTTTATTCGTGATGCAATCAAATTCCCTGACTTTATTCATACACAAAAGCGTGATCCAAGAACACATCTTAAAGACTCTAACATGGTTTGGGATTTCTGGTCTTTATCACCGGAATCATTGCACCAAATCATGATTTTACACTCTGATCGTGGTATTCCTGCTACACTTCGCCACATGAACGGGTATGGAAGTCATACTTTTAAATGGGTAAATGCAGAAGGTGAAGCATTCTGGATTAAGTATCACTTTAAAACTGATCAAGGTGTTAAAAACTTAGATGTTGATTTAGCAGGTAAGTTGGCTGGTGACAATCCAGATTATCATACAGAAGACTTGTTTAATGCAATTGAAGATGGTAACCACCCTTCTTGGACGCTTAAAGTACAAATTATGCCAGAAGAAGAAGCAAAATCTTACCATTATGATCCATTTGACGTAACTAAAGTATGGTCACATGAAGACTATCCTCTAATCGAAGTTGGTCGTATGGTATTAGATCGTAATCCAGAGAACTATTTTGCAGAAGTTGAACAAGCAGCATTTTCACCTGCACACTTTGTTCCTGGTATTGAAGCTTCACCAGATAAAATGTTACAAGGCCGTTTATTCAGTTATTCAGATGCACACCGTTATCGTATCGGTGCAAATCATGAAGGATTACCGATTAATCGTGCTAAATCTAGTGTCGATAACTATCAACGTGATGGTCAAATGCGTTTTGATGGCAATGGTGGCAGAGCTGTTAACTATGAACCAAATAGTTACAGTGGTCCAAAAGAAACGCCTGAAAACAAAATTAACCCATTCGAAGTTTCTGGAACAGCAGATAGTGTAGGATATGATAGTGATGATCACTACTCACAACCTCGTGCTTTATTCCGTGATGTAATGAATGATGCAGAACGTCAACATACAATTAAAAACTTTGCTGACCACATGAGTGGCGTAAGAAATGAAGAAATTGTTGCGAGACAGCTTAAAGAGTTTTACAAAGTAGCTCCAGAATTAGCAGAAGGCATTGCCAAAGAACTTGGTACTGCATTACCACAAGAAATAAGCGAATAATATCGCGATAAAGACACTGCCTTTGTGCAGTGTCTTTATTTTTTTAGGTAATACTAACGAAGCACAACTCCATTCCCTGATTCACCAGGATAAAAAAATAGCAAAGGAGTAAAATCTATGTTAACTAACCTATCTGAACTGAAATCTTTGCCCAATTTATTTTATCAACAACCTACCTTAGAATTAGCAAAAAAACTACTTGGTTGTGTCTTAGTAAAAGAAACAACTGAAGGTAATGCTGCCGGTATTATTGTTGAAACAGAAGCTTATATCGGTCCAGATGATCAAGCTTCCCATAGCTATTTAAATCGAAGAACAAAACGAACAGAAGCAATGTTTTCGAAACCTGGAACAACATACATGTATAGCATGCACACACATTCTTTATTTAATGTAGTAAGTGGCAAGGTTAATCAACCAGAAGCTGTATTAATTCGTGCTGTAGAACCCACTTTTAACCTTGAGTTAATGAGGACAAGAAGACCTAAAATAACAAAAGACAAACAATTAACTAATGGTCCCGGAAAATTAACCAAAGCTTTATCTATAACTATGGATGATTATGGACATCAACTAAATCACTCTCCTCTTTGGATCGCTAGACCTCATACATCAGTATCATCTATTCAAACTGGCCCCAGAATTGGGATTGATAATGCTGGCGACGCAACAAATTATCCTTGGCGTTTTTGGATTAAGGGAAATTCATTTGTTTCCAGGTAAACATGCATATTTATCCGTTTTTTTTCTCAAACTAAAATGAACTTGAAGTAAGAAAGGAACATACGAAGTGAATAAAAAAACGAACACAAACAACATTGCCAAAAATGAAGATGTAGAATTTTCAAGAGAACTAGCTGATAAAGACGATATGGAAGCAATGAATCGGATGCAAGAAGCAGACGAACGTGCTGAGAAAAAGAAAAACAAGCGCTAGAAAGCCTAGCGCTTGTTTTTCTTTTAGGTAAATAATAGCAAATATGGTCGAATTGTTAGAATTACTAACAATTCGGTAGCATTCTTAAAGTTAAGCAACTCTCATACATCTAATCAACTGTAATCGTGATTAGAGCCAATTAATCACGCTATACCTTATTTGCCATTACTTCTATTTGCCCTTAATATAATATATGGACACGATACGGCTAGAATTCAATTTGAATTAAGAAAGGGGTTAGTTATCATTAACAGTCAAATCACAACTGCTCCAAATGATATTATTAGGTTAGAAAAACCAACAGTGGAAGACGGCGCAGCGATGTGGGAGTTAGTCAATCAATCAACTTTAGATCAAAATTCTGCTTACAAATATATAATGATGTGTGAGTATTTTGCTGAAACATGTGTTGTTGCAAAAGAAGCTGATAAACTAGTGGGATTCGTTACTGCATTTATACCCCCAGAAAGATCAGATGTTGTATTCATATGGCAAGTAGGTGTGGATTCATCTCAAAGAGGTAAGGGAGTTGCATCTAAATTATTAAATGAATTATTTAAACGAGACGCATGTAAAGAAGTCCGTTTTGTTGAAGCAACTGTAACCCCATCAAACAAAGCATCACAAGCATTATTTAAAAAATTAGCTCGCCAGTATAATACAAAGTGTGAAGTAAGTGAGTTTTTTAAACAAGAACTATTTCCAAATGACTCGCATGAGGAAGAACTAAACTTCCGAGTAGGTCCAATAGAAACTTAAATAGATTAAATATTTAGAAAATACTTTTAGGATAGCAAATACAAGGAGGCAAATCTGTGAGTGAAGATATGAAAATTTTTGATGATTTAGAATCTGAGGTACGTAGTTATGTGCGAAGTTTTCCAACCATTTTCACCAAGACAAAAGGATACAAAATGTGGGATAAACAAGGGAAAGAGTACATTGATTTCTTCTCTGGTGCCGGTGCTCTTAACTATGGTCATAATAACGATAAAATGAAGAAAAAACTAATAGAATATATAGAGAGTGATGGAATTACACACTCACTTGATATGGCTTCTACAGCAAAAGTAGATTTTTTAGAAACTTTCCGTGATGTTATTTTAAAACCACGTGATCTTGATTATAAAATTATGTTCCCTGGACCAACTGGTACAAACACAGTAGAGAGCGCATTAAAATTAGCGCGTAAAGTAACAGGTAGAACAGATATTATTAGTTTCACGAATGGTTTTCACGGTATGACAATTGGATCATTATCTGTGACCGGTAACTCCATGAAGCGTAAGGGAGCTGGTATCCCATTACAAAATGTTGTAACAATGCCTTATGATAATTATGTCGATGATGATCATTCAATTGAATATCTAGAACGCTTTTTAGAAGATAGTGGTAGTGGCGTTGCGATTCCAGCGGCTATTATTTTAGAAACTGTTCAAGGTGAAGGTGGCATTAACGCTGCAAGCTTTGAATGGTTGAAGAAAATAGAAACAGTATGTAAGCGTTGGGGCATTTTGCTAATTGTTGATGATGTCCAAGCAGGTGTCGGTCGCACTGGTACGTTCTTTAGTTTTGAACCAGCAGGCATTAAACCAGATATCGTTTGTCTATCTAAATCACTTAGCGGTTATGGTTTACCATTCGCAGTGACATTAGTTCAACCAGAGATAGATAAGTTTGCACCAGGTGAGCATAATGGAACATTCCGTGGTAATAATCATGCATTTGTTACTGCAACTGCCGCACTTGATTACTGGAGAGACGATGCACTAGAGAATAATGTAAAAGTAAAATCACAGACAATCATTGATTTCTTAGAAACAATGGTCGAAAAATATCCGGAACTTAAAGGTGAAGTACGTGGTCGTGGCTTTATGGTTGGTGTTGCTTCAGAAGTTGAAGGTCTTTCTAATAAGATTGCTGCAAAAGCATTCGAACTTGGTCTTATAATGGAAACATCTGGCCCAAATGATGAAGTATTTAAATTATTCCCTGCCTTAAACATTGATGATGAGGGATTAAATAAAGGCTTAGAAATACTTGAAGCAAGTATTAAATCAGTCGTAAAAAAACCAGTTACTAATTAGACTAGGATAATCAACAGGAGGAATTTTTTTATGAAAGTTGTATCTTTAGAAGAAGTATTAGGCACAAAACATGAAGTAGACGGTGGCAATTGGATTAGTCGTCGTTTAATTAATAAAAGTGATGGAATGGGTTATTCCGTAAATGACACCATTATTAAAGCTGGTACAGAAACGCATATTTGGTATCAAAATCATCTAGAGTCTGTTTACTGTATAGAAGGAGAAGGAGAAGTTGTAACAATTAGTGACAACAAAGTGTGGCCTATTAAAAAAGATCAACTTTATGCACTAGATAAAAACGACGAACACCTTTTACGTGCAAAAACTGATATGCGAATGGTTTGTGTTTTCAATCCTGCCCTTTCAGGTAATGAAGTACATGATGAGAACGGCGTCTATCCAGTAGACGAAGATTAATTAGAAAGAACCTCCATTACGGGGGTTTTTTTCATTTAATTAGTTGTATAAGATTACAAAGAAACATAAATCATATATAATAAGGCTTGATTACTTTCCAAAGGAGTGTGCAATTTTGAAAAAAGATGTAGAAGATTATTTGCAAGACGGTATCTACGGTGCGAAAGAGATTAACCCTGCTGAACGAAAGGTTTTTTTAGGTACACTTCGTGAAAGAGTTGTTTTCGTACTTACAAAAGGGCAAGTAATGAAAGCTAAAGGAATAAAAGAATTAGAACAACTGATAAAAGAAAACCCTACGACTACTATTTTGTTGAACGGAAATATTTCATTTGGGTTTTTTAAGCCTTATCGCCAATTAGCAACAAAACATAAAGTCCTCTATACCACTGTTAATAATAGAGATGCTGAATCGGATTTCGGTCTTGTATTGACGTATGATTACGCTATTGATAAAGAAGATATTTATTTACAAGAGGAAGAAGAATTAGAATCAGAGCAAAAGAAAAAGCCGTCCTTCTGGAAACGACTTTTTGGATATAATCAATAAAAGAAGCCAGCTTTTACACATAGCCGGCTTCTTTTTTAGGTGAGCTGAAGTTTTGTCTCTTCGATTACTGAAACTAGTCTTTCCATTCCTATCTTAATACTTTCTGGATTGGCATTCGTAAAATTTAAACGCATTGTATTTTCTTCTGGATTTGAAACGTAGAACGGTGCACCGGGTACAAATGCAACCCCTTTACTGACAGCCGTTTCTAATAACTTTGTTGTATTAATATGTTTCGGCATATTTACCCACATAAACATGCCACCTTTAGGCTCTGTATAAGACATTCCTTCTAATTCTACTTGATCAAGTAAATTCTTCATGATAAGCATCCGTTCATAGTAGGTATCTCTTATCCGTTGAATATGTCCATCAATATCAAAATCATCTATCAAATGAACAAGTGCATGTTGACTAATAGAATTTGTGTGAAGATCGGTTGCTTGTTTAGCTTGTGCCATTAGCCGTATGATTTGATGAGGCCCAACAATCCAACCAATCCTAAGTGCTGGTGCAACGGTTTTAGAAATTGTACTTGTATAAAGTACATACTTATTTTGATCCATTGAAGCTAAAGATGGCGGTGTTTCTTTCTTTTCGAATTGAATATCACCATAAGGATCATCCTCTAAAATAACAACATGGTACTTTTTAGCTAGACTCAATAATTTTTTTCGTCGATCTAACGACCATACTTTTCCACCTGGATTTGAATAAGTTGGCACAACATAAATACATTTAGGTTTTAGCGTTTTAATCTTTTCCTCTAAGTCTGTTTCGAGCATACCATCATGATCTGAATCAACTGCTACAACATTTGTTTCATAAGAAGAGAATACTTGCAAAGCAGCTAAGTATGTCGGATTTTCCGTTAGAACTATATCACCTGGATTAAACATAATACGAGCAAACAGATCAATTGCTTGTTGTGAACCAGACGTAACCAAAATATCCTCTGGTCGTCGCGATATACCTTTACACTTCATTCTTTCTACTAACCTTTCTCTTAATGCTAATAGCCCTTCTGTTTCACCATATTGTAGTGCTTTATTACCCGATGTTAGCGCCTTAGTAAAAGCTTGTTGCATCGCCTCGACTGGAAATAAACCTTCATCTGGTAATCCCCCTGCAAAAGAAATCACATCCCCTTTATTTACGACTTTCAGAATATCACGAACTGCTGAAGACCTTAAATAACGTACACGATGTGAAAAACCATATTTCATCATTGCTCTCCCACCTTCATTTATTAAACAATTTAGAAAAGTCAGACTTCATTTGTGTTTTATAATTATAACACTTTTAGTTCTGTTTTCAAGGATTAGTACAATTTAAAAAGTGCACTAGCTTAAACTAGCGCACTTCCTTGTTCTTTCCTATCCTAATATGGCCCGATCATTGTCCATCTGCGTTCCACGAATACGTTTAAATTCATGTAATAGTTTTTCAATTGTTAAATTTTGTTTTTCTTCTCCTGCTACATCAAAAATAATCTGACCTTTATCCATCATTATTAATCGATTACCAAGATCTAATGCTTGTTGCATATTATGTGTTACCATTAACGTCGTTAAATGAAACTTTTCAACAACATCATGTGTTAAATTCGTTATTAATTCCGCACGTGAAGGATCCAACGCCGCCGTATGTTCATCTAATAGTAAGATGTTAGGCTCAGTGAAAGTTGCCATAAGTAAGGAAAGCGCTTGTCTTTCTCCACCTGACAACAAACCTACTTTCGCATTTAGACGATCTTCTAGACCAATATTTAATGTTTCTAAATACTCACGAAATAACACTTTACGTTTTTTGGATACACCTGGTTTTAATTTTCTTTTTTTGTTTCGTGCATAAGCCATTGCTAAATTTTCCTCTATCGTCATATCCGGTGCCGTTCCAGCCATTGGATCTTGAAAAACACGTCCAATGTATTGAGATCGTTTAAATTCAGGTAGTATCGTCACATTAT
This sequence comes from Paraliobacillus zengyii, assembly GCF_003268595.1. NCBI lineage: Bacteria > Bacillati > Bacillota > Bacilli > Caryophanales > Bacillaceae > Paraliobacillus > Paraliobacillus zengyii. The sequence continues at coordinate 318,128 of NZ_CP029797.1, read as the reverse complement.
GTTGATCAATCTTTACGTCCCCAACATCTGGTATCAAACTTCCTGATATCACATTCATTAAAGTGGATTTCCCTGCTCCATTACTACCAATAACTGTAATGAAATCGCCTTTTTCTAATGTTAAGTTCACACCTTGCAATGCCTTTTTTTCATCTGGAGTGGCCTCATTGAAGGTTAATGAGATATCTTTTATATCTAACATATTATACCTCTCCTTTCAAACGCGCCTGTAATTCTTGCCTTTTTCTTTTCTTTCGATTAGCTTCTTTTTGTCTATCAATTATCTTCGGAACGACTAATGCTATAATCACCATAAGTGACGTAATTAACTTCATATCCCCAGTGTCTAAGAAATCTAAACGGAGAGCAAAAGTTACAACAATGCGATATACAATTGCTCCACCAATAACAGCTAATGTCGTACGCATGATTGTTTTTGTCCCAAATAAAGCTTCACCAATAATGACAGAGGCTAAACCGATAACAATCATACCAATTCCCATACCAGCGTCAGCAAATCCCTGATATTGCGCAATCAATGCACCAGAAAGAGCGACTAATGCATTAGAAATTCCTAGTCCTACAATTGTTAAGTTATCTGTATTTGCTGAAAAACTGCGAATCATCTTTTCATTATCACCGGTAGCACGTAATGCTAAGCCAATTTCGGTTTTTAAAAAATAATCTGTTATAAGTTTAATAATTGCTGTAACCACAACCATAATAATAACGATTGACCAAGTGGTTGGTAGTCGTTCTGCTCCTATTGAAGTAAGAAAAGCATTTAAAGCTTGATCAATTCCTGTTGATGCCCATAATTCTTGTAATTGTTTAAATATAGTTGGCTCATTTAATAGTGGCAAATTAGGTCGCCCCATGATACGCAGATTAATCGAGTATAATGCAATCATCATCAAGATACCTGATAAAAGCGGATTGATTTTACCTTTAGTATTTAATATTCCTGTAATACTACCAGCAATAAAACCCGCTAACACTGCTAGAAGCGTTGCTATAATTGTTGGTACACCATTTACAATTGAAATTGCTGCAATTGCTGCACCTGTTACGAAACTACCATCCACTGTTAAATCTGGGAAATCTAATATACGAAATGATAAATAGACACCTAAAGCCATTATCGCATAAATAACGCCTGATTCAACCGCTCCAAACATTGATATTAACATCTTAATACGCTCCTATCTAACTAAAAAAGAAAACCGACTAGTAAACAAAATAGGATAAGAGTCGGTTTATCTTTTATATTCTCTATTAACAACCTTTTATTCTTCTACAGTCTCTTTAAATTCCGCATCTACATCCCAATCATCATTCCACTCAATACCCTGTTCCTCTGCAGCACCTTTATTAATAAATAATTGCATGCTAGACGGATACTCTACTGGTATATCTGCAGTTGTTTGCTCACCAGTTAAAATGTCTACTGCCATCTCACCTGTTCGGTATCCAATTGTGTGGTAATCGATTCCATATGTTGCAAATCCACCACGTTCCAGCGAATCTGGTTCACCAACAATTAACGGAATATCTTGTTCATTTGCCACTCCAACAACCGCTTCTAACGCACTTACAACTGTATTGTCTGTCACAATATATATAACATCTGCATCCCCTACTAATGAAGTAGCTGCCTGTTGTACTTCAGCTGAAGTAGAAACAGTTCTTTCTGTTAAACTAAGACTCGTTCCATCGATTGCTTCTTTAACCGCATCAATTTGAGACACGGAGTTTTGCTCTCCAGCGTTATACACAACACCTACTGTTGATCCTTCAAAATAGGTAGCAATAAATTCTATCGTATTGCTAATTGCATCAGGATGTAAATCCATAACACCAGTAATATTTTCACCTGGTTGATCCATACTTTCTACCAAACCAGCTTCAACTGCATCTGTCACTGAAGTAAACAGGATCGGAATATCTTTAGTTGCTTGTAATGCCGCTTGTGCACTTGGCGTAGCATTAGCAAAAATCAGATCCACATTATCTGCAACAAATCCTTGAGCAATTGTGCTTGTGTTATTTTGATCTGCTTGTGCGCTTTGTAAGTCATACTCTACATCTAATCCTGCATCTGCAATCGCTTCTTTAAACCCTTCATATGCAGCATCTAAAGAGGGGTGCTCGACAAATTGTGATGCTCCAATTGTATATGTTTCCGAGCCATCATCAGAACCAGAATCTGTATCTTCGCTATCGTTATTACCACATGCCGCTAAAACTATAATACTTATAATTGCTACTAAACTAATCCAAAACTTTTTATGCATGTATTATGCCCCCTTATTAATCTATCTGTACTGATTTCAATTTTCTGAATTTATGCGGATTATTATATCACATAATTATAGATGAGAATACATGTTTATTCAGAAAGTTATCTACCGCTTCTAGAATTATGATTTTAATTATGAATATTGTAAAATTTGATTGATTGGTTTACTTGCTATTTTTATTTATATCTAGCAAAATAATGACATAATAATACTGTTTAAAAAGGAGTAGGCTATATTGTCAACATATATTGTAATAGGTGCTGGAATTTTGGGTGCGTCTACTGCCTATCATTTAGCAAAGCACGGAGAAAATGTAACCATTATTGATAAAAAACATCTTGGTCAAGCAACTGAAGCTGCTGCAGGAATCGTTTGCCCTTGGCTTTCACAACGCAGAAATAAGGCATGGTATGCATTGGCAAAAGGTGGTGCTCGTTATTATCCTAAACTTCTTAATAAATTACAAGATGACGGCGAAACCGACACAGGTTATAAAAAAGTTGGAGCGATATGCATTCGTCAAGAACCTGATAAACTAGAGGCAATTTTAGAACGTGCATTAGCAAGGCGTGTTGATGCTCCAGAAATTGGTGAAGTCAAAAAACTATCTCCCGAAGAAACAAAAGCTTTGTTCCCTCCGTTAGCCAAGGAATTTGGTTCCATTCATGTAAGTGGTGCAGCTCGTGTTAATGGACAGAAAATGCGAGACGCACTTCTGAACGCCGCCATTAGACATGGTGCGAAATTCATTGCAGAAGAAGCTCATCTAAACGTAAATAATAATGAGGTAACAGTAGGAGTAAAAGAAAAAGCATTTTGTGCAGATAAAATTATTATCACTGCAGGTGTTTGGACAAATGAAATGCTCCGTCCACTTGATATTGAATTTTTAGTCGAGTCTCAAAAAGCGCAAATTATGCATTTACATTTACCCGAAGCAAATACAAGTAACTGGCCTGTTGTTATGCCACCAAGTGATCATTATTTAGTAGCTTATGATGATCAACGCGTTATTGCGGGCGCAACACATGAAAATGGACTTGGTTTTAATAACGATATCACCCCAATCGGTATGCAAGAAATCATCGACAAGGCACTTCGTATCGCACCTGGTCTAGCACAAAGTTCAGTCTTAGAAACACGGGTTGGTTTTAGACCAAGCACACCTGGTTATCTACCTGTTGTTGGTTCGTTACCTAATTTTGAAAATATTTATATTGCGAATGGGCTTGGTTCTTCTGGGTTAACAACCGGACCTTTTCTAGGCCAGCAATTAGCTAAGTTAGTTTTAGGCGAAGAAATGGAAATTAATATAGATGATTATCCTGTTAGCGGTGCAATTAAGTAATAACCTATAGTGTACACGACATTATTCTATGATTTGAAAGGTGTCTGTTACATCGCTTGTATTCCATTCACTTTATGTCTAAAAAAAAGAATACCCTCAAGGCAATCATGCATTGAGGGTATTTTTTTAATCTTGAAAATCATCTGTCACTGCACCTTTTGAAGAGCAGGAAACATTATGTGCATACTTACCGAGTACACCTTTCTTATAAAGCGGTGGTGCAGTCCATGCTTGTTTTCGTTTTTCAATCTCACTTTCTTCGACATCCATAAAGATTTCTTTTAAATCGGAATCAATTGTTACAAGATCACCCTCTTGTAGAAAGGCAATTGGTCCTCCAGATTGTGCTTCAGGTGCAATGTGTCCAACTACTAGACCATGTGTTCCACCAGAAAAGCGACCATCCGTTAACAATGCGACTTTTTCACCCATTCCTTTACCAACTAAAATTGCAGAAATAGATAACATTTCTGGCATTCCTGGTCCACCTTTAGGTCCCACATTACGAATAACAAGTACATCACCATCATTAATAATGTTATGCATAACAGCTTCTGTCGCTTCTGCTTCATTATCAAACACACGAGCAGGTCCTGTATGTCGTTTAACTTTAACACCAGAAACTTTAGCAATAGCGCCACTAGGAGCCAAATTCCCTTTTAAGATAACAAGTGGTCCTGTTGTGCGATAAGGCTTTTCAATTGGTAAAATAACTTTCTGTCCTTCAGCTAAATCTGGTGCTTCAGCAAGGTTCTCTGCAAGCGTCTTGCCAGTTACCGTTAAACAGTCACCATGTAAATAACCATTATTATAAAGCATCTTCATAACAGCTTGTACACCGCCAACTTTATACAAATCTTCCATAACATATTTACCACTTGGCTTTAAGTCTGCTAGATGTGGAACTTTTTGCTGAATGCGATCAAAGTCATCCATAGATAAATCAATTTCTGTTGCGTGTGCCATTGCTAATAAGTGCAAGACCGCATTAGTAGAGCCACCAAGTGCCATAACAACAGTAATTGCATTTTCAAATGCTTCTTTTGTCATTATATCTTTTGGATAAATACCTAGTTCTAATAATTTGTATACCGCTTCTCCAGCTTGCTCCGTATCTTTATGCTTGTCTCTTGATTCAGCAGGATTCGAAGAGCTTCCCGGTAAACTCATTCCAAGTGCTTCAACAGCAGCAGCCATTGTGTTTGCCGTATACATACCACCACAAGATCCTGCACCAGGACACGCATTACATTCAATCCCATGTAATTCCTCATCCGAGATATCGCCGTTGTTATGCTTACCTACACCTTCAAATACAGAAACAACATCAAGCTTTTCTCCGTTTCGGTATCCTGGAGCAATTGTACCACCATAAACAAATACTGCTGGAACATCAGAACGGGAAATTGCAATCATACAGCCTGGAATATTTTTATCACAGCCGCCAATTGCGACATAAGCATCTAAATTTTCGGCCCCAACAACCGTTTCAATTGAATCCGCGATAACATCTCGACTTGGTAACGAATAAAGCATGCCACCTGTACCCATTGAAATACCATCTGATACCGTTATGGTATTAAAGATAAGTGGAACGCCCCCTGCTTTTCTCGCACCCTTTTTAGCTTTCATAGCCAAATCATGTAAATGGATATTACAAGGTGTAACCTCACTCCATGTGCTTGCAATACCAATCATAGGCTTTTTGAAATCTTCATCTGTAACACCTACAGCTCGTAACATTGCTCTATTTGGTGCACGTTTTGGATCATCAAATACATTACTTTTAATACGTAAATCTTTAGACATTGCTCTACCTCCAATTCCCTTTCTATATACTATAAAGGCTTTTGATTTGCATTTCAATATTTTTGTTATTTTCAGAAAATATTTTTGTCTAATTAATGAACTACTTTCATATGGTATACTCCAGATATATTGTTATTTTTGGGGGATAAAATGAAACTTGAACGTTTAATTAAGCAAGCTACATTATTACTAGTATTATTTTTAATCGGATTATCCGTTTATTATTATATGGAACAAAAAAAAGAACTGGCTAATCAACCAATGCCTACTGCATTACATCCTATTGTAGAGGAGAAGAAAAACAGATTGATCGAGCAAGCGGCTGAAAAGGGAATTACAATTGTTATAACAGCAGGATTTCGTTCTCAAGATGAACAGGACAACTTATATGCACAAGGGCGAACAGACGACGGATCGATTGTTACAAATGCAGAAGGTGGTCAGTCATATCACAATTATGGTTTAGCAATTGATTTTGCACTTGAATTAACAAACGGTGATATTATTTGGGACTTAGAATATGATGGTAATGAGAATGGCCAGTCTGATTGGTCAGAAGTGGTAGCAATCGCTAAAGAGCTTGGTTTTTCTTGGGGCGGCGATTGGGCTAATTTTCAGGATAATCCACATCTACAAATGGATTTTGGCCTAAGCATAAGAGATCTGCAAAAAGGGAAAAGGCCGGATGTTGAGTAGATTAATACGATTACTACTCCGTTATAAAGGAAGTACTATTATGGTTTAATCCGTAATAGTACTTTTTCGTTTATTCAATATATATAGTTTAGTAATCACAATTATTTCTTATCCCGATAAATCACCGTACTATATACTTGCTCACTTGATTTAGGATCAAGATATTTTTTAGCACTGTTAACTGCGGTCATTGCTTCTGTATAGCCTGATGCAATTAGCATTGTTTTACCTGGATAAGATGCTGCATCACCAGAAACAAAAACCCCTTCCACATTTGTTGCCATTCTAGTATCAGCGACAATTCTCCCTTTATCTGTTTCTAATCCCCACTTTTCAAAAGGTACAGCCTGTAAATTCAAACCATTATTCAACAGGATTGCATCAATTGTTATGTGTTTTCGAACGCTATCCTTGTCACTGACTATCAATTCTTTTACGATGCTTTGCTCACGGACAACCTCTTCTATCGTTACCTCTGTAGACACTCTTACATTTGAGTTTTCTAAATGCGCAATATCCGATTGCTTTGCTTTTTGAAAATTCACTTTGTCATTGAATAAATAAACCTGTTTGGCTACATCACTTAATTCAAGCGCCCAATCAATACCTGTTTTATTATTCGAAAATATTGCAACGTTTTTATCCTTGTATTGTTCCAATTCCTTGACCAATGCCGTAACATTTTGATCCTTTATCGGATCTAGAAGTGCTGGCGCAACATTCGTAAATCTACCATTACCCGTCGCTAATATAATTGTTTTCGATAGATGTTTCTTACCGCTTGTTCCTATTAAAAGAAAAGTTCCATCTGATTGTTTTACGACATGCTCAATCCACTCGTTTTGTATAATAGTTGGTTTATATGTATCGGCTTGTTTTAGCGTTTGTTCAACGATTTCATCACCTGAAACTCCTGGGATCCCACCAATATCATAGATATATTTATCTGGATAAAATAGAGCTACTTTTCCACCAAAGCCAGAACTTGCTTCTACTAGTTTTGTTTTCAACTCACGTAAACCACTATAAAAGGTTGCATACATACCAGTAGTACCACCCCCAATAATGGTAACATCGAATCGTTCCATTATCATTCCTCCAGATTAGCAAATTTACGTAACCATATTAAAAACACCACTTCTACTACTAACCCACCTAACACCGCATATGCAGCTATTGAAACTATAAATTGTGAATTCACTGAGAATAACGGCAATATAAATGCAAGTAACATAACCACCATGTAGACTTTAAATAAAATTGTTGTACCGCGAGCTAATTCATTGGCACTCTTTTGAATAGCAATTGCTACCAATAAACGGAAAACAAAATAAACAAGAATAAGATTGACAATTTGAATTAATAAACCATATGCTCCCCATATTGATCCAAACGTTGTTATTTGATCAATTGGTTGTTGTTGAATGAAAACAGATGGAATCGAAATAACTACCAGTATCATTGCAAGCTGATGTGCATATTTCGCCTCTTTATATGTCTCTTTAAACCAAATAAGTCCTCCAGCAATCAAAAAATAGCCGACAGGTTCTGGTAAGATATCAATTACATAAATATGAATTTCGATTACTGCCAAAAGAAATCCCCAAAATATTTTGTGAAAAGCTGTTCGCATAGGAAGGACTCCTTTCTATAGGACCAAACTTAATGACACTTTTTAAAATGAAATTTAAGTTTCGTCCATGAACTCTTAATTATTATCCGATAATGACACGATCAGTTGTTTTCAATTCATCAATTGAGCTTACACCTAGTGCGAACATTGCCATTTGTAACTCAAGTTCTCGCGTCTCCATCAATTCAATTAATTGCTCCACTGATTCTGTTGCTTCACGTAAAATCGAACGTGCAAAACCAACCATATCAGAGCCAATTGCAATTGCTTTAGCAGCATCTAAACCAGTCTTCATGCCACCACTAGCAATAATAGGAATATCCTTCACATGTTCACGAACAGAAACAATACTTTCAACTGTAGGAATTCCCCAATCTACAAAAGCTTCTGCTGCTTCCTTTTTAACTTTATCTTTAGATCTTAATTTCTCAACTTGACTCCAAGATGTTCCGCCTGCCCCTGCGACATCAATAAACGCTATTCCCACATCTCGTAGTTTCTTTGCTGTTGCACCATCAATACCCCAGCCAACCTCTTTAATACCAACCGGTACATCGAGTTCTTTACAAAGTTGTTCAATTTTACCTAACAATGACGAGAAGTTAGTATCCCCACCAGTCTGAATAACTTCTTGAATTGCATTCAAATGCAATACAAGCGCATTTGCCTCGGTAATATCAATAATTTGTCGGCACTTATCTACACCAAATCCATAATTTAACTGAACAGCGCCTAAGTTAGCTATGATTGGAACTGTCGGAGCATATTTTCTAATTTGGAAAGAAGGACGATATTCTTTATTTTCAACAAGTGCACGGGTTGAACCCAACGCAAATGTCCAGCCTTTTTCTTCTGCAGCAATAGCTAAATTACGGTTTATTGTTTCTGCCATTTCAGCTCCACCAGTCATTGAGCTTATTAAAAATGGCGCACTACGTTCATATCCTAAGAAAGAAGTCGCAAGAGAAACCTTCTCAAAATCGATTTCTGGCAATGCATTATGTACTAATCGAACAGATTCCATCCCTGTTTTAATATTATTTCCTGTTACTTGATCGGTAAGACAAAGTTTTATATGTTCTGCTTTTCGTTTATTAATTGAATCTGTCATCTTAAATTAACTCCTTTATGTTTTTGAATGACTTATTATATCTTCCGCTACTAAAGAACCTGAGATCGTTACCATTGGCGTGCCACCACCAGGATGAGTTGAACCTCCGACAAAATATAGATGTTCGATAGACATATCTTTGTTTGGAACTCTAAAGAATGCTTGATTAAACCGGTTTGAAGACATCCCGTAAATCGTACCTTGATACGCTCCTGTTCGCGCCTGAATATCAGCTGGCGTCATGATTTCTTCATACTTAATGGAATTACCAATATGGCTTAATCCATAAGCTTCTAACTGTTCCAAAATACGTTCTCGCACTTTATATTTCTCATCAAGTCTCCAAGACTCCACTTCCGATAAGCTTGGTGCATTTACAAGAATAAATAAATTACTACCACCTTCTTTTGATCGTACCGGCTCAGAGTAACTTGAATTACAAATATAAATTGCTGCATCATCTGCCATTTTCTTCTTCGTAAAGATTGACTCAAATTCATCTTTATACACTTTCGGAAAGAAAACATTATGGTGTCGCAATTGTTTGTGCTGTTGATCAATGCCTAAGAGCATCGTAAACCCAGATAAAGAAGGTTCTTTTTTTACAATCTTTTTATGCATAGGGTGCTCTTTTAACCAATTCTGATAGACGGTTAATGCATCAACATTTGCAATAACCTCATCCGCAAAAAAGTCTTCTGAGTCCGTTTGTACACCTACTGCTCTTTTCTTGTCTAGCAATATTTTCTTCACCGTTGTGTTCTTTCTAATTGTAACACCTAACTCTAATGCAAGTCTCTCAAAAGCTGACACAATTTCATATGTCCCACCCTTAATTCCATATATACCCTGATTTCCTTCTAAGTGCGCCATCATTCCAAAAATAGCTGGCGCTTGATATGGGGAAGAACCAACATAAGTCGCATATCGACCGAACATCGCTAATGTATTTGGATGTTCAAAAAATTGTCGAAGAAATTTTTGATATGTAGTAAATGGTTTTATTTTCATAAAATCTACAAGCAAGGAAGAAGATAACTTTACTTTCCAACTGTACATAAGTTGACTAAAAAATTGCCGCTCAGCAATCCGATAAAACTTCGAGCTCTCTTGTAAAAAGCGTCGATAATTTGCTGCATCATGTGGACTGAATCTTGCAATTTGTTCTTCTACATGATCCACATCTGTACTAAAATCAACGATGCTACCATCAGCAAAAAAATTCCGCGTTCCTGCTTTAATGGGGTAAAATGTCACATAATCTTCTATCCGCCTATCGCATGCTGTAAAAACCTCTTCAAACACATGTTGCATGGTAATTGTACTTGGACCCAAATCAAATTGGTATTCGCCTGTATCTACCTGTTGCAATTTCCCACCGACAGACGCTTCTTTTTCTAATACTGTAACTGAAAATCCATGATAAGCCAATCGAATTGCACTAGCTAAGCCACCTAGACCCGCTCCAATAACTACTACTCTTTTCACAGATAACGCCTTCCCTTCCAGACATATCCTCTTCTTAAGTAACTTATTCGTAGAGAATCTGTCGCAATCGCTAACATCAGTATTACACTAACTGGGAGCAAGAAACTAGCCAAGGTCAATGCTTGATTGGATAAATCGATTACTATCTTTGTTATTACAGCTAACCCATAAGCCACACAAACATATATAAAACTTCCTCCAAATAACAAGGTTACCCACGGTAATAGGTATAAAAAAGTGTAATAACTAAAAATAATGACAAATAAAAAAACATTTCGGTTTAGTCCGGCAAATAAGTTTTTTTGATAACCCTGCCAAACTTCTTTCGCATTCCTATACATACGCATATTGACCACTTGATCAATCTTCACTAAAGTTGCAGGATAACCACACAATTTAAATCGTTTCATTAATTGCATATCATCTAACAAACTACTTTTAATCGCTTCATGTCCGCCAACTTTTTGATAACTTTCTTTATTGACTAAAATAAATGCGCCGTGCGCTGCAGCAAATAGAGAACTTTTTGCCTTTTGCACATATCGTATCGGAAGATGACAAATGATCACAAACTGCATCATTGTAACAACTAGTTTTTCCATCCATGTACCTAAAATTTGTCTAGGAAAACCGGAAATTATTCCAGTTTGTTGCTTATCTACCAAAGGGAGTAATTTCTCTAATGCATCCTTTTCTAATCGAGCATCCGCATCAAGAAACACTAACCAGTCTCCTTTTGCATGATCAGCTAATTGTTGACAAGCAAAAGATTTACCCATCCATCCAATCGGTAACGCAACACCTTCTACTATCTTGACACGGGATTGTTTTATCACAATTTGTTCTAAAATAGCTTCTGTTTGATCTGTAGAATGATCATTTAATACAAGTATTTCATCAGGTAAATGCGTTTGTTTCAATACAGAATTCAAGCAATCCTTGATATTTCTTTCTTCATTGCGCGCTGGAATCAATACAGAAAGACGTGGTGATTCATATCTTTCTTTAACGGATTTTTTCAGAGAAGGAAACGTTGCAAGATTCCACAACACGAACAACAATTGATAAGATAAAATAGCTATAACGATTAGGAGAATGGTGTCCACTTACGCACCCCTTCTTTCCAGTTATCAAAACGGTCGCTTGTCGACTTACTCTGCTTCATCAATTGATACTGTCTTGGCAAATGATCAAAATGAAGATTTGTAATAACTTCTTTCCTCTGTGCATCTGCCTGTTTTTCTATAAGTCTTTGCGTATAAGAGGTCCAGCGTTTTCGACTTTTACTCGTACCCTCTACTAAAAACGGATCGCCAATTCGAATAGAAACAATTGGTTTTTGCGCTTCTCCGAAAGCATAATAAAAAGTTACAGGCTTAATAGTCACTTGTTCAAAGCGCTCTAATAGATAACCAATACCTGTTTTAAATTGAAGTGGTCGTATTTCCTGATTTTGAATTTCTCCTTGTGGAAAAAGCCATAACGAATTTCCTTGTTTAATTAGTTGTTCACTATACCGTAAAGACTTAACCACTTCTTTTGGTTGATCACGGTTAATAGAAAATGCACCTATTTTGCGAAAGAACGGATATTTATTCAAACCAACTTCGTCCATCATAATATAATGGTGACGTTTAGATTGCTGATGTGTCATGTAAAAGAGCAATAATCCATCCCACCAAGAGCTATGATTTGCTATATAAATAACAGGTCCCTTATGCAGTGGATCCACTTCGCCTTCGACCACAATAGATTGAAAGTGTCGTTTTAATAAATAGTTATTTAAATAAAAATAAAATAATTGCGAAAAACATTTACTTTTTTTCGCGGTAATCATATCGGTACCTACTTTCTACCAGAATTATGAACAGCATACTCAAACACCCAATTGCTACTAAGCCTGTTTTAAAACCAAGCATCCCAAAGAAGAAAAGCATTAACTGAAAAACAAGTGCGCCTTTTCGATGTATCGATTTGTTAATCTTATATAATGGGAAAATATATGTTAGTAATGCTGAAAGAATAAACCATGTAATAAAGTTTGATAGTGGAATACCGAAATAGGCTCCGGTACCATGCCACTCCCAAAAAATTAACTTTTCTGCGACTGGATCTAAAATAAGGTCAAGTACGACTACCCAAACCCCAGTTTCCACTGCACGCTTCGTTTTCGACTTTTGATTTGATAATAGCATACTATTTAAAATGACACCCACCCAAGCAATTGCTATCGTAAACGGGACACCCGCTATGAGATGGCCTAGCGTATTAGTATAATTATATGAACCAAATGGATAACCAGTTGCAACGCTAATTGCTTCAATACCAAAAGTTATCAGGGCGATGACTCCGACACCTACATAGAATATTTTCCAACTATTAAATATTCGCCCAAAAATTTCAATTAAACATAGTGCATAAAACACAAGAAAAAGCGCTTTAGAGAATGCTAGACTAGTAGGTACATACCAGAACAATTGTAGAATAAGGCCAATGGTATACCATATTAAAAAAGTTGGATATAATAAGAATCTTTTCTCTCCTCCGATAACAGTAACCCACTCTCTATTTCGTCAATTGTAATAACAATTGACTTTTTCGTTTACTCGTAACAATGGCCCTCTCCGTAAAAACATGATAATTATTATCTCGAACAACCCGTATGATTTCACGATAATATCCAGCTGCAAGCTTCATCGATAACGCGCTTTTAGGAGGATATGCATCTATATAACGCATACCTTCATTAAACCACTCATCTGCTTGATCAGTTAATGCTTCGATTACTTCTCTCAGTTCATCATTAACAACCTTATTTTCCCACTCTCGTTCTTGATACTTATACTTTTCCATAATTTCAAGTGGTACATACCTTCTACCAAGCTTCTTATCTGCACCAATATCTCGAATTATATTAACAATTTGCATGGCTTTACCTAAAGAAATACCAGCCTCTATTAACGTTTCATCCGCATCACTACGCAGGACTGGAATTAACATCTCACCAACTGAACCAGCAACCCTGTAACAATAGTCTTCTAATTGGTCCATTGTCTGGTAAGATGTACGAATATAATCTAAACGTTGACCACTAATTTGAATATAGTAAGGTTCCTTCGGCAAATCATATTCTTTTATTACCCAACGTAAAGCCGGCCAGATAAAATGTCCCTCTGCCGTGTCTAAATGGTCAAACAGCCGTTCTAATTCATCTAATGAATAAGGTGAATTTTCAGGCTCATCAACTGCATCATCAATCATTCTACAAAAGGAATAAATGACATATACAGCCTCTCGTTGTTTTTTGGGCAAAAATTTAAAAGCGTGATAAAAGCTAGATGAACCTTTTTTCATCATGGCTTTACATGCTAACGCTATATTCTCATCTAACATTTCTCTCCACCTCTCTCTCAAAGTGTTGACTCAGCAATCTAGCACCTTGCATGACAATTGGAATACCGCCACCTGGGTGCACAGACGCACCAACTGCATATAGACCTTTAATAGTAGGGTGGATAATTTGAGATCTGAACCCTCCTGATTGTCTTATCTCCGGTGCGACTCCAAAACTTCCTCCTTGAAATAATCCTTCTACTTCAGCATCTCGTGGAGTACGAACATCCTTCCATTCAATTGCTTCTAGTAAACCAGGAAAACTAGCACGTTCTACCCTACTAATTTGAGTATCTATTAAATGTTCGATAGCCTCTTGATCATCTTCCATACTAGAAGGTACTGGGATTAGCATATAAAGAACACTCTTGCCTGGTGGTGCAGCGTCTTGGTCAAGTGTTACTGGATTAAACATATAACATGACGCATCATTTGGCACCTTACTCTTTTCTGTCACTTTTTTCATATAGCTATCGAAATCCTCTGATAAGAAAAATTGATGCGGAATTGCATTTTTCCATCTTTTCTTAACCCCTAAATAAACCAGCACACAGCCTGATGAGGGTTTAACCTTCTTCTTTTCTATATGTTTTTTTGGAACAAGTGACTTGATCATTGGATAGTCCCCGTTATAAACAATTGCATCATACGAGAAGATTGTTTGGTCTATTCTAATCCCTGTAGCACGGTCCTTTTCTACAATAATTTCATCTACAGCTGTTTGTTTATGGACAGCAATCCCCCGCTCTACACAAGCTTGTTCTAAAACAGGTATTAAACTTGCATAACCACCCTTCACATACCAAATACCAAATGCATGCTCACTATATGAAATTAAACCGTATAGTGCTGGAACACGATGTGGCGCGCCCCCAATGTATAACGTTTGTAATGCATATGCATGACGCAAACGAATATCTTTAAAGAATTTAGCTAAATAATTGGTAACACTTTGATAGGATTGCGACTGCAAAATAAATTTAATATTTTGATAGGATAGAAAATCCCGTTTACGTCCAAAGATACGAGATAAAAAGGCTTCTGTACCAAACTGATAAACCTTCTTCATTTCATCCGTATAATGAAGAAAACCCTGTTTATCTCCAGGAAACAATCTTTCAATTTCCTCTAGTTGTTTTACTTGATCACGCCATTTTCGATAAATCGTTCCATCTGGATAATGAATATCGTAAAGCGGATCACAAGGAATGAACTCAATTGCTTCTTGATCAATTCCTGCCTCACCCAAAATTTCACGGATCATATCTGGCAACAGTACGATGGTAGGTCCCTGGTCAATTGTAAATTCACCGTTTGACTGAAAGACTACTCTTCCTCCCAGTCGATCTTCTTTCTCATAGATGCTTATCTTGTGACCTTGTTTCTCTAATAAAAGTGCAGCAGTAAGTCCTCCGATTCCAGCTCCAACAATAGCGATCTCCATTATACCTGCTCCTTCGCTTTGGCAATATCTCGTTTAATACTTTTCGTTACTTTCGTTTCGTATTGTTTATTCAATAGATCCGAACTAATCATTGCTGACTGAAAAATAGTCGGCAAGCCGCTTCCCGGATGAGTTCCGCCACCAACTAAGAAACAGTGATCAACATCTTCAAATTTATTATGCGGTCTAAAATACATCATTTGATCTAAATTATGCGCTAAATTAAAAGTCGCACCTCGATATACGAAATAATCATTTTGCCATTCTAAAGGAGATACAATTTTTTCCTCCTCGATATGGGTTTTAAAGTCACTAATTCCAGTCTCAAGCTCTAAGCGACGGATTATTTTTTCTCGTAACCTCGGTTTTTCTTCTTCCCAATCTATATTCGCATCTAAATTAGGAACAGGCATTAACACATATAACGCAGATTTCCCTTCTGGTGCCATCGTAGGATCCAGTTTGGACGGATTATGGATATAAATAGATGCATCATCTGAAATTCGGCCTTCCTTCGTAATATCATCAACATTTTGTTTGTAATCATCGGCAAATAGTACCATATGATGGGGCAAGTCAAGTTTCTGATCAATACCTAAATAAACCATGAAGGTGGATAAAGAAAAACGTTTTTTATCTACCTTTTCATTTGTATGTTTTTTTAATTTATCTTGGTCGAATAAATTCGCCATCGCATAACCATAATCGGCATTAATTACGACATCATCAGCAAAAATACTTTCACCATTTTCTAACAAAACACCTGTTGCACTTCCTTCTTCAACTAAGACATGCTTGACACCTGTTTCAGTGAATATCTCTCCACCGAACTCTATAATTACACGCTCCATTGCTGCACAAACTTGGTTTACTCCTCCAATAGGATGAAATAAACCATAACGGTGTTCTAAAAAAGATAAAATCGTAAATGTACCCGGACAGTCCCAAGCAGACATCCCAAGATATTTAGATTGAAAAGAAAAGGCCCATTTTAAACGTTCATCTTTAAAATACTTTGATAGACGTCCATATACTGTATCTAAAGCATTTAACTTAGGTAATGCTCGCCACATTTCTTTGGTAAAGAAATCACTCCATTTTGTGAACGGCTGCTTTAACAATGCAATAACACGATCAAATTTTTCTCCTTCATACCGAAGAAATCTTTCATACCCTTCTTCATCACCTGGAAATAACCGTTTAATTTCAGCTTTTGTTTTTTCAGGATCTTGGCTAGGTAAGAATGTCACATCGCCAAACTTGAGTGTATAGAGTGGATCAATTTCTCGCATATCTACATAATCATGCAAATTTCGCCCTGATTTCACAAATAACTCTTCCAACATCTGTGGCATCATAAAAAACGTCGGACCTAAATCAAATGTGTAATCCCCTACTTGTAATTTTGAAGTGCGCCCTCCAATATGCGGTTGCTTCTCAAATACCTTTACTTGATAACCCTCGGCACTTAGACGCATTGCTGCAGCCAAACCTCCTGGACCTGCACCTACTACTATAACTTTCTTCTTCATCCAATCTTCTCCTCTTCACTAAAAAGCTAGTTATTCATGCTGAATACGCCGTGACAAATCTATTACTCTAATTATATAATATTTGTATAACTTTTGTATAGATTTTGGATTACATATAAAAATGGTATACTAATAGTACAAATTTAACTGTCTTGTAGAAAAGAGTGGGAAACATGTATGGCATTAAAAAAATATCTGAATTGCTTGGCGTTTCACCTATCACTTTACGTGCATGGGAAAATCGCTATGGTGTAATAACACCAACCCGAACAGAAGGGGGTACTAGAATTTACTCCGAGCAAGACCTAAGTGATTTAAAATGGATTCTAGATGAAAAAGAAGATAAAATGATTTCAATCCGACAAGCGATGCTTGCCTTTAAAGAAAAGCAAGCATCGCAAACTAGCTTTACATCACTCTCTTCTTCGGACATCAACTTCTCCAATTTAATAGATACTATTTACGAAGCTCTTATTGAATATGATGCAAGCACAGCTACAGAAATCGTCAATTCAGCCTTTGCAAATTTTGACTATGAAACTGTCTTTCATCAAATTTTCATTCCTATTTTATATAATGTTGGTTATCAATGGGAGACGGGGAAGCTAAGTGTTGCACAAGAACATTTTATTAGTCACTTTATACAACGAAAAATTCTGCGTTTTTTTGAAGATACGCAAAGTGAACAAGGAAATGTTAAAGCCTTGGCAATCTGTCCTCCAAATGAATTTCATAATATAGGCTTACTACTATTCTCATTATTTCTCAAAAAAAGAGGCGTTGATGTTATATATATCGGAGAAAACACGACAAAGGAAAGTATTAAGTCATTAATTCAGATAAACCAAGTTCGGTTGATTTGCTTTTCTGTTACATTGGATTCTCATATCCATTACGTTGTAGATTTTATTGAATATCTTGAAAAGCAGCCCGTTAAATTAGACTATTTAATTGGTGGACATGCAGCTAATCAACTACCAAAGGAATATCAGAATCATGTACTTACTGGTGAACTAGAAGATTGGGAAAAATGGTTTCAAACAACGCATTACCACAAACAAGAAAAACGACGTAATGTGAAAATTTAATTCATTACGCTAGTCAATAGATTTATTAATTTCAATTTATATTCTCTCTGAAAGGCGGCACTTCTAGCCATGACATGCTATTCCCCCATTTTATCAATTAAACCATTCTGGGTATTAGCATACACTAACTCCCACTTAAATTGCTTCGTTTCACTTCCTATTTTGCAGAGGAAGTCTTATGGACGGTTACACCGGGATAAATGTGTTAAAATGAAAAGGATTCTAATAAATGGAGATGAACTGAGAATGAACAAGAAACTAATAGATCGCTTTACTACATATGTCAAAATTGATACGCAATCAAATGAAAATAACGATACTTGTCCGTCAACAGAAGGACAATGGACACTAGCTCACATATTAGTTAATGAGCTAAAGGAAATTGGTATGCAAGATGTAACGATTGACGAGAATTGTTATGTAATGGCTACACTGCCTGCTAATACGGAAAAAGAAGTTCAAACCATTGGATTTCTAGCACATATTGATACTGCAACAGACTTTACCGGAAAAAATGTTAAGCCTCAGCTTATCGAAAATTATGATGGAAATGATATTATTTTAAATGAATCTTTAGGTATCCTATTGAAAACGAAAGACTATCCAGAAATTAAAAAATATCAAGGACATACATTAATAACAACAGACGGCACAACATTACTTGGCGCAGATAATAAAGCGGGTGTTGCTGAAATTATGACAGCAATGGATTACCTTATCAAACATCCAGAAGTGAAACACGGAAAAATTCGTGTAGCTTTTACTCCCGATGAAGAAATTGGCCGTGGCCCTCATAAATTCGATGTAAAAGCATTTGGAGCTGACTTTGCTTACACCGTTGACGGCGGTCCTCTTGGCGAACTACAATACGAAAGCTTTAATGCCGCAGCAGCTAAAGTCACTTTTAAAGGAAACAACGTACATCCAGGAACAGCTAAAAATAAACTAATAAGTGCTACAAAGATTGCTATTGCTTTTAACAGCAGACTACCTGCTCAAGAAGCACCTGAATTTACTGACAAACATGAGGGTTTCTATCACCTTCTTTCCTTTCAAGGGGACGTAGAAGATGCTAAATTATACTATATCATTCGTGACCATGACCGAACCAAATTTAGTGCAAAAAAATCAGTGATTGAAAAACTTGTAGCTGAATTTAAGAAGAAGCACGGAAACCAAGCTGTGTCCCTAGAAATGTCTGATCAATATTACAACATGCGCGAAAAAATTGAACCGGTACGTGAAATAGTTGATACCGCTTCAGACGCAATGCAGAATTTAGGTATCGAGCCACTAATTCACCCTATCCGTGGTGGTACAGATGGATCACAACTTTCATTTAAAGGACTACCTACACCAAATCTATTTACTGGTGGAGAAAACTTCCACGGTAAATATGAGTATATATCAGTTAACAATATGGAGAAGGCAGTTAAAACGATTGTAGAAATTAGTACACTGTTTGAAGAAAGAGCATAAAATAAAAGCCAACTAGCGATTAAACGCATAGTTGGCTTTTATTTTAATCATTAAGATACTTTATTCATCTTCTGGTGGCTCTATTAATTCTTCACCATTCTTTCCTTGGTAGCGCAAGCCCCATCCTGTCAATGCCGCTATTAGCATAACAATCACTAAGAACCAACCCTGAAAAACAAACGGAAAGACTGCAGTTGGTGCTACAACTGGAAGCCACTCATACGTTTCTTTCATCATATTAATAGTAGACCAACCGAGTAAAACTGGTGCACCCCAAGGGAAGATATATCCTAAAGCTGATGTAATCGCATCAAGCATATTCGCCCGTCTATAGCTATGAATCTTATACTTTTCTCCTATTTCTTTAACAAACGGAGCCGCTGCAATCTCTGCAGCCGTATTAATTGTAATTGCACTATTCAAAAGCGCCACAATTGCCCAAATAGAGAGTTCAGCTCGTCTGACAGATTTCTTAATCCACTTAACTAACGCTCCTGTTATAGCCTCCATCGTACCACCTAATTTCATTAAATGTGCAGCTGCTACAATTAATAAAATTAATATTGCCATGTTCATGTAACCGGTAATACCATTTATTAGTGCTCCTTCAACAATTGCATCTGAATCTGGATTAAAAGATATGATTGCTTCAAAAGAACCGATTGGGAAAACAACAATACTAACAATTGCTGCTAGAATCCCCCATGTTAAGGAAGTAAGTAAATGATGACCAGATAAAGCTAAAATTAATACAATTGCAAATGGAATTAACATAAGTAAACCTGTTGGACTTGTAGATTCTCCAATCACCGTTTCATTAGTTAATGCGTTACCTCCACCACCAAAGATGGCAAATAAAATAACTGTTGGAATTGCTGCTGCAATTGCATACTTAAATCTACTACGTACGACTCCAGGAACATCAGCATCCTGTGTAGTAGCGGATACAATTGTTGTGTCAGAAACTGGCGCTAAATTATCACCAAAGACAGCACCAGCTAAAATTGCTGCAAATAACATCGTCGGGTCAGCCCCTGTAGCAACGCCCGCCGGATACATTAACGTACAAAATGCAACAGTCGTACCATAACCTGTCCCAACTGCAGTTGAAAATACTGCTGCCAAAATAAACGTTAACGCAACGAATAATCCACCGGTAAAACCTGTTACTGCCCCAACCCAGACAAGTCCCTCGACTAAACCACCTACTTGTAAAACCTGGGCAAACATGCCGGCGTAAAACCAAGCAACCATCGCAACCACACCAATTGGTTGCGTCAAACCTTCAAATAATCCCTGTGCATAATCAGCCCATTTGCTTTTACTAAAAAACAAACCTAGTGTAAGACCAATTACTGCACCCATTACAAGACCCACTTCTGATGATAATTTTAATACACTAGTGGTAATCGCCCACACCACAAAAAATAGTAAGGGAACAGCTGCTCCAAATGCTCCTAATCGGAAACTTAAGGTTCTGACTTGAGCATTTCCCGTTGCACGTGCTAGTTCTTCATTACCCTGTTGCATAATGCTCCTCCTTTGACCACGGAATATATTAATCACTCATATGAGATATCTTATTTTATCATAATCATACGAACTTTCTGAAGAATAAAAAAACAATTTGATGACATTTTTTATACTTCATTTTACTTGTTAAATTATATAGGAAAAGAAATCTAACAAGTAACTTATCGTTTTGAACGTTTCTCATTCGATTTCTTTAAGTGTACGCTTCTAATAATACGAATAACCGGTCGAATCAATAACTGAACACTACCTATTAAAAAGAACCATGTTCCAGCAAAACTAGTAGTTTCTTTAAAAAATAGAATACTTCCAATAATAAACCACAACGCTATTAAAATATCATTTACATTATAATAGAATTCATATCGACGACTAATTTTTATCTCATGTTTTCCAAAAAAAACGTCTATATCAGTTGGCATCTGACTTTTCATTAAAATTCACCCCCCATCTATACTTATTCCCTATCTTTAACACCAATCTGAGTAGTTACTATTAAAATAAAAAAAGCCTATAATAGGCTTTTCTTACTGTAATGTTGAGGCAACCTTTTGCATCTCACTTTGTCCAAGCGAACCTTCTATTGTAATCAATGTACGCATACGCATCCAAACTAATTGAGCTACCCCATCATTAAAAGCAAAATATGTTGCTTCTTGTCCATTAACATCAATAGTAGATACAACAGCATCTTCATTATTTACAGTTATATTAGTAGAAAACTGTTCACCCATAATAGGTTCCTGTCCTATAGTGACTATTTCTTCTTCACTTTGATAAGATAAAATCACCTCTTCTTGTGGATGATCATTAAATGTGATGACCGTAACATCAGACAATATATAGCCATCCGGTACATAAGTAGGTTTTAATAAGGAAAAGGTAACCACTTCTTTCGCTTCCTCAAAGCTCATTGATTCTTCTAACGGGATCAACTCTTTTACCTCTATTTCATCCTTTGACGGGACTGGTGGCAGATCCTCTGCCTCTATAGGTTCATCAGACAATTGATTGGTTACCTGTGTTGTTGAACCTTGTTTAGTAACAAAATAGTCTGTAAACCAACCAAATGCCTCCCCATCTTTTATATGAAAAAACAGTGAACTGATAATCAAAATAACAAGTATACTAGCCACACTTAGCATTTTGTTATTTATTCTACGCGAAAACCAATTTGAAACCTGCTGTTCTGTTAAGTCTGCATTAATTCGTTCCCACACTGTTTCTTTTGAAAGTGGAGCTTCTGGGGGCTGATCATAATCCTTTTTTACAATGTCTTGAACAAATCGATCATTCATGATGTCATTTTTGCTGGACTGCTTCATAACGGTTCACCACCAAATAAATGTTTACATGACTCGTCTTGTTTTATGAGTTGACGCAATTCTGATTTCGCTCGATGAATACGTGATTTAATCGTTCCTTCTTTTAAGTCTGTCCACTTCGAAATTTCCTTATCTTTTAATTCATGGATATACTTTAAAACCATTACTTCTCTATATTCAGGTTTAAGCTCTGCAATTTTTCCAATAACAGCTTCTTGGATAATACCACTTACAACTAGCGTCTCTACTGAAGCTGCGATTTCATGTTTCGATTTTACATGCTCTAGCACCAAATCCTCTGTAGGTATACCATTCCAAGTATTTTGTTTGCGAATCAAATCAATTGCTGTTCTTGTTGCGATTGTTGATAGCCAGGAACCCAACTTATCTCTACTTTCTAAATTATCAATGTGTTTATAAACCTTCACAAACGTATCTTGGACAATATCTTGTGCTAAATATTTATCTTTAATAACAAAATAAGCATCTCGATACACACGGTCATAGAATAGATCATATATAAGACGGAACTCTTGCTCAGATAGTTCCAATTTTTTTATGTGTTTTTTTACTTTCACTCCATCACACCTTCGCAACCAAATTGAGCGTCCACTAAAATTTTCTATATTTATTCCCTTAGTTTATCACAATTTAATTATCAAAAGGTAATATTAGTATTTTAAAAGGGGATTTTTTACACTCTTACAAGTTGATGTAGAGGATATGTAACTTTCTTTATTCTTCTTGTTAAAAGAAAAATAAAGAAATCGATGAGAGGCAACAGACAAAAGGTTTATTGGCACTATTCTTCTTAATTGTAAGTGGTATTTTAGGGGATTGAAGGATTAATTATGTTGTTCGGCATTTTCTGTCATATTTATTAAATCGTCTATTTTCCTGTCTAAACGTTTAACTCGATCAAGAGCGGTTTCATAATCAATTTCTCGGTAATGGTGTGCACCACCAGTTTCTTCATCTGAAGTATCCGCTTCTGCAACGATTTTTTGTAATGGCCTTAAATGCAATTCTCCATCTGGTAAATACGAATCTGTGTGCAGTAAAATTGCCAAAGCAATTTCTTTTGCATCTTGCAAATTCTCGTTACACCTTACTAATAACTTATGTGCTCGTTCTGCTCCTTTAATTGCATGAATATCATTTTCTTTATAAAGTTCAAAGTTCCATTCACCATTTTGATACCATTTATAATGACCAATATCATGTAAGAGACCTGCTTTTGCTGCAAGATCTGGATTCACATTCTTTTTAACTGCTATATCAACAGCTTTTTCGGCAACTGTGATGGCATGTTCCATTCCGGATCTTCCGACATACTTTTGAACAATTGGATGAACAAACAGCTTTTCTATAGTGACATTTCTCATTTTCTCTACCTCCTAATCCTAATTCAAAAGAAAAGTATTTTGCTAAATAAAATAGCATAACTCAATTTAAATTGCAATATTTATGCTCGATTTTACCTTTTGAAGTTGTTAGATTATGTTACTTATAAATACGAGAAATCAAGCATATAGTTAAGTAATTAAAAGAATATAAAAGAATCTCAATATATTTCTTTACTTATACGTATTATTTGGTATTATATAGAGGAATTCATTTATATTTAAACATTTTTGTTTTGAAAGGGGCTAGTTGAATATGTTATTATTTCTTCTTTTAGCTGTTATATTAATTACTTTTAAAGTCATTTCCTTGATTGACAGATTAACTACACGCAACAATAATAAACCATTCATGGATACAGATCCAACACCAATAATATTCGAATCAGTTTCCTAAGTCACTATTATGGATGATGACGTCTTTTGAATTATACTCAAAAGACGTTTTTTATATGCTACATTATAAATCAGAATTCATTAAGCAATAGGTTTTTCTTTTGCTGACGAGACTTTGTTTCTCTAGAATCTTAATTTCGGTTGTTACATCTAACAAAATAGGATGCACATACGCTTTACAAGCGAATATACATCCTATTTCCAACTTTTAGTTAATAATCACTGGTTCCTAATTCATCTTTTATAATCGCAATACCAGAGCTTGCTCCCAGTCTAGATGCACCAGCTTTTACCAACGCTATCGCTGTTTCACGATCACGTACCCCACCAGAAGCTTTAACACCAATATTTGGTCCTACTGTTTTACGCATTAACGCGATATCTTCGACAGTTGCTCCTCCAGTCGAAAAGCCAGTAGAAGTTTTTACATAATCAGCCCCAGCTTGTACTGCAAGTTCACATGCTTTTACTTTTTCTTCATCTGTTAACAAGGACGTTTCAATAATAACCTTTACTAATGCTTTGTCTTTTGCTGCAGCTACAACAGCTTTTATATCTGTTTCTACAACCGTATAATCGCCACTCTTCAACTTGCCAATATTAATAACCATATCAATTTCATTAGCACCTTTACGGATTGCGTCAGAAGTTTCAATTGCCTTTACTTCTGATGTAGTTGCTCCTAAAGGAAATCCAATAACAGTACATACTTTAACGTCTGAATCGCTTAAAGCTTGATTGGTTTCCTCTACCCAAGTAGGATTTATACAAACAGAATAAAAACCATGTTCTTTTGCCTCTTCACATACTTGTAATACTTGCGCTTTCGTCGTATCAGCTTTCAAAATTGTATGATCAATCTTATTAGCTAATTCTTCCATGTTATCAATCCTTTCACATTGAAAATGTTTTATATATCCAATCTACCAGAGTTCCACCAAAATATACACCCGCAACTCCTAAAACCCCTGCTAAAACTGGTGGAGCTGGTAATGGTAGCCGTAAAAACTTAAATACGATACCAATAATCATGCCTGCCACTAAACTTAGAAATAATTCCTTCATTGTTATTCTCCTTACTTATCTTTTGATGACTTTATTTTGCGCTATTGTCCCAACAACAATACGCCTTAAGCTGTTCCTATAACATAATAATAATAACATACATCAATCTATTTGATACTCAAAAACACAGTATATTAAACAAACTGAAACTCCAATTAGTGCGGATTTTCACTCTCCATCACGGCTTATTAGTTAAATCAATTGGATTGTTAATCTCCTCTTAATCCCGCTTAAACCGTTTCAATCCCGTCAATTTTGAAGTGAGATTTTTGTTAAAGGTTTGAATCGGAATTAAAAAAGCACCATAGCAGGCTCACTATGGCGCTTCCGTTTCCTTATAAAAGTTGTCCAAATACATAAGTAATTAAAAACCATATAATACCAAAAAATATAATTAGATAGGTAGTATATTTTATTAACGCTACACCTACCTTACTCGAATCAGATTTCTTCTCTCTCTTCTCTATTTCTACATCTTTATTTTGTTCCATATTCTTATCATCTCCTTAAATATAAAGCTCATCTATAGTAATTAGTTACCCTTTACATGCTTTTTTAAACTGAAAACAGATTCTACGTATAATCTTTTTCTAATTGTAAACTCTAACTATTATTGAAAATAAAAGGCGGGATGAAATGGAAGAACCTCAACAAGAAACCTTTGAAAATTTTTTTGATCAAGCTATTTTTGACTACAAAGAAGGAACAAGTCATTTAAAAGAGCATTTACCTAAGATCACCCAACATTATATGGATTTTACAGATGCTTGTTTTGAAGGTGGTTCTATTGCAGAAAAAGAAAAACAACTTATTGCACTTGGAATCAGTATTTATGCTCAAGACGAATATTGTATTATCTACCATACGAAAGGTGCCATTGAGCATGGTGCTTCTGAAGAAGAAATTACCGAAACTATCGGTGTAAGTGCTGCATTAGGTGGAGGCGCCGCATTTGCACAAGGCGTTACTCTAACAATGGAAGCATATCAATATTTTTCACAACAAACACATTAACTTTTGAGCCTTCCTTAACCGAAGGCTCTTTTTTATTGTTTATTAGTAAGCCGCATTACCCTGTAACATCGCAAGTGATAGAAACTGCGACGTAACATACCGCCTTGGAAGTATACTCCGCTTTCCGTGGGCACGGCTCATAGCCGTCAAGCTAAGGATAAAATATAGAAAAACAAAACAGTGTCCAAACAACTTTTTACTAAATATTGAATTATTTTACAACAAGGTAAATAAGAAGCGTTTCCTGCTTTATTGTGGAAATTTTATACAGTTGTTCTATGCTGCTTTAACGGTTCTTTCATACGCAAGATTTAGAATATCAAAAGGACTCTTATGCTTATAGCGATGATCTTTCCTTCCATGCCTGTAGACATTTTGATAGATATTCTTTATCAATGTAATAAAGGAATCGCTATGATACAACGCTTGGCCTTGATCCTCTTCAATGGCACTTTTCACATGATCGATAGATTTGAACTCACTGCTTTCGATCTGATGCTTCTGATAAAGATAATACCGACATTGAAAAGCAATCATAGATGATAGAAGAATATGAATTAACGTACCATATAAATGGCACGCAAACCGTTCAGGATTCATTGCGCGCACCTTGTCGATATGAAACAATGATTTCCATGTTTTAAATAGAATTTCCACTTGCCAACGCAACGAATAAATCGGATATAGCTCTTGCATCTCTACCTGATCCGATGTTATATTGGTGGCAAGGATTTGGATTTGATTTTTTTTGGTGGCGGATTGGGTGTGACCCCCTTTCCGCCTTCTCTTTTGTAAATACCCCTCTCTTTTCTTTTTTTGTTCCTCGGTTAATTGTTGCACGACCAGACGTGTTTGGAGTGTGTTTTTCCCTTTCTTTCCGATTTGAATGTGCCCATAATCTATCGCTTCTCCATGTCCCAATTTTTTTGCATCTTCTTCTGGTTTGATTTGCATCATCTTCCCTTTTTTATCCCATGTCCAAAACGTCATATTGGCAGGGACACGTGAGATATAAAAGCCACCTGCACGATCTATTTTCTTCAAGTGTTCCCCAGAAAAGTAACCCAAATCGCGCAAGATAAGATCTCCTGGTTCAATTGTGTCTGCCAATTCCCGTGCTGCATGTTGGTCGCTTTTTGTTTGGTCATAAAGGAATGTATGCAGAAATTTCCCTTCAAATAGTTCATATTCTAATTGGATTTTGGCACCATCCGGGTGATCTGGATCATTTTTAGGTACACCAAAAGAAGTGGCGTCTAAAATACGGATACGAGAAAATAAATGATCTATATATAATGGACGCATAAAAATAGCTTGTTGTTCAGCTAGTTGATTAAAAATCCCCTGGAGAAAGGCAACACCTTTCGCATCGAAACGTTGATGTAGGGCCTGTTTAGATATATCCGCACCGGATATGCGCGTGATACTTGAACATAGATTCCCCAAACCACTAGAGCCTACTGTTTCTTTTAAAAAGGCACAAATACTTAAGAAATCTTCTGGCTTTAATTTATTTTGGCGTTGAACAAAGCCTATTTCACGCGCCCATTGACGCACCTCAGAGACTGATAACACTTGATGAATGCCTTGAATAAATGGCTCCATTTCTTTCTTGAAATACATCGACATCCCCTCCAAATAACTATTTCTTATCCGTTAGGGTATCGTATTTTTCTAGTTCTTTAAACCGTAGTGCTTAGCTTGACGACTATGGGGCACGGCTTCAGCTAACTTAGTAAAGCAAAAAAAGCTTTACTAAGTGGATCTTCAGCCCGTGCTGTTCCCACAGGAGTCTACGTATATTTCCAAAGCTAGTTCAGATTCTACATGATGATTGCGTATGGAATAATGACACTTTAGCTTAAAGACAAGCTTATCAATTGTTTATATTCTACATTACAATTACAGTTTTTCTTCAAGCTAGCGAAGGAAGCAAATGGATGAAACTCTAGTGGGAACAGCACATGTTTTCGATGGGATGAGTAATTGTGATGCACCCCAAAAGCTGAATCTCTACTTGGTAAAGTGTTTTTCTTTACCAATGAAACTTGAGACTATGCCCACAGAAAGGCCACTTGCTTCATTCCTGGATAACCTAATTCTTCATAGTGAATATTGTTGTTTATTTCTTCTAACTAGCGTATCAAGTGAAATTGGCGACACTCCTGCAGGAACAGCACGGGCTGAAGATCCACTCGGAAACGTTCTTAGTTTTCGAGTTAGCTGAAGCCGTGCCTGCGGAAAGGGAGTCAATTTTACTTGAGAAGCGGGTCAAGTAATTCTGTTACGTCTCAGTTGATGATTACTGTTAAGCAAGGCATTGTTTTGGAGGGTGTTTATAATTTTTTAAATAAACATGCATAATCTATGTTTTTGTTAAAGTAGAAGCTGTACAATAGAAAGTAATTTATTTATTGTACAGGAGGAAATAACAATGAGCGTTCAACCAGAGGATATTGTAAGAAGTGGTCCAAATCGTTATATTTGTCAGGATGGAATACTAAAGAATTTCGCTGAATTTATAGAAGGATTTACTAACCCAACAATTGTAACCGGATTTAAATCTTATCAAGCATTTATTGATTACGTTGAAGCTGTCCCTAATAATGTGACAGTGATTCAACATGACGGATATAGTTCACCAAAAGCAATTAAAGATATTGCAAGTAAAGTAAGTCAAGCTGACGTAATAATTGGAATTGGCGGCGGAATCATATTAGACACAGCAAAATCAGTTGCTGATCAACTAGAGATAGAATTCATGACTATTCCGACAGTAGCCGGAACGTGTGCTGCAGCGACACCGTTAAGTGCTATCTATACTCCGGATGGTGCATTCCTTAAGGTTGCATACCATACCAATTCAAGCTCGCTCACCTTAATTGATCCTGCCTTTTTAATAAACGCACCTATTACTTATCTAAAAAGCGGGATTGGAGACACACTTGCAAAATGGTATGAAGCTGAAGCTATTATACGTTATGCTGCTGATGAAAAAGCACAGTCTTTAATGGTTCAAGCAGGTCTAAATCAGTCTGTTTACTTACGAGACATCTTACTTGAAGATGGTAATCAAGCAGTCAAGAGTAGTGAACGAGGGGAAGTCACACCTGCATTCACAAAAGTAATCGAAGCTATTATTATGTTATCAGGAACTGTTGGTGGATTTGCTGGACGCTATGGTAGAATAGCAGGTGCACATGCTATTCATAATGGATTAAGCTATATTAATGAGACACATCACATATTACACGGACATAAGGTAGCTTACGGCATACTAGTCCAACTTGCAATTGAAAAACGTGTAGATGAAATAACTTCATTAGTAGACTTTTATACACAGCTAGATTTTCCTACTAAGTTTACGGATTTAGGCATTACTACAAATCAAACGAAAGCAAGGAATATAATTGCTGAGCACGCAATTAATCCTAAAGAATCGCTACAATTAATGGGTGATTTTAGTACAAAAGATGTTATTATTGCATTAGATTATTTAGAAAACAACTTCAGATAGTTACGTTTATTTTAGAAAGGATGAGAGCCAATGCAGAAATTCATATCTAAGAGAAGTAAATTAGTATCTATACTAATTGTTATCTTTTCCTTCACTTGTCTTGCATTGGTTTACTCTAATCCTATACAGTCAAAAGATACCTCAGAAATTACCCCAACTTTATTTATTCATGGATTTAAAGGTGGGCCAAGTTCTTTTCAAAATATGTTGACTCGTTTGGAAGAGCAAAAAGTAGGATCAAAAACGATGGTAATTCGTGTATTATCAAATGGAGAACTTTCAATCAGTGGAAACCTAACAGAAAAAGAGAACCCTTTTGTTCAAGTGATTTTCCAAGAGAATAGAGCTAGCATAAACCAGCAAACTGAATGGGTTCATGACATACTTCATCGTTTATATGATGTTTATGGTATACAACAGGTTAATTTAGTTGGTCACTCTATGGGCGGTTTAACGGCAACAAACTTCATATTAACAAACACAGAGGAAGCACAAACACCTTCTATCCAAAAACTGGTTGTGATAGGCAGTCCTTTTAAAGGAATTGATCAAGCGAATTACTTTTTAGTAAATAGTGGTGAAGCTGCCGTGGATTTAAAAACACAGTCTAGTGCACTTGAAGAGTTAATAAAAAACAAACATTATTTTAACTCCCAGGTACCTGTATTAGCCATTGCTGGGGTAATAAACGAAACTGATACAGACGGTCTTGTTAGCTTATCAAGTGCTTTAGGCATTGAAGATATCGTACAAGAGAAACAAATGCAGAAAGAAATTTTTTATGATGAAACCGCAACACACTCTGGGCTACACGAACATACTGGAGTAGACAAAGTTGTCGTTGAATTCTTATGGGAATAGATTTAGAAGAGTTCCAGTAATAAAAACGGTACCTAAAGAAAATCGTTGTATCTTTAGGTACCGCTTTCTATTCCACTTTTTCATATTGTTGTAAGTAATGATACAAAGCCCCATAAAGGTTAGCCGCACTACGAAATTTACAAGTAACAACATAAGGTGTAGCAACATGCATTGGATTAGCATGTTTAATATCTTCAATTGCTTGCTTAATCCCATCTAACAAAATTGGTTGCACACTAATTCCACCACCAATTGCGAAGATATCTGGATCAAGTACATACTGTAAGTTTAAAATCTGAACAGCTATACTTTTGCAATAATCGTTAAATACATTTGTTGCTTCTTCATCGCCATTAACAATATATGAGAACGCAGCTTCTCCATCATTTTCTCTTAAATTCTTAGTTTTAACAATTGTGTCAACCATTCTAGCAGCAGAACCGGATAAGCCAACAAACGTCGCTTTATTTGTTTCCAATTTGAAACCGTCCATAATATAGCTCATTTCACCTGCCGCTAAATTGCTTCCGCGATGTAGTTTTCCATCAATAATTAAACCACCGCCTACACCTGTTCCGAGAACAAGGACAGCTGCATGTTTATACCCCTTTACACTACCTAACCAAAGTTCAGCTAACGCTGCACACTTTCCATCATTTTCTATTGATACAGAAACACCGCAACGACTTCTTACTAATTCAGATAAATTTTGCTTATGTAAATACGTCAAACTTCCTCCATGATAGACTATTCCACTATCCACATCTATCATACCTGGGCAACTAATTGCAATTCCCTTTACTTGATCAGTTGACGATTTAAATACTTCCACCATTTGATCAATCAATACATCTGTGCTGTTGTTTGGTGTTGAAAATTTACCTTCATTAATGATTTTTCCGTCGCTACTCATAAGAGCATGCTTTACAAAGGTTCCTCCTATATCAAATACGATATACATTTTATCCTCCCGCCTTTCAAATCCATTCTTATCTTTTCAGCAAGAACAATCTATTATCAAGGATGAGAAATGTTCTCTATTATTCTAGGAATCTCTGCCAAATTATCAATAACTGCATCCGCGTCAATTATAGCCGTACTATTATTTCTTTTCCATATTCCTTGCATGCCAATAGACATTGCTGCTTGGACATCATTTTTAGGGTGATCTCCTATATATATGCTTTCATTTGGTCTAACTTTCAGTGAAATAAGCGCTTTTTGAAAAATAAGTGGGTCAGGTTTTTTAATACCTTCTGATTCTGATATAAGTATCACATCAAAATACGACTTTATGTTTAATACTTCTATCATATTCATTTGCAATACGCTTTTACCATTCGTGATGATACCTAAATGATAACCGCTTCTCTTTAGCGTTTTAATCATTTCATTTAAGCCACTATAGGCAACTGCATGTTCACTGACGTGCAGAAGATAATCTTCTAACATACTCTCCCACGTTAACTCAGCGAAATGGTATTCTTCAATTAATTCTTTATATACCTTATCTTTCCATACATAACCATGCTGATCTAACTCGATAAAGCGATTAACATAATTACGTTTTGGTACAGTATATAAGTAATGGCGAAATCGATCATATTGATCCTCAATGAAGTTCCTAATTGTTGTATCTCGATCTAATAATGTACCATCAAGATCAAACAGAACTGCTTTTATCACTTTCATCACCTCTTATCAAATACGCTTATCAGCATCATATAAAATGAAAACTCAAGCACTGGGATCCTCTTCACTCACCGCTTGTTAGTTCTCCTTGATAAAGTTTTGTTTTAAACTATTTACACTTCTTCATTTCTTACTGAATCACTATTTTTAATGAAAATCGCCAATACTAAACCCATGATTAATGCCCTGACTATAAAGATACAGGTATACATTACATGAAAATGGTTACATAAACAATTATTTTCTGCGTTCGTCCGATAAATAGAAAGAAGCCACAGCTGATGCCGTGACTTCTTTCTATTTATCTGTTCTCTTCAAGAACTTATTTCATCCTTGTACATCCCTTTTTCTATATCCAATAAACCCTATTAGTATTAATACACCTGCAATTACAGTCAAACTAATTAAGGAATAATAGTTAATTTCCTCTACTGGTAGCTGTGGTATGTGCGCAAACGGTGATAGATTAGCTAGCCATTTTGGGAATTCTAGTAATCCGCCTAAATAGACTACAAAGAAGGCATACAAAAGATAGAACCAGCTAAATGCACTGAACCTTGGTCCTATTCCAATCAATAAAGTAGTAACTCCAAGCATCACCCACAAGGCCGGAAGATAAACTATCATAGCTTGTAGCAATGTTGTGAACGAAATATCGATTTCCAACACCGCTAAACCAGTTGAGGCTAAGCCAAGCACGGATACAGCTAACATCACAATACTAGTAAGAAATGCAATAATCAAATAGCTGGCTAATAGTCTCGGTTTTGATATTGCTCTTGCTAATAAATGCTCTGTTCGTTGTTGTTTTTCCTCAGCCTTTATTTTAACCAATGTCATAACTGCTGGTACAGTTGCAATCATTGCCATAATTACCATTAGCATTGATAGAAACTGTTCCGTCATGGGTATCTCTTCTCCAGATGACAGCATTTGTTTAATCACTTCATTTTCTTCAAAAAATGTATCCAAATCCCCCAACACGGATCCGTATGACGCTCCAATAACAAACATTCCTATCGTCCACGCAATAATAGGTGTGCGTTGAAGCCTCATCGCTAGACCTAATGGTGTTTGCAAAAAGCGTGATGCATGCATTTTACCAGACTGAGATGGCAAAAAGCCAGATCCTATATCTCGTATTTGATTGAGAAAAAATGCCATTACAATAACTAGCCCCGAAACAATCAATGTCACTAATACGGGCCACCAATAATTGTTTACATATACTTCTGCACCCATCAATAAGCCTAATGGTGAAAACCAAGATATTGTTGTGTTACCGGCATCGCCAATTGCTCGAATGAAGTAAGATACACCCAACACAGTGTATGCGAGCATCATTGCACCCCTCGAATTATCGGAAAGCTGTGCAACTAGCATTGTTACCGCTGCAAAGAAAATCCCCGTTGTTCCTAAGACAGCGCCATATAATAAAGAGCCACTTATATTAATCGTATCTATCCCTAGAACAGATAAGCCAACTGCTGCTAAAAATGCCATCACTACATTTGTACCTACCACTAAAATCATAACAGCATACGTTTGCGCTAATCTACCCATTGGCAAGGCACGTAACATTTCGAGCTGACCATCTTCTTCGTCCGCTCTTGTGAGCCGAACAACTAATAATATATTCATAATCGCTACTACAACTGCTGTTATCAATAACATTTGATGCGCCATCATTGCACCATCAGTATAATTATCCAATCCATACCCCTGACCAACTAATGCTGCCATTGCAGGGTTACGCATTGTTTCTGCCATTGCTTGTCGTTCTTGAACACTTTGATACAAACCAGTAAATGCAACTGCTACCGAAAGTGTTGTCACTAAAATAGACATGATCCATATTGGCAGCTTAACCCGTTCACGTTTTACTAAAAAACGAAACAATACACCTGACTGATCGATTAATTGATTAGTCATTACTGCATCTCTCCCTCATAATGACGCATAAATAAGTCCTCTAAGGTTGGTGGTGTACTCTCCAATTTCACAATTCCAAAACGGCTGACGTATTCCATTACATGGCTTAATTCTTCAGCATCAACTTGAAATATATACGCTCGTTTCCCTAGTTCTTGTAGATCATGGACACCTTTGACTGTTGCTAGTGCACTTATTTGTTCATTTGTTTCTACAACTAAGCGAACACGAGTTAAATGACGTAATTCAGTTAATGACCCTGTTTCAATCATTTTTCCTTCTCGAATTATTCCAACACGATCACATAAACGTTCTACTTCCGATAAAATATGGCTCGATAATAAGACACTTGCTCCTTGTTCTTTCGCTTCTTCAACATATGTTTGAAAGACTCGTTCCATCAAAGGATCTAAACCTGATGTCGGTTCATCTAAAATATATAAATCTGCTTCAGCTGTAAAAGCAGCAATTAATGCTATCTTTTGCCGATTACCCTTCGAATAAGTTCGACATTTTTTTGATGGATCAAGATTAAATCGCTCAATTAACTCCATACGTTTCGATTGGTTAACTGCAGTACCACGCATTTTTAAAAACAGATCGATTACTTCGCCACCTGTTAAATTCGGCCATAGATTAACATCACCTGGTACATAAGCCAATCGTTTATGAATCTCCACAGCGTCTCGCCAGGCATCTTTCCCGAAAATTTTCGCTTCACCTGAGGTTGCTTGTAGTAAACCGAGTAGTACACGAATCGTTGTTGATTTACCCGCACCGTTCGGACCAATAAATCCGTGAATTTCTCCCTGTTTTACTTCTAAATTAACCCCGTCCAATGCCGTGAACTCAACAAATTTCTTCGTCACATTGTTTACCTGCAAAATGGTCATAATCCTGAATCTCCCTTTTGATAGAAAACAGTTTTTAATATAGCTAGATACTGATAGAATTCCTTCCAATGGGCTTCCAAATCATTCGCATTAAATTTTTTACCTTTTAAACGCATCTTTAATTCCTCTTGATAACCCTCGATTCCCCATCTAATTAATTGGAATGCTTTTTCAACATCTATATCACTTCGGAATAAACTACGATCAATATCTTCATACATTTTGCTAAATCCTATCGTTTGTAGTCGTTGATATTTTTCTGAGATATCTACAGGTAAGTTATCCTCTTGAGCTAACATGAATGTACCGAGAAAATTAATCACATGAGGATGTTTGATGAATAATTTTAGTTTTATTCTAGCAATTTGATGTAATCGCTCAATAAAATCTGTTTCATTCATATCTATTTCCTCTAAAAAGTCATTAAGCATTATATCTAAACTATCGGTCAATAAATAATGGTATAATGTCTTTTTGTTTTTAAAATAATAAAACAACATCCCTTTTCCAATACCAGCCGCTTTAACTATACGGTTTGTTGACGCTTCCTGATATCCTCGCTCAGCAAACTCCTCTAGAGCTGCATTTATTATTCGCTTCTGTTTTTCCTTGTCCAAGCCAGCAAATTTATCGATAATTGGGTTCACCTCTTTAGACCATCATGGTCGATTGGTTTCATTATAGTATTTTAGACCACACCGGTCAACTGATTATTTAAATAAACGGATTAAATACAAAAACCACAGCTATCCTAGGGCGCATTGACAAATGCTTTTACTAAAGCATTTAGCAATAGTGGTAAGCATTACATACGATAGATCTCACTTGGCCACCAGATAAATAGTTAGGTCTACTTTTTATTAATCAAGGTAACGATCAACGCAAGTAATGCAATCAAAAACGTACCAAACCCAAACAATACCATAAAACTTTCATATACACCCACAAGCTTCAACTCCTTGTTATTGAGACTAATAAACCTGTCCAAATAGAAAATTATTTGCTTGTAGTATAGCATGTTTTTGCCAAAAACAGAACATTTGTTCCTATAAAGGTTCGGAAGTCCTATTTTAATACTAATTTAATGGTATTGCTTAATAAAAAAGCGCACTTGATATCAAATCAAGTACGCCTTTACCTTTATCATTATTATAAATCAAATGTTTCCTTAATTTCTTTCGCGACTTCTTCTGCAGTCAGATTGGTATTATTAATACGAAGATAGTGTTCCTGTTTAATTTCACCTTCATTTGAATTTAAACGATATTGCTCCATTGTTTCACGCAAGTTTTTTTCAGATTGTTCGATATTTCGTTTTGTTGCTTTGTGCTCTAATCGGTGTGGTGTACTATTTCTCTTTATTCGTTCCTCTGGATCCGCTTCCAGTTCAACAAAATAAATTTCAGCACCTTTTTCCTCAAAAGTTGTTTTCACTCTTTCAACAAAATCCCAATCTTCCTGTTG
Organism: Paraliobacillus zengyii; assembly: GCF_003268595.1. Lineage (NCBI taxonomy): Bacteria > Bacillati > Bacillota > Bacilli > Caryophanales > Bacillaceae > Paraliobacillus > Paraliobacillus zengyii. Next base: position 281,712 of record NZ_CP029797.1, on the reverse strand, counting down.
ATCTAATGCCCAGACATATGTAAATATCAACCCAGGCATTTCGCTAGCTGCAACTTCTTGAAAAATTTCATTTCGAAATAAATGTACAAGACGCTCAAACGAAGGTGTACCAAAATCAAAAAACGGTTTAACTAATTCAATCGTCATGTGATTGTGGAAGAGTTTTAGATCTGTCACCTTTTCTAACTCATGTCCAATAGTCATTTTTCCTACTGCTTGTGGTCCAAATAATAATACGAATTTCATAAACACCCCTCCATTTTTATTAGAATAAAGGTAAATGAAGGAAGTTGCAATGTATTTATAGTTGAAATACTCGAATAGAGACTCATTACAGACATAGCAAAACTCCCTATCTACATAACGATAAGGAGTAATCAAGCTAACCTTTCACTCGTTCCATTAAATTAACTCCAACTCCCATACAAATTACACCGAACAATAGCATAAACGAGATTGATGGGAGGACTTCCATAATTCCTTTATTGTATATAATTACTTCTTCTAGTGCCTTTATTCCATAAAATATTGGCATACCTTTTGATAACGCAAGCAATAACTGATTAGAAACTGCTTCAAGTGGCCAGAATGCACCACCTAACATTGCCATTCCTGTTGCAATAAGTGGATTGACTGCCTGTAGCTGTTGGGTTGATTTAACTAATCCCATCACAAGCATGCCTAGTGCGACTATAGAAAAAATGTAGCTACCTATAATTAATAAGATGGCACCGAAGTTGGGGCCAAAACCAAAATCATAACCATAAACATAATCAAAAAATAGAAATACAAAAGTGATTTGTAGAAAACCAATTAAAAAACAGTAACATAAATGACCCAAATATATTTGCAATTTACGAATTGGTGATAATATTAAGCGATCCCAAGTGCCCTGACGTTTCTCATCAACAATATTCATTAAACTAAACAAGACCGTATAAATAGAAAAGTGTAACGCCGTACCAAACAATAGTTGATAATTTCCTGAAAGAGTACTAGCTTCACTACTTTCTTCTAGGGCTTGTGTTTTAACAGTTATTACTGGATTTTCCATTGCCAATTTGACTTCTGATCGAAATTTTATTTTATCGATTTCTGATTTACCTACAAGTTCATTTAAACGTATTTCTTCTCTAAACACCTGCGTTACATACTGTTCTACGGCTATTCGTTCTTCATCTTCCGTGCCAACTAAAAACTTGTAATTCCAGTTATTTAATTGTAACGCAAAGTTAATATCTCCAGTCTCAATAAGCTCTTTAACCTCAGAACTTCCCACTAATTGAAAATCATATCCATCTGATTGATTAAGGGTGGCTACCCAATTTGTTACTTCATTTGTATCTAATGTTTCGCTATATGTGTATACTGTAATTTTCGCTTCTGATTCAGAACCCGCTAACATTGCAACAAATATGATAGTCAGTATAAAAAAGGACAAAACCAGTGCAGGGGCTCGCTTCAATCTAGTAAACTGTAATAGTAATACGGATTTCATTTTGCAGACCTCCTTTTCGGGAAAATTACAAAACTAATTAGAAACAGGATAACAGCTATCGCGATAATCCGACTAAGTTCAGGTAGTAAATTTATTAACTCGGCACCTTGCAACCATTTTGTATATGCAGATAACGCTGCCCCATTTGGTGTCCATTCTCCAATTCCACTAGAAAAACTCGAGAATTGCGAGGCAGGTACAAAACTACCACCAACTAATGCGAATAAGGTGACAACTCCACCAGAAAAGACAACATTTATATTATTACTATCATAGCGAACAGATAGTGATGTTAATAGGGTCGCTAAGCTTCCAACACAAATTGCCAATACAATTGAAATTAGTAACACGCCTCCCCAAAAAGATAAGCTTTCACCATCGAAAGATTGGAATATAAAAGCTGATAAAGTGAAAAGAATGAACAATTGGATAATGACAATTGCGATCGTTGATAGTAACTTTCCGCTTAAATACGCAAATGGTGATCTCCCTGCTAAAATAATCCGACTAAAAACATACTGATATTTCTCCATATATGCCCTAATTCCAATTGTAGATGCAACATACATCACAAACATGACAGCTATTGCGAGTGTATAGTATTGAAATGATGTGACTGGGTCACGCGTAGAAATAGTCTCAACCTCTCCTAAATTTTCTGTCCTAACGCCTGTCTCTAAATCCTGCCCGCCGGATGCTGTTGCAATCGCATATTCAAAATTGACCGAGCGCGTAAAGCTTTCCATAATATTTTGAAAAATTCCTGCCTGGAGTTCACCTTCCTGTTGAACAAGTAATTCTAACTGACTACCTTCGCCTATGTTTAAAAACATCTTTTTCAATGTATGGTAAGTGAAATTCTCTGGCAGAATTAAGATAGCTTCAATAGTTTCTTCCTTCAATGCTCGTTCAGCTTCCCTTTTATTCATTTCGATCACTTCTATCATCGCACGAACACTATCATCCTCTAATACTTCACCTAGCAATTGATAAGGTAAAACTTCTGATGCAGCTTTATCCATTTGAGTTGCCATTTGATTTGAAAAATTTTGCTTTTCTAGGTCATTTTGAAATTGAGCAATCCCTTCTGCTTCTTGATCTTGCTGAACTATCGCAACTTGCATACGAAGTACTTCCGTATCACCAGTCATCAATCCGCGTAGTGCAAAGCCAAGAATAGAGATTAGAATAAACGGCATCAACAATAATAAGATCAATTCGGCACGATCTCGAACAAGGATAAGTAAATCTTTCTTTAGAAAATCCCACATTTTGATTCCTCCCTAATCTCTAAGTTTCCTTCCAGTCAAATGTAAAAAAACATCTTCCAAGGTTGGTGTTTGCACATTGGCATTTATGATTTGGACACTGTATTTCTCTGCAGTATGAAAGATACTTGCTAGTATATTATTTCCTTTAGATACAATTAGCTTAAATCCTTTTTCTGTCTTAGTTATTTTTTGAATTCTTTTATCTTCTTGTATTGCATCATAAAGCTCAGGCGAAGGTTGGTTAATCTCGATCATTATAGTCTCTTCATTTGAAAGAATACTTTTTAATTCGTCTTTTGTACCTGAAGCAATGACTTGACCATGATCCATGATATATACACGGTCACAAAGACGCTCCACTTCCTCCATATAATGACTTGTATATAATACTGTCATCCCCTTTTCTCTATTTAATTGCCTGACCATTTCTAAAATATAACTGCGTGATTGTGGATCAATTCCAACAGTTGGTTCATCCATAATTAAAATCTCTGGTTGATGTAAAAGCGCAACTGCAATATTAATACGACGTTTCATTCCACCAGAATATGTTTTAACTAAATCCTTGTGACGTTCTTTTAATCCAACTATTTCTAAAACATGTTGAATTGCTTCTTCAAGTTCCTTACCACGAAGTCCATATATCCGTCCGAAGAATTTCAAGTTTTCATATGCAGTTAATTCTTCGTATAAAGCTATTTCCTGTGGTACAACACCTAGCACGGTCCGAATTGAATTAGGGTTTTTAACAACACTTTTGCCATGTAATCGAACATCACCAGCAGTAGGTTTTATTAAAGAAGAAATCATTGAAATGGTTGTTGACTTACCAGCACCGTTTGGACCTAATAAGCCTACCGATTCGCCTTTCTCCATATATAAATTGACACCATCTACGGCTACTTTATCTTTAAACTTTTTTTGGAGCATTTCTGTTTCCAACATTTCTTCAGCCTCCTATATTTCGGTTATTCTATTGAAGAGTATACAGAGAAAAAGACAGTGTTCCCACTGTCTTTAGTCATTCCGTTTCCCTTTTATCATGACTTAAGTCATTTTCGTTTATACAATGTGATGGCGAATAGCATATATCGCGATTTGTGTTCGATCACGTAATGCTAATTTATCTAACACAATCGTAATATTATTTTTTACTGTACCGATAGATAAGTTTAACTGCATTGCAATTTCCTTATTGCTCAAGCCCGCTCCAATAAACTCTATAATAGTAAGTTCTCTTGATGTTATCGACGGATCTAGCTTTTCCACTTCATTTTGGTTAATTAAATTCGGCATTACTTTTGCTGCAACATTGTCTTGTAATACAAGTCCACCATCCAGACAACTCCGAATAGCTCGAATTAAATCAGTCGGTTCAGCATCCTTCAACATATAGCCATTTGCACCGTTTCTTAATGCTTCTAATGCATATTTCTCATCATTAAAGGTTGTAAGGATCAATATCTTACAATTAGGCCAACGTGAATGGATGATCCGAGCAGCTTCTATGCCGTTCATTTCAGGCATACGAATGTCTAAAATCACAATATCGTAACCATGTTTTTCACAACATACCAGTGCTTCTTTTCCGTTTACCGCTTGACCAGTAACACGTATATCCTCAGCTGTTTCGATCATCATTTTAAGTCCTTGACGTACCATCGCCTGATCTTCCACTAACAATACCCTAATCATGCCTCTAATTCCCCTTCCATTAACGGTATCCTTCCTTTGACACTAAATAGTGCATTGTATTGTTGGATTTCAAGGGTACCATTAACCTGGTTGATTCTTTCTCGCATGGATGTTAAACCGAAACCTTCCTGCATCGTTTTCTTTTCAGATATAGGATTAGTTATCTCAAAACGAAAAAATTTACTAGCTGGAACATCAAAAATAATCGTGGCCTCTTTCGTTTGACTATGACGCATCATATTTGTTAGGGCTTCTTGTACAGACCGATAAATTACGATCGATTGTTCATTTGTTAAAGGTGCTGATAATGCACCATGCTTAATCGAAAATTCAATCCGTACATGGCTTTCTGCTTCTAGTTTCCGAATCAAACTAATAATTGCTGATAAACCACCTATATCTTCATTTTTTAGTGTTTTTACTGCACTTCGTGTATCTGCTAAACTCGCCTTCGCTAAATCCTTTAACACTAGCAATCTTTCTTTAGATTCCCTATCTTTCTCTTGCATTTGGGCAATTTCTAACTGCATTAGTAAAGCTGTCAGCCTATGACCAACTGAATCATGCATATCTCTAGCAATTTGTGCACGCTCATCTTGCCTTGCGAATTTTTCACTTGATAAAAGTTGTCTCTTTACTTTTCGAAACTCAGTTCGTAATACTTCATGTTGTATACTTACTAACGCTTCTTGCTTTTTAGTTTGATAATATGCACATAAAGCAAAAGTAAGTAACAGTGTAGAGAAACTAATATAAATTGGTACTTCAATTGGATAACCCTTTAGATAGGGTGAAAGTGCAACTAAGAAAAGAAGACTACTAACAATAATTGCATGACTAGCATGAAGTCTATGTACCGCATTCCCTGCCAAAATGGCATAGACAAGTAAAGGTAATAAAGCTAGTTCATTATCCTTCGTAGGCCAAAACATAACGATACTAATTAAACTGATTATCGTTAATGTTAGCATATGTATGTTTGGTTTTTGTTGCATTAAAGCTGTTAAAAAATAAAGAGCAAAAAACAATGCACTTCCAATTAGGATAAGCGGGTGTTCGATAATTGGATGGAAGCGAAAACTCGCTGCAAGGAACCACGCAGAAAACAATAATAGAAGCCATAACCAATAAGAGCGCATATTTTTCATTCCTTTTCTTCGTCTTGTCTTACCCCTAGAATAGCAAAACGGGCAATAGAACGGAAGAAAAAATTGGATTATTATTTTTATAAATAAATCTCGAATTAAAGATTAATTTTATTATAATTGGGTATATAGTAATATAATTAAAAATACATCTACCAAAAGAGGAAGAAACCTACATGATAACAAGTAATATAGAAGAACAAACAGATAATATTGATACATTAGTTGTAAAGTCTTTAGAAAATAATTTCGCCATTATACGTTTTGATATAGACAGACGTGTCGCCTACGTTAATGAGATTTTCGCTAAAACAATGGGATATACAAAAAATGAAATGATTAATATGCACCATAGAGAGCTATGCTTTCCGGAGTTTGCCAATAGTAATGATTATCAAAAGTTTTGGAGCGATCTTTTCTCTGGTAAAAGCTATCAAGATAAAATTGAACGGATGGATAAACAAGGGAATCGTATTTGGCTAGAAGCAACATATATGCCTGTTGTAGATTCAGCTGGCAATGTGATAGGCGTTTCTAAAGTTGCAACAGATATAACCTCTCGTCAGAATACAGTAACCTCCGTCGTCCAAGAATTACAAACAATGGCAGAGAACTTAAATGTACAGGCTGAAACAGGTATAGAACGTAGTGACGAAATTGTAGCCAATATTGATAAAATTGTTGAAGTATATGTGGATAATAATAAAACATTAGGGAATCTACAAAAACAAACAGAATCAATTCAAGGGATTGTTCAGACAATTCGAGGCATTGCATCACAAACCAATTTGTTAGCACTCAATGCAGCAATTGAAGCAGCACGAGCTGGAGAACATGGCCGAGGTTTTAACGTTGTTGCACAGGAAGTACGTAAATTGTCATCACGTGTGGAAGAATCAATCATTGAAATTCGCCAAAATATTGACTCAATAACAACTGAAATGAAGACTATTACTGCAGGAACAGCAAGTGTCGAGGAAAGTGTAGGGAATGCACAACAACAAATGCAGGTCGCTACAGAAATTTTTAAAGCTATTTCATCAGCAGCTGAAAAGTTAGACAATCAGGCACGCGAAGTGAAAAATATTATCTAAATGATTCCTTCCCTTTAATATAAAAGGAGGGATTTTTTTCTTGAAATAACAGGCCCAATCACCTAAGATAAAGAAATGACTTGCGAATCGATATGAACACAAGAGAGGTGTGTCTATGGTCTTACAACGTTTTATTTTTTATTCATTAGGTATTTTCATTCTAACATTCGGTATTGCCTGTACAATTCAATCAACGTTAGGAGCAGGTCCATTTGATGCGCTTCTTGTTGGCTTACATCGTACGTTTGGTTTATCTGTTGGAAGCTGGGAAATTGTCTTAGGACTTATTATGGTACTATCAAACGCACTGGCTGAAAAACGTAGACCTGAATACTTTGCATTAGTTACTTCTCTGATTACGGGAGCCTGTATAGACTTTTGGCTACTAATTCTTTCTGATATAGTTAACCCTGCGTTATTTTTAACTCAATTGTTAGTCTTGTTAATTGGCATGATTGTTGGCGGTCTTGGAATCGCTATTAATCTACAAGCAGACTTTGCCCCGAACCCAATGGATCGGTCCATGCTCGTCATTCGAAAGCTAACGGGTTTCAATCTCTTTATATCACGTGGTTTATTAAGTATCATACTTGTAATTTTTGCTTTTATTTTTAGTGGCGCTATTGGTATAGGAACATTGATTTATGCTGTGTTTTCTGGCCTCGTAATAAACTTCTTCATGCCTTATGTGGAAAGATTCGAACGAAAAAAAATCCAAAATGCATAAAAAAATCCCGCGAAACAATGTATCTGTTATGCGGGATTTTCACTTATTCTTTTTTGAAATCAATTGTACTTCTAACTGTATCGATTGAACGGACACTTTTTTCAATTTCATCACGTTTAGGTTCTAAAAATGGTGGTAAAGATAACTTTTCCCCTAAAGTCTCATAAGGTTCATCGCCCATAAATCCTGGACCATCTGTCGCGAATTCAAACAGAATTTGTGGTGCAACACGAACATATAATGATTCAAAGAAATGACGGTTTACATAGCCTGATGTCTGAAATCCAAACTTCGGCATACGTTCAATCCACTCATCTAAAACAGAGCGATCTTCGACACGTAAAGCAGCATGGTGTACTGTACCATAGCCTTGCTGTGCCATTGGAAGAACAACATTATGTTCAACAACAACTTGGGCACCGTTTCCTCCTTCTCCAACTTCAAATAAATGAAAGGCTCCATCTTGATCAATCTCTTTGAAAAGAAGAGCCTTTTCCAATACTTCTTTAAAGTAATCAAATTCTGCGATACGTACAAAAATTGGCCCTAAACCAGTAATTGCATATTCTAAAGGGACTGGTCCGTCTTGCCAAGGTGTTCCCGCTGCAACACCTTTATTATTTTGATCAGAAACAAGCACGTATTGTTGGTCATCAAAGTCAACAAATGCTAATGTTTTTTTACCAAACTGTTCTTTTACACCAGTATGTTTTACTTTTAAGCGATCAAAACGTTTTTCCCAATAATCAATTGCCTTATCATCTGGCACTCGAAAACCTGTTTGAAAGATCTCATTTGTCCCATGTGTACCTTTTGGAATACCAGGGAAATCAAAAAATGTCATATCTGTTCCAGCAGTCCCTTTATCATCAGCAAAGAATAGATGATACGTTTGAATATCATCTTGGTTGACCGTTTTCTTAACTAAACGCATTCCTAAAACATACGTAAAAAATTCATAATTCTTTTCTGCACTACTTGTTATAGCTGTAACATGATGCATCCCTTTTAAATTCGTAACCATTAAAAATTCCTCCTTAATACTATGCTCATCTATTTCAATATTTTTTATCCAATACTGTTTATATTTATCTTTAATTCGAGATAAATATAACATGTTTATGAAAGACAAGTCAATTAATCCGTTTCTTTGTCTTATCTAGCGTGTAACATTAGCAGCGTACGGCCAGTAGTTTGATTATTTTAACAAAAATATTGATAATGATTATCAATATCGTTTATACTAGTTTAATAAGTACCCTACTTACTGACTTATATTCTAAAGTGAGCGTATAAAGGACAATTGAACCGAGATCCATTTCATATAATTCGTTTTTTATCTGAAGGAGGAATTACAATGCAAGAAGATATTTTTGATGTCACCATAATTGGTGGAGGACCGGCAGGACTTTTTTCAGCTTTTTATAGTGGGTTACGCGGAATGAAAACAAAAATCATTGAATTCCAACCTCATCTTGGGGGTAAAGTACATGTTTATCCAGAGAAAATGGTCTGGGATGTTGGTGGTGTACCCCCATTATCAGGTGCAAAACTTATTACGCAATTAGTCGATCAAGGTTTGACATTCGACCCTACAGTTGTATTAAATGAAAAAATCGTATCAATCTCACAAGACTCCAATAAGGTCTTTTATCTACATACAAAAAATGGTGATGTTCATTATACAAAAACCGTAGTAATAGCAGTAGGTGTTGGGATACTGAAGGCGCAACGTTTAGAATTAGAAGGTGCAGAAAAATTTGAAGTAACGAATCTACATTACACAATGAAACCACTTGAATACTTTAAAGGTAAAGATGTAATCATTTCAGGTGGAGGAAATTCAGCTATCGACTGGGCCTATGAACTAGAACCTATCGCTAATAAGGTTTACCTTACATATCGTGGTGATCACCTAAAAGGACATGAAGCCATTGTTAATCACGTACTTAATAGCTCCGTTACGTGTTTTCTGAATTCCAATATGACAAAAATGATTGCTGAAAAAGAAAGTGATCATATTAAAGAAGTGGAATTAACTGCCGATACTGGGGAAAAGCGCTACATACCAATCGATGAAGTAATCGTCCATCATGGCTATGATCGAGAAGCTTCTTTATTACAAGACAGTGTACTGCCGATTGAGATGGTCGATAACTTCTTTATTGCAGGCACGTCCATGAGTGAATCTTCTATTGAAGGGTTATATGCAGCAGGTGACATTTTAAAACATGCTGGTAAACTGCATTTAATTGCTGGAGCATTTCAAGATGCAGCGAATGCAATAAATAAAGCCAAACAGTATTTGGAACCCGACGCAACAGAAGGGGCAATGGTTTCATCACATAATGATAAATTTAAAGAGCGAAATAAAGAATTGATAAAAAAACAATTAAACTAATATTCCATACTACAAAAGTTGCAAAACTCAAAAAAAGTAGCTGATCAATATTGATCAGCTACTTTTTCATTTCCATTATTCAACTAAACTTTCTAATGCATCATCAATCATTTGACTATTTGCTATAGGTCCTGTATATAACCAGCTAGCATCAGCTTCGTACTCATAGATATTGCCATTTTGAACGGCAGGAATATTCTGCCAAATAGGATCTTCTAGCATAGCTGAGCCATTTCCTTTATCACTGTTCACAAGGAAAATATGTTCTGCTTCTAATTCAGCTAGTTTCTCTAATGAGATCTCTGACCAGTTAGCCGTAGATGTTTCCGAAATTTCTGTTACAACGCTTGGAGCTGTTAATCCTAAATCATTGTATAAAAGGTCTCCACTTGATAAGTTTTCACTTACAACATAGAAAGTATCACTCACTAACCAAATTGCTGCTACTGAATCCTCGCCAATTGCAGATTGAATTTCCTCTTTCGCTGCAGCTGCTTTCTCTTCATATTCAGCTAAAACTTGTTCGGCATGCTCTTCCATTCCGAAAACTTCACCAATCGTAAGTAACTCTTCACGCCAGTCATTATTTTCTTCCGTTCCTACTACATAGGTTGGAGCAATTTTATTATATTGATCGTATTTGTTATCTTCTACCATACTTGCAGAGTCGATCAAAATTAAATCTGGCTCAAAGCTTGTTACTGCTTCATATGGAAGATCATATGAAATAGTTTCTACATCACCTAAATCTTCTTGTAAATATTCTTGAATACTACCTTCACCAACTGTCCATTGTGCTACTGGTGTAATATCAAGTGCTACTAAGTAGTCTTCTAAGTAAGACGCAATAACACGTTCAGGATTTGCTGGAATTGTTACCTCATTTCCCATTGCATCTGTTAACACTCTTTCCTCTGCTTCTTCTGTTTGTGTATCATCTGATGCTGCATCTGAGCTTGTATCTTCATCATTTTCACTACCACAAGCTGATAATAAAAGCACTGCTGCGAGCAACAACATTAAAATGTATTTTTGATTGAGTATCTTCATCACTATTAAAATCCTCCTTATTTGTATCACTTCATAACTTTACTAATGATAACAATTTTCATTCTCAATTACAAGATAATTTTACCCTATTTGATCTAATTCAACAAACTACCATTGTCTCTAGCTATACCTTATACTATAATGATAACAATTCTCAATTTTAAAGTAGGGAGCCTTGCATATGTCCGCAACTACTTCATCTAAAAAAACAACACAATTTATCTCACGTCCGATTATCGCTACCTTTATATTAATCGGTGGATTGGGCTTACTTATTTTATCACTAGGTCTATCCATTATGTATGGTGCTGCTGATATTCAATTTGATACAATCTGGCAAAGTTTAATCGCTTTTGATCCAACTCAATCTTCTCACCAAATAATCCGCGGCCTGCGTATCCCTAGAGGACTTGCAGCAGCTATGATCGGAGCTTCTCTCGCCGTTTCTGGTGCCATTATGCAAGGTATGACAAGGAATGCTCTTGCTTCTCCTTCCATCATGGGGGTGACTGCTGGAGCAAGTTTTATGATGGCTTTAGCACTAGTACTTACACCCCAAGCTTCTAATTTAATTATGATGCTATGGGCATTCCTCGGCGCTGGGTTAGGAACTGGAATTGTCTTTGGTGTCGGATCCATTTCAAAAAGCGGTTTAACACCTGTTAAACTAGCTTTAGCTGGAACAGCAGCAACCGCTCTATTAAGCGCAATTTCATCTGGTCTTGCAATTCATTTTAATATAGCAAAAGATATCAGTTTTTGGTATGCAGGAGGTGTAGCAGGGGTTCAATGGGTACACGTGCAATTATTAGCACCAATTACAGTAATCGGGTTAATTATCGCCTTTCTTCTTGCTAATTCAATCACAGTATTAAATCTTGGAGATGATGTGGCTAGAGGCCTTGGACAACAAACCGCCACTGTAAAAATAACCGGAACATTAGTCGTCTTGTTATTAACTGGTGCTTCTATTTCAATTTCCGGGACAATCGGTTTTATAGGACTGGTAATCCCTCATATTACTCGTTTTCTTGTTGGTGTTAATTATAGATGGATCATTCCTTGTGCTGCGATTTTGGGAGCCCTTTTACTTGTTCTAGCTGATACCGCTTCGCGAATGGTTAATCCACCATTTGAAACACCTGTAGGAACCGTTACTGCTTTAGTTGGCGTACCATTCTTCCTTTATTTAGCACGGCGCGAAGGGAGAGGGCTCTAATGTTGAAAATAAATAAATCTTTAATTGTATTTATCATTTTATTTTTTACTATTTTAGCGACGCTTATAATCAGTCTTAATCTAGGAACTATGTCAATCACACCAACAGAGGTATGGGATACAGTCATTGGTAATGGCACTGCGCAAAATGAGCTAGTTTTATTTGATTTTCGCTTACCACGTATGATTATTGCAATTCTTATTGGTGCGGGTATGGCTATATCCGGAGCGATTTTACAAAGTGTTACACATAACGAATTAGCTGATCCAGGTATTCTTGGAATAAATGCGGGCGCAGGTTTCGCTGTTGTATTATTTATTTTCTTTTCAGAAGGATCTGGAACATCGGTATTTTTATTACCTCTTGCCGCTCTTATTGGGGCGACAATTGCTGCAACTTTGATCTATACAATTTCTTGGAAAGATGGAGTCTCACCTATTCGTCTAATTCTTGTTGGAATTGGGATTAACTCAGCTTTTTCAGCTTTAATTATTGTTTTTCAGTTGAAAATGGATCCTACAGACTTTATGCAAGCCACTGTTTGGCTTTCCGGAAGTATTTCTGGTACCGATTGGCGATATGTACTTGCATTATTACCATGGATTGTCGTCTTCATTCCAGTAGTATTTTATAAAGCACGTACACTAGACACACTCCACTTAGGTGATGAGACTGCCAAAGGTTTAGGTACAAGTGTTGAACGAGAAAGAATGTTTCTCTTATTTATTGCTGTAGCACTTGCTGGAGCAAGTGTTGCAGTCGGTGGTGCGATAGCTTTTCTTGGACTTGTTATTCCACACTTAGCAAGAAAATTAGTTGGTGCACGACATGGGGTAATGCTACCTACCGCGGCCTTATTAGGGGCGTTATTGCTCCTTATCGCAGATACTGTTGGCCGTAATATGCTCGCTCCATCAGAAATACCTGTTGGCTTAGTTGTTTCGGTAATCGGTGGTAGTTACTTTATTTACTTATTAATGAAAACCTAGTTTCAAAAATGTTTAACTTCTTCTTAAGTAGGTGATATACCGAGTAGAGGTGAAAGAGATGTCTCAATTTTTAGTTGGTCTAGCGATTCTAATAATCGTATTTAATTTATATTATTTTTTTAATAACAAAGCATATAAAAAGAGTTATTTTAGTACAGTATTGTTTATGAAGTTATTCTTTGTATTAACTGGGGTGATGATTGGGTTTGCCCTTTTATATTACGCATTAGCCCTACAGGATGCCGTTTTAGTACAAACGATAACAGACAAACAACCGATTGATCATAATTTCTTGAATCTTCTATACTATAGTGGTGTTACCCTCTTATCAGTTGGTTATGGTGATATGCTCCCAGTTGGAGCTGCAAGGTTCTTTTCTTTATTGGAAGCAGCCATCGGGGTCCTATTACCAACAGCATATTTTATCAAAGCAATCGATCACTCAAGAAAAGATAATTAAACATAAAATAATGGAGCCTTCTTATACTGTGAATGCTCCATTATTTTATCTTTATTATTTTTTGAAAGACACCATTCAACTTACATGATTGTATTACTCCATCATATTTTCTACTGTGCCGTCTATTGCGTTCACAATATACCAACCGTATGTTGCCGTATGAGAACTACCATCATTCTCAACTATTTCATATACATGCACAACATAATTACCTTCCTCATTAAGATGGTCAACTGCCACAATAAGATCTTCTATGCCTTCCGCTTCATTACGTACTATTTCTTCCGCTTCGCCTTCGGTAACTCCATCAACAGTTTCTTCATTACTTGTACTCTCTTCTTCACTGGCTGTATCTGATTCATTCTCTTCATTTACTGACTCTTCCGTCGTATCATTTCCTTCACTTGCTTGTTCTTCCGTTTCGTTAGTTGAATCACTTTCACTCATATCTTCATTTTCCTGCTCAATTGTTTCTTCATTATCTATTGTCGTATCTGTCTCTTCTTCTGAATTACATGCTGCAATTATAAAGACACTAAAAACAATAGTGAAAAAGCCATATATTTTTTTCATTTGAATAGACACTCCATTTTCTTACTTTATTTTATTTTTCTCTTTAAGGTGAAAATAAAACATTATTTATATGCACCTTGTAAAGACGCTTTTAAATTAAGAGAATGAATGGCTACCTTTTCCCACTCTAATTTAAGTTTTTCTGCCTGTGATTCTTTCTTAACAAATGCAATACCACAATCACCACCGCCAGCTCCAGACGATTTACCACTTCCATATTGTTCTGCAATATTGGCTAGCCGTTTTAGTTCAGGTGTTTCAATTGTTACGTGTGCTAGTTCAGCTATTTTTAATAGGATAAAGCGATTATCCCTCATACCTCTCATGACCATATCACTATCATTTTGCAGAAAACCAGTAGCGATTTTATTTACTGCGCGAGAACTCTCAGTTAGAAAATTTTGATAGGCTTCTGGATTCTCATTACAAAACTGTTGCACATGTGAAACCATTGGGGCAGTTGCTGCAGATTCTCCAGTCCAACCAACACAAAAGTGTAGTTCTGTTGGTGGGGTAATAGAATCTACCTGTAACATCGGCCATTGTGACTCAACTAATGTAGAAATACTAGTTACTTTATGTATTTGTTCCACTAACCAATCAGCAGAAAATGCCGTGTAATGTAACCACCCACCATAAGTTGACGCAGCAATATCAGCACACGATCCGTTTCCCTGTGTTTTAAAATGTGCAATAGCAGCAAGTTTAAAAATAATGTCGGGATTAACCTTTCCTTTATGAGAATCGTGGAGCTTTAACATGGTTGTTACGACTGCAACAACTATTGCTGCACTTGAGCCTAATCCATATTTCTTTCCAGAAGGATCATCTAATTCACTTGTTACAGCTAAGTGAAAAGGCTTTATGCTAATATCTCTTTCGTGAAGATATTGATACACAACGTGAAAGGCATTTTGAATAAAACGAAGTCGTTTGTCTTCTGAAGGAAAATTGACGATACCAGATTTAATATCCCACGTCACATGATCCAATCCGAGTTGTGGAAGAGTAAGTTGATTTACCTTACTGGTCACTATCTTAGCAGTAATATAACGATCTACTGCCACAACAATCGACGCTTGATTAGGTTCTGTTACTGCATATTCACCAGCAATCATTAACTTACCTGGTACTTTGACGACATAAGTTGCGTCTTCCATGATGGTGCCTCCCTCTTCCAATCACACTTTTAACTAACATTCTCAGGATAAATACGAAATGCCTGGTCCAGGACGGCAAGGATGAATTTCTCGAACAACAGGTAATAATGATAACTTCTCCATGATTTTCGCTTCATCTTCTGGCTTACAAAGTACTTTTACGTTTGGTCCAGCATCAATTGTAAAATAAGCCTCTACTCCACTTGCTCGAAGCTCTTGAACCTCTTGAAGAACCTCAACCGTAGCACTTTGCCAATACATAAAAGGTGGATTAGCACCTAATGTTGTCGCATGCATCTTCAATGCATTTGCCTCAACTACATGTCCTAGTTTTTCAAAATCTGTTGCTTTAATAGCTGCTCTTGCAGTAATTAGGTCTTTCTCGACAGCTTCAAGCCATCCAGAATAGAATGGGGACGTCTCAACCGTTCGTTTCATTCCTTCTCTACTTAGAATCTTTTTCTCTTTTGTCGTTACTTCTACAGACAAAATGCGAAGATCCCATGCTTGTTCACCTAAAATCGGAAGTGCGTAACAGTCAGAACCATCGTTTTTTTCACCCTTTTGCCATTCAACATATCCTCCAAAGATTGATCGACTTGCCGAACCGGAACCTTGTCTGGCAATTTGTGATAATTTGCGATCATCAAGATCTAAACCAATCGCTTTTGTTGCAGCTGTTGCCAGTGCTGCAAAACCAGATGCAGACGATGCAAAACCAGCCGCAGTCGGAACATGGTTTTCGGAATCAATTTTTGCATAAAGAGATTTACCTGACATAATACGGATTCGATCAAGAAAGCTTGTTATCTTGGCTGTTTCCTTTTGGTCAGCTTGTTGGCCATTCAGAAAAAATTGATCTGTGTCTAAGTCTGGATCAAACGCAACAGAGGTTTCTGTATAAAACTTATCTAACGTAAGAGAGATACTGCTATTTGTTGGCAAAAAAAGCTGCTCATCACGTTTTCCCCAATATTTAATTAAAGCGATATTCGTATGTGCCTTTGCAGCAGCTTTCATGATATAAAACCCCTTTTCAATCTTACTTTCACCGATTCAGCAATCTGTTATTCATTCACCAACTGTAAAATACCATGTTTGGTCAGCACCTGCATGCAACAAATCATCAGCAATCTCTTTAGCATGTTTGATACTTTTCGCTAGAGCGATAATACATCCCCCACGACCTCCACCAGTCAGTTTTGCACCAAGAGCACCTGATTTACGTGCAACTTTTGTTAAGCGATCGATGCCTTCATCACTTACGCCCAATTTCGACAACTCATCTTGTGCTCGATTTAATAACATGCCTAATAAAGAATGGTCTCCATCGTGAAGTGCTGTTCTTGCTTGTGTTGTTAGTTCGCCTAAATGTGCAATGGACAGTTTCGTTTCAGTGAAATCTACTTTATATTGCTCTTTGATACTAGCGACAGCTGCATGTGTGTCACCTATTCGTCCAGTATCAGCTACAACTAAATGAAAAGGCTTATTAATATAGACATGCTCTATTTCCTTATCTTTTTCAAACCAAATCGGCACTTCGCTACTCGCAGCCGCCATATCAATTCCACTAGGACTTCCATGCGCATATGTTTCTGCAATATCAACGAGTTTCATTAAATCATTTCTCGATAAATCATGCTCATAATATGCGTATAAACTACGAACAATTGCAATTGCTATCGCAGCGCTTGACCCTAAACCACGTCCTATAGGAATACTAGACTCAATTTGAATACGAAATCCTGTTGCATCTTGATCTAATTCTTTACAAGTTTTTTTTATACAGATTGCAAGTCCTTCTAACTTATCTGGCATATCGCTGAGTAAACCATAGTAGAAACTGCTATTAATCTGAATTGGTCCATCAACTTGATCAACCGTTGCTTTTACTTCTATTTCTGGAAACGGTAGCGCGATAGCTGGTTCACCATAAACGACAGCGTGCTCTCCAACTAAAATTAACTTACTATGCGCGCTACCTATTACTGTTTTTTGTGGTAGTTCTAACATGATGATGCCTCTCCTTTTAATCTATCTGCGAGATTTTTTTGGGCATGCAAATTAAAAATTCCCGTTGCCTATCTAAGATAAACCTGCTAATTTACTAATAATCCATGGTGCAGCATATAATACCATAAATTGAACCCCGTAATTAATGCCTAATCGATGCATAAAACCTGCTACTAAACCGATCAACAATACGCCGCCAATATTAATCCAGCCACCATCCATGAAAGCCAATAATAGGACTAAACCAAAGAAAAGTCCAAGCATTGCTTCATGTGGAATCCATTTAAAAACAAACGTACAAATTCGTTGCGCATATTTTATTATTATAAAATAAGTAATTGCGATTGCTACAATCGCACCAATCAATACCGCCCAGACAAAATCTCCACTTGATAACATATGATGCATATTATTTTCTAATGTGAATACTGGTGGAGCATTAAACAATGCATTTGCTGGTCCAATGGCTACCGGAGATAACGGGATTCCAAGTGCTATTAATGGAATAAGCGTTCCAGATATATACGCCGCATTCGTCAAAGCGTCCATACTCGAAATTGCCAAAGAACTTTTTTTAATCGGATCTTTCACAAAACTTGAAACCAATTCCCCTAACAAAATTGTAATCCCAACTGGACTCAGGATAAAAAATAATGATCCGAAAAAGGCAGAGATCGTACTGGCACCTAATTCCTGAGTCGTCAGAATTTTAAAGGGGTTGGGTATTCCTTTATATTGATCTTTTTTGTTAATGGTAATTGTCTTTTTATCAAAGCGTTCTAACGCATTTCGCTTATCTTTATTCAGTAATTCAAATAACGTTAAGATAATAGGTCCAATCGTAATACCTAAAAAAAACGAAATGAAAACAGTCGTTCCTTCTGGCACTACTCCTATACCCCAATACAAATGACGTAGGCCTTGTATAAGTATAGCAAATGGTACAATAGACACAAGTGCAATCCACCTATTTTTGGAGATAACCGCTAATAAGATTGCTCCAATGAAAAAAAGAGGATCAGCATAATTCTTTATATCCTCAGCAATAGGGATTAGTGCATTTGCTAAAAGTAAACTTAATGGAACTGCAACAAGCGTTCCAATTACAGAACCAGACGCCATTTTACGAATACTAAGTTCAGATTTCCCATGAGCTTTTAATACGAGTGCATGCTCAACCATCGGTGCTGCCATTACACCTCCTGGGATTCCTGCTACAGCTACTGGGATCGAGTCAGTTAGCTTCTTGGCAATAATGGAAGCAATAAAAAATGATAGAATTACAATTGGTTCTAATCCTGTCAGTACTAGAACAAGCGTTACTGGTGCTAAAACAGCTGTTTCATCTGTACCTGGAGCTATTCCTATAATCGTATAAATAAGCGTCCCAGCAACAGCTGCCATGACCATTTGAAGTATTAAGCCCGCGTCCATTCTTACTCTTCCTCACTTTCTGCTTCATCAAAATTTCTTTTTGGTTTAATGAGGAAACTAGAAATCACAAAACCGATTAGAGCACCAATGAGGCCAAAGAATAAAGGTTGCGGATCTTCATTCGGAGCAATAAAATAAGCACCAAGTGTTGTAACACTTGTTATTACAAGCGCCATTACTAAATCTTTAATATTTACAAGATCGGCCCATACTTCTATGTTTTCTTCAGTATGTTTCTGTTTATCAGTAGTAGTTTTTTCTTTCAATATAATCACTCCTATTTGAAATTCATTCTTCCTCAGTAGTGATTAATAGTTCATAAATAAAGATAGCATATTTCTAGTCGATTCTGCGAGTTTTTCAGACTCGCATTTAATTATAATCTAATTAAAAAACACTATCAATAATATGAGTGGAAAAACCGTGATAATTGTCACAACTTCATTATTAATCACCAAACAAAAAAGCTTCCCTTCTAATTCAGAGAAGCTTAGCCCATTTACCCCTAATTATTTCTTTCATTGGAAATGGTTCCAGAAAATATACGCTTATTATTTTAATACCATCCTTTTTCTTTAAACTTTTCAATCGCTTCAATGCGATTCGTTACTTCCAACTTTGCTAAAATAACAGATATATAATTGCGAACGGTTCCGTTTGTAATAAAAAGTTTACCTGCAATCTCTTTTGTACTTTTCCCTTCACCCATTAATCTAATAACCTGTTCTTCTCGCTCTGTCAATGGATTTGCTTCTCCAAAAGCAACATCAATTAATTCGGGGGCATAGATACGTTCGCCAGCAATAATTTTACGGATAGCATTTGCTAAATCTTCACTTGGGCTATCTTTCAATAAATAACCACTAACATTGGCATTTCTTGCTCGTTTAAAGTAACCTGAACGAGCAAAAGTTGTTAATATGATAACTTTACAAACACCTTCTTTTAGCACTTCTGCAACATTTAAACCTGTCATCACTGGCATTTCAATATCCATTACACAAATATCTGGCTTTTGTTCTTTGACTAAAGCTAAAGCTTCTTCCCCATTTCTTGCTTTACCTACAACTTGCATATCCTCTTCTAAATCAAGTAGAGCACCAATAGCCCCTAGAAGCATACGCTGGTCTTCAGCAAGTACGATACGAATCATTATTAACCCCTCCCTAATATGTTTGTTGTATTACTGTAGGTACACTAAATTTCAGTAACGTTCCATTTGTTTGCGAAATCTCAAAACTACCATTCACAAAATCCAAACGTTCTCTCATCCCTTGTAAACCTGTCCCTTGATATTGCGCATTTTCTTCCAAACCAACACCGTCATCTTGTACCCTAATCACAACTTCATTTGACAACTGTTGGATCGAAACTTTACAATTACTAGCTTTGCTATGTTTAATAACGTTTGTTATCGCTTCTTTTAAACACATACTAAGAACACTTTCTACTAGTAATGGTGTATTCTGTAATTTGGGCGTACCTTCTAAATGTATATTCATTTGTGCCGCATCCATGATTTCCTTTACACGTGCTATTTCATCAACTAGTCGTACACCACGCATATCCGCAACCATTTCACGGACTTCTTTTAAGGCAGTACTCGCTGTTTGTCTTACATCTATCATTTCTTGTCTTGCCGCTTTCGGATCTTTTTCGATCAATTTTCCTGCTAAATCCGTTTTCAATCCAATTAAAGATAGCTTCTGTCCTAATGTATCATGTAAGTCACGTGCAATCCGCTGACGCTCTTCTAAGACTATTAATTGAGAGATTTTTTTATTAGCAACCTCTAGTTCTCCTTCTAGCTTTTCTTGTTTATTGCGATTATACATACTAATCGGGAGAACGATTACACCAAGAACACTAATAACAATAAACGGTAATTGCGCAAAAAACATCTCTGTTTTAGTAAAGAAACCAACACTAACGGTTATAACTGTAGTTAACAAATGAATAACATATAACGTCCAGAACCGGACTCTATCTTTAATATTACCAATAAAAAAAGATAAAAATAAGGAAAAATAAACATAAACGAAATATAATATCATTATGACACTTATAATTGTTTCAATCATGACGGATAGATAGACAACCCAACCCTTTGAAATAAAGGATAAACGATAGGAAATAAAAAACATAATAACCATCAAGATCCCAAACATAACTTCATATAATGAAGAAGATCTTAAAATAAAATAAAATGGTAAAACACAAAAAGCAATCCAAGCATATACACTTAACCCGGTATTTCTAGGGAAAATCTGATACCAATTTTGCATGTTCTACTCCTTTAATTACATTATTCAAACATTCTTTGGTTAAGTATACCAAAAAAAAAACACCCATAAAGAAAGCACCTCCCCAATTTGGAAGGTGCTTTCTTTATTTAGCTTTTAATTCTTCCAATTACACTTTAAATATTGTTAGCTGATTTTTGCTTTAGTAATGAGCTCACATCTTTAAAACTAACAAATACATGGTTTTTTTCATCGTACAAACGAAAACGTATTGATTGTAAACTTGATAATAACGTAATAGTTGTCGCTTGGTGAAGTGGCGGTGTAGATGTATGAGCTTTTTCCAAATGATAATTTGGAACACGTGGACTTAGGTGATGTACATGATGAAAGCCAATATTACCCGTTAACCATTGCAAAAATCCTGGCAACTTATAATAGGAACTACCATCAACTGCAGCCTTCACATAATCCCATTCTGATTCATTTTCAAAGTAGGAATCTTCAAACTGATGTTGGACATAAAACAACCAAATCCCCAGTGCACCTGCTACAAATAATATTGGTACTTGTACAATCAAGAATGCTTGCCAACCCATTGCAACAATCAAACTAGCGTAAATTACAGCAATAGACAAGTTAATGATATACGTATTTAGACGTTCTTTGCGTTTTGCCCCTTTTCGATTAAAGCGGTTTGATATAAGGAATAGATAAAACGGACCAAATCCAAACATGACAAGCGGATTACGATACAAACGATAGGTCAGTCTCTGCCAAAAGGACGCAGCAAGATATTCTTCTACCGTCATCACCCAAACATCACCAACACCGCGTTTATCTAAATTACTACTTGTTGCGTGGTGAATCGAGTGACTTCTTTTCCATTTTTCAAAAGGGAAGTGGGTGATCACACCTGTTACTGTACCTAAAATCCGGTTAGCTTTTTTGTTTTTGAAAAATGATTGATGGGCACAATCATGAAAAATGATAAAGGTTCGAACAACAAAGCCAGCAGCTACAATACTAACAGCTATTGATAGAAAGATTGAAATCGATAGGCTTTGGTATGCAAGAAACCATAGAATCAAAAACGGAATAATGGTGTTTGCAATTTGATTAATACTTGACCTTCTGTCTGATTTTTCATAAGGTGCTATTGTTTTTCTTAACTCTGCTTGTTTTTGTTTACTCATAATATCCTCCTTAACGGACAAAACATTCTCTTCTTCACCCTATTATAAAGGTACCTAAGTCTCTTTAATAGACACAAATGTCAATAATATTATATGACAAATGTCATACTGCTTGGCTCATAAAAATTGGCGGCTTATTAAAAAAGCTTTTTATAGAAATACATAAAAATTCGTAGGATTACTAGTATATTAATTGACATCAAAAAATGTTGTAACTATAATGGTTACAATATCATTTTAGATTTTATTAAGGAGGCAATAAATATGAATATAGGAATTATAGGCGCAACTGGAAAAGCAGGAAGTCTAATTTTAAAAGAAGCAAAAGATAGAGGACATGAGGTAACAGCCATTGTACGTAATGCTGCAAAAGTAACCGATTCCTCTATCACAATCAAAGAAAAAAACATTTTCGACATTGTTACCGCAGACATTGAAGAATTTGATGTAGTCGTTGATGCATTCAATGCACCACAAGGAGAAGAACATTTACACGTAGATTCTCATCGCGTGTTAATAGATGCATTTAAAGGAACAAACACACGATTATTTGTCGTTAGTGGAGCAGGAAGTCTTTATATTGATCCAGAGAAAACAACCAAGTTAATGGATACACCAGACTTTCCGGATTTTATTTATCCTACAGCATCGAATATGAGTAAAGCATTAGATGAATTAGAAAAAGCAGATAACATTGCATGGACGCATCTCAGTCCAGCTATTATGTTTGATGCAGAAGGAAAACGTACTGGTTCTTATCAAACCGGAAAAGACCACGTTATAACTAATAGTCAAGGTGACAGCTATATTAGCTATGCCGATTATGCAATTGCTGTTATTGATGAAATTGAGAAACCTGTTCATGAAGATGAACGATTCACAGTTGTAGGAGAAAAAGAATAAGAAAGTTATAAAGCGTGAAGGGATAATTCCTTCGCGCTTTTTTAAATTGAACTACATTTGATAAATTCTAAAAAGCCTCCATAATAAGTTTAAGCTTCGTTATAAAAGGTTACAAGACAAATAACAAACGATGGTTGCTATTTACAACAGATTAAATAAAGGAGGAATTGAAATGCCTTGGGACACAACTGATTACCCGAGTTCATTGAAGAATTTGGATACTGTTACTCGAAAAAAGGCTATTGATATCGCTAATGCCATGCTCGATGAGGGATATGATGAGGGACGAGCAATTCCCATCGCAACATCACAAGCTAAGGAATGGTATAACAACGCGGCTGAAAAGGAAATAAATAAGGTCAAGCAAATGCGTGATGATGAGCTTCGAGCTCGCGATGATAATGCGGAAAATAGTCGGCCAGAACTAATGGAAAAAGAGGAACATGTCATTTCATACAAAGACGGTTGGGCAGTGAAAACACAGAACGCCAAACAAGCTGCGGCTGTTTACGATAAAAAAGAGGATGCTATTAAACGAGCAAAAGAGATCGCACAAAATAAAGGTACTAGTCTCATTATTCATAAGCAAAATGGGGATATTCAAGAACAGATTAATTATTCAAAATAAGCAAACCAAAAATAAATACTTAGTTAAAAAGAGGCCTTTAATTAAATTAAAGGCCTCTTTTTAACTCCACTTATTAACAATTCTTCTTAGAAGAACATACCAGCAATTGCTGCGCTTAGTAAAGATGCTAATACACCTGCCGCTACTGCACGTAATCCCATTTTAGCAATATCCTTACGTCGATTTGGCGCTAAACCTCCTAATCCACCTAATAAAATCGCTATCGAACTGAAATTAGCAAATCCACATAAAGCAAAACTAACAATTAAGTTTGTTTTTGGTGATAGTGAATCCATTTCTGGAGCAAATGCTGCATAGGCAACAAATTCATTTAAAACAAGCTTTTGGCCAATAAAACTACCTGCCTGTAAAGCTTCCGACCATGGCACACCAATTGCAAACGCTACTGGAGAGAAGATATAACCGAGAATCCCTTGCAATGTTATTCCTCCAAATATCCCTAGAATTCCATTAACCAAGGCTATTAATGCAACAAATGCGAGTAACATCGCCCCAACATTCAACGCTAAACTCAAACCATCTGATGCACCTTTTGCTGCTGCATCAATAACGTTGACGGTTTCTGTATCCTTCTCCAATTCAATTTTATCAGTAGTTTTCGATTGCTCTACCTCTGGCATGATTATTTTAGCCATAATAAGACCTGAAGGTGCAGCCATAAAACTAGCCGCTAGTAAATATTCTAATGGTACTCCCAACAAGGAGTAACCTATTAATACCGAGCCTGCTACAGAAGCAAGTCCTCCAGTCATGACGGCAAACAACTCTGAATTTGTCATTTTAGCCAGAAAAGGTCGTACAACTAGGGGTGCTTCCGTTTGTCCAACAAATATATTTGCAGCTGCTGACATCGATTCAGTTTTGCTTGTTCCTAGTAATTTTGAGAGCCCACCACCAATTATCTTAATAAACCATTGCATAATGCCAAGATAATATAACACTGAAATTAATGATGAAAAGAATATGATAATTGGTAGAATATGAAAAGCAAAAATAGTTCCAAACTCGTCACTATCTGCTAATGAACCAAATAAAAAACCAATACCTTCATTTGCATAATTAATAATATGTTGCACACCTAATGTAAACCTTCTCAAGCCTTCTTGTCCCAAGTCCCACTTTAAAACAATAAAAGCAAATAGTATCTGAATCGCTAATCCACCAATAATAGTTCTGATATTAATTGATCTCTTTTTATTAGAGAAAAGAAATGCAATAGCTAATATAACAATAATACCAAATATCCCCCATAGTAAATGCAAATATGTCACTCTCCTTTATATTTCGAATGAACTCCTCTATGTAATATGGAACAATAATAAACGTTCTATCCAAGAAAAGTGATAGAACGTCTAGTAAGAAAGAAGTGCACGCAATTATTTTTGCGTTTTTTATTATAGAGGTTAGACATTTAATATGTCAATTCACAAGGGGGGGTAAAAGGTACCATCTATCTAAATATGTTTGATTGTTATTCCACTAACTCTGTATAGACAACTAATCGATCATTATGTGTTCCAACGGAATTATTAAAATCACCTGTACATGTAATAAGGTTAAGCATTCGACGGGATGTATACCCAAAAATTTCGGATACTGGTGCGTCATTTTTTGGAAATACTTCTTTTCCTACTACTTTAAAAGTAAGCCTTTTTTTATTTTCACCAGTAATAATTATCTTATCACCGTTTTCCATATCTTCTAAATTAAAAAACACAGAGGGTCCAGTCTTATCATCTACATGACCTGCAATGACAGAACTGCCACGGTTTCCTGGTTTTGTACCAGGCTCAAACCAACCCGTATTATCAACATTTTCTGGAACCCCCATTTGCCCATTTTCAATCCTTCCGACCTCTTCTATTTCTGCATTGATATCAAGAGATGGAATTTCGATAGTAACAGGATCAACACCAAGGTTTGCATCTTTAATTACAGGTACACTACTTTGGGATGTTGCATTGACTTCTTCCTTTGCTTCCACCTGTACCATAGCACTATTTCTTTCTTCTGTATCAGAAACTTTCTCCTCTGAAGTTGATGCACAGCCAGTCACATATAGAACCATTAAAGCCAACCAGATTAATTTCCTCATCATAGAACACTCCTAAAAATATAAGCCCCATCCCAATTAATTGGATGGGGTTAAGCTACTTTATTGTTGTGATTCTTTTCTTTGGCGAATTAAAATTATTGCTCCTGTAAGCATAGTCAAACTTATCAAGCTGACCCAAATCCAACTCATTGAATCGTTGCTTGTACCACCCATACCTGTTTGTGGCATGTCAGATGGCATTTCGGAAGCAAACATTTCCGGTGATTGCATCACAATTCCACCAGCTAGCATCTCAGAAGCAACATACATATGTGCATATGCTTCACGTATTTTAGTAAATGCCGCATCATAATCTTCCATTGCATAGCTATCAAAAGCTGAAATTAGTTGATCAGCGTGCATTTGCAAACCTTCTGCTAAACCTTCAGCAGGAACTTCTCCACCTGTTGCTGTTTCAATAAAGGATGAGAAATCATCACGATACTGACTAAGTTGCTCTAGTGCTTCTTCTTTTGCCACTTCATCTTCTGCTCCTGTTGCTTGTACATAATCCACAAAGTAACCGATGTGGTCAGACCACATTTGATTGAACTGCTCTCCAGCTTCTTCTCCATAGACTGAAGTAATAGCATCTGTTAAATCAGCAGTATTCATGTTTAAAGCTTGTACAGAGGCTTCAAAATCATCTGAACCGTCTATTCCATTTTGCATAGTAATTGCTGCTAAACCAGCGTGCTCTGATAATAAGTAATCTAGGCTAGCTCGTAAATCCCCTGCAGGTGTTACTGCTTTTGTATTGTTAAAATCATCAGGGAACTGATCTGCAATAGCGGCTGATAACCCCTTAGCTACCATATGCATATGACTAATTGCTTCTCTCTCATGTGTATATGCTTGTTCATAGTCACCACCCACATAACTATCAAAAGCACCAATTAGTTGATTTACGTGCATTTGTAAGCCTTCTGCTAATGAATCAGCTTCCAGCCTTTCATCAGTTGCATCCTCTAAAAACTGCGAGAAATCTTGTCTGTACTCAGATAACTCATCTAAAGCCTCTTGTTTTGCATCTTCATCTTCTGCTGCAGTGGCGTTAACGTAATCGACAAAATATCCAATATGGTTACTCCACATTTCATTAAACGCCTGTCCCGCTTCTTCTCCATATACTGAGCCTATCGCTCCTGATAAATCTTCTGTATTTGCATTCAACGCTGCAACAGATGCTTCAAAGTCGGCAGTTCCTTCAGCCCCATTACGCATTGCTTCGATTGCTAAAAATGCGTGTTCGCTTAATAAATGGCTCAAGTCAGAACGCAAGTCCACAGCTTCTGTTTTGACAGTAGGTGTTTGGTCACCCGTTTCTGCACTTACTACTCCTGCTGCTGTTGGAACTAATAATGGTACACTCAATGAAACTGCTAAAATTGTTTTCTTCCAATTCATTAAAACACTCCTCTTAAAGTTTTTATTTTATTTTCTAATTAGCTAACGGAGTGTTTTTCAAAATGGATCACTTTTAATGAAATTCTTTTGAAAGAACTTTATTATTGATAAGCATTCAATTTTCTCATCAATAAAACAAGTGCGAATCATTGACCTAAAAGCTTGATGAAATGAAAGTGAAAGTTGAGTAATTACAAAAGGGACATCTAAGTGAAAAGATGTCCCTTTAACTAACTATAAAGCTGCGCTTAAAATTATATCACCTCGTGGTGTTTCGCTTGTCGCATCTGGTTCGATCGTAATGGCAATGGTATCCCAGTTATGTTCTTCAGGAAAATCCATTTTATATGAAACTGCCCCAAAGCCATCCTCATTTGGTACAAATGTTCCTGCACGATATGGTTCACCATCTTCTAAAACCCATACCTGGTAAGTTTCTTCACCCTCTAATTGGGAGAGATTATTTGCTTGAATAACCAAGCTTACACCATCTTGTTGTTCAACCATCGTAGCATTTGCCTGAGATTCTAATCCTTCTGAAGGGGTCAGCTGCGTACTTAGCTGCGTTTTATCAAGACTAATCTCTTCCTCTTGTGTTGTATCTTTGTCCGTCTGATTCATCATTAACAGACCATTACCTAAAACAGATAGTAATAATCCCGCAGCTAATAGTGGTGTTAGCCAATTTCGTTTATTAAATCTGTCTTGTTGTATTGGTGCTACAGTAGTTTTTTTCTGTTCTTCCTCTTCTTCTTGCTTACTGGAAAAAACATTTTCTAGCACTTGTCCCTTCATTTGTGCCGGAGGGGTCACCGACTCAGACATGAACGGTAATTCCTGTGTTAACTCTTCTAACTCATTCAATTCTTCTTGACATGATTCACATGTTTTTAGATGTTCTTCAAATAACGCTTTATCTTTTTCACTAAGTTGGTGATTAAAATAATCAATTAATAAATTACACGCTTCTTGTCTCATCGTTAGACCCCCTTTTCTCTCTATTCAAACTTTGTTTTAAATGTTTTAGTGCCAGACGAATACGTCCCTTCACCGTTCCGAGGGGAATATTGCATTGTTCTGCAATTTCACGCTGTGATAAACCGTTAAAATAAAATAACGTAATAATTTCTTGTTGCTCGTTATTCAATGTTTTGACTGCTGATCGTAGCTTCTCTCCCTCTTCTTTCCATTCGACAATATCTTCCGTAGCGACCTGATCACTTTCAAGTGCATCTCTTTCTTCTAATGTGTATGTTGTTTCCTTTTTCTTACGCAGAGCATCTATACTAGTATTGCGGGTAACTGTTAATATCCAGGAGGATAACTTCCCCTTGTCCCTTTTATAGAGACCCTTCTTTGTCCATATCTTCATAAAAACTTCTTGTACAATTTCTTCTGCAATTGCTCCGTGTTTAACCATTCGATAAGCGAACGAGTAGACAAGCTTCTCATAACGATCATATAATTCTTCAAGTGCCTGTTGATCGCCAGTCTGAATACGAGCATATAAGTCTATGTCCTGACTGATGATAGAAACCTCCCTTAATACCCTAATATAAAACTATATTAGCATACATCCTTAATTAATAATTCCATCACTATGAGTATACGTATATATAATAACGTTGGATCACTATGACATGATCTACCGATTGACTTTTAAATTTTTTTGAAAAACTTTTTACATCAACTGTTCAAATAACATTTTTTGAAATCCAACCTACTATACCGTCTTTTTTAACTAATATGTAACCCGAACATGTATCATCTATAATCGCAACTTTATCACCTTTTTTTACACTTAATTGTGCACAAGAAAGATCCGTTTTTACGAAATAACGCGAATCATCCGCTTGTTTCAGGTATTCATTTTTTACCAATAAAAGTTTGGACGTTTTTACTTGCTCACATAAGGTAAAATCAATACTCACTTCAATTGGTTTTACTTGATAATATGGATAATTAATTACACCGCTACTTTCACCATCACTATAAAAGTCAGCTAATACTTTAGATATTGGGAATCTATCCACATAACTATAAGAAAATATGTCACCATCTTTTTGTCTATCTATAATAAATACATTTAATTGTCCAGTGTCTTTAATGATATTCCCACCATCTATTGCGATCATTTTTTTATCATAGTTAATAATTGGATTATTCACTTCTATGTTAGATTTATAATTAGACACCGGCCAATGGCCAACAATAACAAACTGCTCCGCTTGATGTTCTTTTTCCAAAAAGGCTTGCATAGTAAGAGCCATCTCTCGATCGGTTTCCTGCCAATTACTTTTATTCTCAATACCTGCGTGAACAAATAAATATTCCCTTGTTTCTATAGCTGTTGGCAATTCAACTAACCATTTGATTTCATCTTTAAAGTGAGGTATCAATAGCTCTTTTACTTCTTGAACTGTTGTATTATCATGTATACTATAACCAATCTGTTTCAACCACTCATTGAAGATAGATTGCGGTCGGAACCTTAAGTAATCTATAAACGTTGGACTTTCGTTTAGAAGTTCTTCTACCAATGAATCACAATTTCCTTCTGTAACATGTACCTTGTCATTTGCTTCAGTAAGCTGCATCACATAGCTCACAACACCACTACTATTAGACCCCTTTTCACATAGGTCACCATTAATAATTAAGTAATCATCTGAACTAAAAGAGACTTTCTCCAAAACACTTGTTAACAGCTCTAATTCACCATGAATATCAGAAACAACAATTATTCGAGCATGATCCGGAATTGTAATTTGTTTAATTTTATCCACTTGAGACCCCCCTTTTTTCTGTCCTACAATTTCCTTAGTCAAGCATATAAATTCCAGAACCCTGAATATGGATCTGTCATATTAAATATAATTATCCTGAAACATCAAAACATATTGAAAATGGAGTACTTGTTAGAACCTAAGCATCCTTAATTATCATCGCGTTTGATTTATCAAACTAGTATAGCATAATAGCGGATTCGTATTAAAAAGTAATAATAACTAGAGAACTTGGATCATTAGCGTCTATGATTTTTGACTATTTAGACTTTTAGGCTTTCAACCTTGAGATGCTTATGATAAAATTAGCGTACATTTTATACCATCCTATAGGAGGCATTAATATGACAGACGCAAGTAACGATATCAAAGTTCTTGATTGTACCATTCGAGATGGAGGTTTAATCAACAATTGGGATTTCAGCAAAGAATTTGTTCAAAAGCTTTACCAGTCTTTGAGTGAAGCTGGCGTAGAATATATGGAAGTTGGATACAAAAATTCTAGAAACCTTGTACAAAGTGAAGGTGTTGGGCCATGGCGTTTTTTAGATGAAGAATTTCTAAAAGATGTTTTCCCTGAGAAAGCGAACACCAAATTATCTGCACTTGTAGATATCGGTAGAGTCGAGGATAAAGATCTTTTACCCTGTTCTGAAAGCCAGCTAGATTTATTAAGAGTTGCTTGCTATTTAAAAGACATTGATAAAGCAATTGACTTAGTTAAGAAATTTAATAAGCTAGGTTATGAAACAAGTGTAAACATTATGGCCGTTTCAAATGCCATGGAACATGATTTAACCGAGGCACTTGATAAACTTAATGAAAGTCCTGTGGATACAGCCTACATAGTTGATTCTTATGGAACACTATTTAATCGTGATTTTGAACATTTAATTAATTTATTCAAAAAACATTTACCAAATAAAAAACTTGGTATTCATGCACACAACAATTTACAGATGGCTTTCTCCAATACATTATTTGCTTCCCAAAACGGGGTAAGCTTTCTAGACTCATCCGTTTATGGGATGGGACGAGCTGCTGGTAACTGTCCAACTGAACTTTTAGTAGGACAACTTAAAAATACAAATTATGAGATTAAGCCTCTTCTTAGTGTATTAGAAGAACTCTTTATTCCTTTAAGAGAGAAAATCGAATGGGGTTATATTATCCCTTATGCTATTACTGGTCAATTAAACGAACACCCACGTACAGCGATGGCATTAAGGAATAGTGATGACAAAGATAAGTTCTTAGATTTTTATGATAAATTAACATCAGTAGAAATACCGAAATAATAAAACAACATCCCACCAAGTTCCTTTGATGGGATGTTGTTTTATTAAACTCTAACAAATGTAGCTCATAGCATCTCTAATTTACGACGTTCGTCTTCGAGATGTTGCCTGCTGAGCGGCACATAACCATCTGGCTCATGGGTTTGCGCTGCAACGATCTTCTGCCCTTTGTCGGAAAGAGCGAGACGCAGATAGTCCTTGATTAGACTATCCAGCCGCTGACCTGGGGGGAGATCCAGATAGATACTGACAAATGAACTAAGTGGATAGCTACCGGCAGCGACATCGGACAGATTCGGTGTGTGGAACTCGTTGCCAGTCTCTGCGCTCAATCCAACAACGCGCACAGAATTAGACACCTTTGCAGCTTCAAACCATCCAATCGTACCGATACCGAATGGATCTTCTGATAATGCTCTGATGACCGAAGAACGGTCTATAAATGGTTCATAATGTGCTACATAGTTGCGTCCGCAAAGATGGCCTTCACGTAAACCAGAGGCATATTTGCCATTGTCGCGGAGCCCATAGACATGGATTCTTCGACCAGCCCATTTCCCTTTGATTCCAAGCTGATCCCAGAGCATAAGGTCGCCCTCTGGCGAACCAGAGGTAAGGACGCCACGCAGTTGATCCATCGATAAGCCAGGCAAAGGGTTATCTTTATGGACATAGATAGCAGGAGGAGTTTTGGCCCCAGGACGTGGGCCATGTCCGGTATAACCAAGACGAACAGGCGTCGGATCGTAGCCACGTACAGCTCGAAAGGCAGCCCGGTCACCAGCCCAGGGATCCCGTGACATCGGCGCGAAGATGCTCACTCCAGTAATCAGGGCGGGAATAGCAGTCGACGAACCACGCATTGTAATAGTAAAGCGAATGTCAGGATTGCTTTGTCGAAACAAATCGTTAAAAGGTGTTATCAGTTTCTCCATACCATCATTTCCTATGATTGCGATGGAATGATCAGCTAGTATATAGCTAGCGGTGCTCTCAGGTTGGTATCTATTAAACATAATCGATCCTCCTCGGTTGAATTTGCTTTTGTCCAGCGGATAGCCATTCCTCAAGGGTGCTACGTTCTCTTGCAGCTAGAGACGCCTTAAGTGGCAAATAACCTTCAGGCTGATTTTTGACGATTGCTTGTCCTTCCCGCGACAGGATGAAGCGTACGAACTCTCCAGCAAGTGGATCTAACGGTCTATTGCTTTCATGGCGCAGATAAAGATTGAGAAAACGACCGAGCGGGTAGTTGCAATTACTGATTTCATCCTTTCTACCTACGGAGAAGGTATCACTTTCATTCCAGGCAAGTGGTATCTGCCTAAGATTCTTGTCCTGCCCCCCGATGGCCGCGACTGCAATGCCTGCAGGGTTATCAGCTAGGCGAGCGAGCACTGCTTTTCCACCGACACATTGCTCGTAGAATGGTGTCAGCGCACGGCCAGAAAAATGGTGGCGTTGCATATAGCTACCAAAGCCTGAGGATTCAGGTGTGCCGATCGGATGGATGAGTCGTTCAGCCCATGAGTCATTCAGACCAATTTGCCCCCAGCGACTCACATCACCCTTTGGATTACCAATCGTGAAGATTCGCGACAAATCCGTCATAGTCAGGTGTTCAAGAGGATTGCTGTGATGAACATAGACAGCAAGCGAGGTGGCAAGACCATTCTTTGATGAGAGCGCAGCATGGGCTATGCGTATTAAGGCGGGCTCAGCGCTCACCCCCTTGCGATAGGGTACCGCTTCTACGTCTGACATCTCGCGTCCCATCACCACTGCGAGTGAACGATCATGTATTAGAAAGGGAGTAGCCGTCTGCGTCCCAAATAATTCGAGACTGAATTCAATGTCAGGGTGGAAAGTTGAGAAAGATTCCGCAAATCTTCTCATCACGAAATCAGCATGTTGCGTGCCGGACAGACGAACCTTTCCATTGTCATCAAAATAAGACGCTCCTGACAACGGTAAGATAGATCGGGGTTGATAGGCTGGTAAATCCTGATCGGTCGAACTCGATGCCAAAGATCCGATCGTCTTGGTAAGCTCAGTACCTGAGAATGAGTTAGATTTATGTTTCATCTATATAAAACCTCCTAAATTAATTTACATAATACATTGAGATTATCTTGTGACTAGAGAGTGTGCAACGAAACTATCATAATAAAGTAAAGCACTCGCCTGATCCTTGTTTCCGCTCGGTTAACATTACGATTGCGTCTCAAGTTCTTTAGGCAAAAGCACTTTAGACAAAATTGAAATATCTTATTTTCTAAAATATTAAATAGATTTTCTATAATTGTTTATCTCTTTTACTTTTGTTAAATTCCTTCTCTTATAATCTTTCCGTCTTTCCACCTTCACACGCTACCATATGTACCAAATGAGCAACAGTATAATTATTCACTTTCCTCGATAATTCCGCTAAACCTTAAGAACTAATGACTGACACAGTTAGACACCTTGATGCTGAGAAGTTTGGAGAAGAATAGACATCTTTTTTTGCGATTAATTTCATTGATGTTTTATAAATTACTTTGCTTCTAGGTTTAATATTCAATCCCTTAACAATATCTATGTCTCATTAGCCATATCACTTCTTTTTAATTTGTTTTCATTAACAAATAAATGAAATATGGCGCTCCCAAGGTTGATACTACAATTCCAACAGCTATTTCTGATGTTGAGAGTATATTTCGTCCAATTGTATCTGCTACAAGCAGCAGTAACGCTCCCATAAGCGCTGTAGTTGGTAACATGATTTGATACCTTGGACCAACTAAGCGTCGTGCTAAATGAGGTGCGACAAGTCCTAAAAAAGAAATTCCTCCCCCAACAGCTACACAAGATCCCGCTAAAGCCACTGCTAAAAACAAAAGTATTCTACGCTCCTTTTCCACAGCTGCTCCGAGTCCTGTTGCAACTTCATCACCTAGGTTTAAGACATTTAAATAACTAGCTTTATAAATTGTGTAAGGTATTAGAATCAGGATCCAAGGCAACACAGCTAACACAAAATTCCAATTAGATCCCCAGATACTTCCTGACAACCAAATCGTTGTTTGCATAAAATCACTTGGGTCCATCTTTAATTGAAAAATAATTAATGCTGCTCCAAATGCTGCATTAACCCCTATCCCGACTAATATAAGTCGGACGGGTGTAACACCATTCTTCCAGGCCAATGTATAAATGAGAAAAGCAGCAATCAACCCACCAGCTAAAGCAGCTAACGGCATAATAAAGATTGATAATACACCAAGTGTGGTCGTTGATCCTTGAAAAAAGAAAATAAATATAACAACAGCGAGACCTGCACCGGAATTAATCCCTAAAATTCCAGGATCAGCTAAGTCATTCTGAGCAACACCTTGTAAAATTGCTCCTGAGACCGCCAGTCCCGCACCTATTAATATAGCAATGACTATTCTTGGCAACCGGAAATCAAAGAGGACAAGGGCATTTTTTTCAGTTCCAGCTCCAACCAACGTTTTTATTACATCAATAGGAGCTATTCGACTAAAACCTATATTTAAACTAATTAAAAATGATATAAATATAAGTACAACTAGAATTCCCAATGTAATTAGAGATTTTTTTCTTGTTTTCCTTGCTAATTCCATTACAATCCTCTCCCTTCACGACGAGCGAAGTAGAGAAAAAATGGCACACCAATCATTGCAGTAATAGTACCAATCGGAGTTTCAAATGGCGGATTAATCATACGCGCTCCAATATCAGCAAGTACTAAAAGCAGTGCTCCTAAAATTGCTGAACAAGGAATAATCCAACGATAATCAACCCCTACTAAAAAGCGCGTAAGATGGGGAATAATGAGCCCAATAAAACCTACTGTTCCGGCAACAGATACTGCTGCCCCTGTTAATAATAAAACCACAATCGTGCTTAACACCCTTACAACAGCTGTTCGTTGTCCTAACCCTTTCGCTACATCATCACCTAAGTTTAAAACCGTTATCGAACGTGCTAAAATTAAAGCTAGTAATAAACCAATAATTGCAATCGGAATCATTAACTGAACGCTAATCCATTGCGTCCCAGCAACGCCTCCCGCATACCAAAAACTAATATCTTGTGCTACATTAAAATAAATAGCAATTCCAGAAGAAATTGATCCCAGAAAAGCAGTAACTGCTGTTCCAGCAAGGGCAAGCTTCACCGGTGATAAGCCACCCTTTGAAAAAGCCCCTACCATAAACACAATACAAGCAGCCATTCCAGCACCAACAAATGACCAAACCATTAAGCCGAAATAGGAAGTTCCAGGAAAAAAGGCAAAAGCAATTGCAATCATAAATGCTGATCCCGCCGAAATCCCCATAATTGAAGGAGATGCTAATGGATTTTTCGTTACTCCTTGCATTATGGCACCCGAAACCGCTAGAAACGCTCCGACTAAGCCAGCTGCTAGAGCACGTGGCATCCGAATCTCCTGTATAATTTGATGAGCAGTTAGTTCTGGATTAAAATAAAATAACCATTCCCATACCGTGTTAAAATCAATATCTACAGCTCCTAGGGAAATTGATGCTCCTAAACAAAACACTAGAGAAACCATCCCAATGCATAGGATAAGTGTAGCTATAAAAGGACGAGTTGTTATTTTATCCTGTCTCTTTTCCACCTGTGTTAGTGTCAGTTCTTCTTCACTTTCTTTCGTTGCCATATGATAATCCATTCCTTTTCTTATTAAGCTCTAATCAAGATCATTTTGTCTGATCCTACATACATAGTAAGAATTAAATAATTGACCCTTCTCATCCAATTCACGTTTTCTAGCATTCTTACTAAACTGTTGAGTCAGACAAGATATAACAGCAATAGAAAGGCATTTCTCAAAACACTGAAACAAATTTACTCAATACGTCAAATCTGCTAAAAACAACTGATATTAACCATACTTAATTTTTGGAACACTTGTCCATATTCCAAGCATTTCAAAGATACCTAAACCACGTGATACTCCTAGTAAGGCTAATAAGCCATAAATTAAAAATTTAGTGTTTGTTTTTCATAACGTAATTCTAAAAAAACATATCCAATTCTACCAAAACCTGTGGCCTAAATAAAATTCAAATCTTTGGAAAAATAGCAGCTAGCCCAATTGCAAATAATGAACATAAGCTTACCTATACAGATTGTTTTATAAGTCCCACAATAGTCACTTCATCTCCCAATATGGATTCATAAAATGATCGGTAGAAGCACAGATGTAGCAATTAATATTCCGATCACAAAAAACGGAACATTCTATTAATCTTTTTAAAAAGTAAGGATAGGCCTTGTTACTTGAACATATAATGAAATGATAAATTGAAAAAGAAAACGAAAATAGAAAATTAATTTCAATATATACGTTTTTTTCTGAAGCCAAGTTCAAAATAGAAAACCAGTATAGCTTTGTCTTTATTACAAATCACACTGGTTTTCTATCTTTACTCAACTAATGTCTCAACCACATAGTCTATTACCATTGATCTTGCATAAGGAGATACTTGGATAAACCAGTCAGGAACTAAATAGACATTATCATTTTCCACCGCTGTCAGCTGTTGCCAAATAACACTTTCAGTCAGTGACTTATATCTTTCTATTGCCTGATCATTTTCCTGGGAGGCTGTATTATAATCAAGGAAAAAATGATCAGCATTAACTAATGCTATCCCTTCAAGTGATATAGCTTGACGTTCCTCTGGGACTCCGTTCGCCGGGTTTAATCCTAAATCCTGAAAAAGCGTACCATCAATAAATCGCTGGTCAGTTGTTCCGTGAAGCCTAAACTCCTTAGGTAAAACCCGCATGAAAGCTACTGTTTCCTCTCCTATCGATTCGGAAATTTTTTGTTTGGCTTCTTCTGCTTTTTGTTCATATTGATCCATCCAAGCCTGAGCTTCCTCATCTCTGCCTAGAATTTCACCAAAATTAAAATGTGTTTCACGCCAATCATCATTCCCCAAAATGACCGTAGGGGCAATTTTAGAAAGCTCCTCGTATATTTTTCCAGTTTTCTCTTGTCCAATAATTAGATCAGGCTCTGCGGCCAGAATTACTTCCAAGTCGACCTCGTCTTCACTGATGAATTGAACATCTTCATATAAATCCTGAGGCAAGAGTGAAGATATTTTTTCATTCGACAGTGCTGATTCGCCAGCTACTATTGGTATAATATCAAACACATATAAATTATCAACGAAATTGGAACTTAGTACTGCTATTCGTTCTGGTTCATCTGGAACCTGTGTAACACCCAGTTGATGAATAATTTCATGATACTCTCCCTCATTCGTTTCCATAGTTGATTCTGATTCAACACTCGAATTACTAGAAGAAGTTGATCCACATCCGGTTATAATTATTATTATAAGAACCGCCATTATAGCGAACAAAAGCTGATGTAAAAATGATTTTGATTGTAATATATGATTTTTCATTGTTTCCCCCTCCAATTTATAATAATTTAGATTAATAATCATTCTCAATTATTGTATAGTTAATTTCTTATAGAATCCATGTCATTTTTTATGATTATTAACATGGATTATTTTCAGATCAGAGCAGAGACCTTTTTTGACTCCGTAAACAAGGACACTGCTTCCTCTAGTTGCCTCTCAACTGAATATGGTGCGTAAACAATCCACTGATAGGTATTTAAATAGTAAATTCGCTTAGCCTTTACAGCTGGATGCCGCTGCCACGATTGATAAGCTTGGAGTTGCTTTAGCTTATTTCTGGCATGTACTTTCGACTTGGCCGTAATCAATAAATAATCGGCCTCATAATCCATCACATTTTCTGCAGCAACAGGTAGCCAGTTAATACCCGTTCCAACAGGATATTTCTCTAATTCCTTACGCAACTTTTCAGGAGGTTGGAGCTGTAATGAGCGGTAATAAACATGACCCATATTTCGATTGCCATACATTCTAAATCCGTTGTCGGTGATGCTGCAAATGGCTACAGTGGCTCCACCGATAACAGTCTCCACTTTTTTTCTTGCAATTTTGACTTTTTGCTCATAACTGTAAATCCACTCTTCTGCTTCTTTTTCTTTATTAACTAACTGTGCGATTTGCTTTAGATGATCAAATATATCCATACGTATCCAAGGAATCACAATGATTGGGGCAATATCAGCCAAGTTTTCTCTCACTTTTGCAGCGATATTTTCTTTACACACAACAAAGTCTGGTTTCACTTCCATTAGTGCTTGTCTTTGAAATCCCCATGATTGCGAACGCTCAAATGGAATCGAAACCTGCTTTGTTATATAAGTGAATTCTTTTGCAATATGTGCCGCATGAGGAACGACACCTAGAGTGACCAAATGATCCGTATATGCATATGAGAGTGGCACAATATTTCTACGGATATTTTTTATATAAACGGTTGGTGCCATTCCCTGTTTTGCTTTAAATCGGCGACTAAAATAAAATTCATCATTGTATCCTACCATCCGAGCAATATCCCGAATTTTGTCATTTGAAAAAAGCATTAACTCTTTGGCCCGATTCATGCGCAAATCGGTTATATATTCGATCGGACCCTTACCTATTTTTTTCTTAAACTGTGAAGAAAAATAGGTTGAATGCATCCCCGCCAATCGAGAAAGCTTATCAAGTCTTAACTCCGAATGGTACATGTTTTGTATATGCTTAATGGACTGTTCAAATGATCGAGTTGTCGACTCATTTGTCATAAGGAAATCGTTATTAAGTATTTCATTGATGATTTCACGCAAATAAATCTGTCCTTTAAATTGCTGACTTTTAATTGTTGAATGCCAACTTTCTATTAAGAGCTCCATTAGGCGAATAAGTGACCCATGTAACTCTAAAGGAATCTGCCCCTCTTTAGGGAAGGTGGTATCCTTCTCATACACTCTATACTGGTTCGTTTTTTCTGATATACGAAATATTTCAAAAGACAATCTATACAATTCTAAGCTACTCTCATTTGTGTTATAGGCTTCAACCTTCATACCAGGAAGAAGTATAAATATATTCTTCTGTGACATCGTCATAAGCTGTTTATTGATAACTATTTCACCTTTTCCTTTTACAATAAAAAAAATTGTATGATGATCAATTGTCTTTTCTTCAAACTGCCAGCCAGGTTTACAATCTAAGCATTCTACATTCAGTATTTCATACATCGCCTGATAAAAGATTGATTGATCGTTTTCAACCTTGTTCATTTCTTATTACCCTCTTCCCTCGACGCCTGTATATTATTTGTTATTCGATTTCTTTTACCATCAATCATACGTCTACCTATCTTGGTGTTTAAACTTAGTCACTCCTAAATAATAGCTAGAACCATAGGTAGATGAAAGGTTATTTCCTTCTTTCCACTCATATTAAATTTCATTTTCTACAAGTTTAGTTTCTTAAGATCTTTATGTAAATGATATCGATAATCATTATCGATTGTATCAGTGTATCTTTATCTACCTCTATCCGTCAATGATAATTTTTTAAGAATACACTTCATTTGATTAATGGAAACATTTTTAAATCCGACAACTCTTGGATTGAAATTATATGCAAGCTATGGATTTTTGAAATATAATAATGAATGAAAAGAAATTAAATTTCACTAAACCACTCTATCCAACTAAACCCTCATCCTACTTGCCCCTGATTCCTACCTCTTTAATGTAACTGTGTTATAAAAAGACAACAGTCATTTATTAGAGAGAATAGTAAACAAATAAACCCCATCATGCACCTTTGATGGGGTTTATTTGTTTACTATTCTATTTCAACTATATTTAGTTAGCTTTTATTTCGTTTAATGTCTCTAACTCTTTTAAAACAATTGGAATTAACGGATGGTCTTTATCTAACCCTGAAACAGCTAGAAGTGCTTTTTCATATCCTTGTTCTTTTATGCTTTTTTGTAAGGATACAGCTTCCTCATCTTCTCTATAGTCAAATTGAAGAGTTGCAGCGATCGCTTTTGCTAAATACGTCGGTTCTTTTTCTAAAGTTTCTAAGTATAAACTAGCCGGACGAATTAAACGATCATTTCCTCCTAATTTACGCAATGGTCCCCTTCCAACACGTGTTACTTCATCAGAAATGTGTGGGTTTAAGAAACGATTTATGATTTTATCAATATATTGTTGATGCTTTTCTGCTTCAAAACCATATTGTTTCACTAAAACAGCACCAGTTTCTTTTAATGTTGCCATAACAAATGACTTTACAATAGGTGCGTCCATTGCCTCTTTAATCGTCTGGTAACCAAGATAGTAGCCTAGATAAGCTGCAACTGCATGACCTGTATTAACAGTGAATAGTTTTCGTTCAATAAAAGGACCTAAATCACGTACATACGTTACGCCATCGATAGGGGGGCTTTCCCCTTTTATGAGATCATCTTCTATAACCCACTCAAAATAGGGTTCAACGGAAACCGTTAATATATCTTTATTCGTTTGGTTTGGTACAATACGGTCAACAGCTGCATTTGGAAAAGCAAATAATTCTTCAAATGTCTCTTTATCTGCTTCATCAATATACTCTAACACTTTTTCCTTAAGGAGGGCACTACCACCAATCATATTTTCACAAGCAATAATATTAAGAGGGGTAGTGGTTTGTTTAATCCGTTTTGTTAACCCCTTCGCAATTAGTTTTGCAATAATTGACAATACATTAGGTCCTACAGCTGTAGTAATAATATCCGCTTTTACAATCTGATCTACAACTGACTCTGGGTCTTCTAAACTGTTCATCCCTGTTATATTTTCAACAATCTCTTCCTCTTGCTGCTCAGAAGCTAAAATAACCTTGTATTGATTTTTTTCGTTAATTGCATTAATCACTTCTTTGTTTACATCGACAAATGTAGTGTGGAAATTGGATCTGTAGAGTAGAGATCCAATAAATCCACGTCCAATATTACCAGCACCAAAGTGTACAGCTTCCATTTAATTCACCTCGCTAAATAGTTCCATAATTTCTTCTTTAGTTGAAGCATTAATTAATTTTTGAATATTTCCTTCATCCGCACAAACAAGAGCAATTTTCGATAAAATTTCTAAATGCTCATTTCCCTTTCCAGCTATACCTATTAAGATATTGACCGTGTTGCCATTAAAATCAACACCTTCAGGAGAAATAACAACAGATAATCCCGTTTCTTTTACAGCACCTTTTGCATCTTCTGTACCATGTGGGATTGCAACATTATTACCAATATAAGTAGTAGTTAATTCTTCTCTTTCTAGCATTTTTTCTACATATGATGATTCGACATAGCCATTTTCCACTAAAATTTTCCCTGTAAAACGTATTGCTTCTTCCTTATTTGTTAATGAAGCATTTAATGTAATATTATCTTTTGTTAGTATTTCTTTTGCCATTTTCGACACTCCTTATTATTTTATAACTTGTCATTAATAAACGAATTTAGATGTTGGTATAAAAATTGACTGATTATACTTTCTTGTTGTGATTGAAAGGTAGTAATACTTTGTTGATCACTAATAATTAATCCACTAATATAACTTAATATCTCCATACTTTCACTATTACTATGTTCAGGCAAGAGCATTAAAAGAAATGTGTTTGCTTGCATGTCTTGATCATCCATTCCGACTATAGTAACAGGATGTTCTAATGCATATATAGTGAACGACGGCTTTCTTACAAATTCACTTCTTGCATGATAAAGTGCTAAAGAAGTATCTGGAATACCTATCCCACCAAGGTTTTCACGAGTAACAAGAGCTTTAAACACGCCTGCGCTATTATTAATGTTCTGTGCTTCTTTTAAATTTTCACAGGCAACTTCTAAAATTTCTTCCTTAGTTAAGATCTCTTTGATCGAGTGAACCTTAAACTCTATAAGTAAATCAAGCGTTACTTTTGAATAATTTTGCATACGTTGTAATCTTGTAACAATCCGTTCTTGCGGATCACCTTCTACTATTGACTCAGTAACCAATTGTTTCTTGGCACCGGTTTTACGTTGCTGCCTTA
The DNA here is from genome assembly GCF_003268595.1 of Paraliobacillus zengyii. Classification (NCBI taxonomy): domain Bacteria; kingdom Bacillati; phylum Bacillota; class Bacilli; order Caryophanales; family Bacillaceae; genus Paraliobacillus; species Paraliobacillus zengyii. The sequence continues at coordinate 239,391 of NZ_CP029797.1, read as the reverse complement.
CAATAGTTTTAATTCTATCAATCTCTTTCTCTGTGAGAATGGGTGAAACCAAGATATAGTTACTTATTTTTTCTCGAAATGCAATAGTTGATATAACAAGATTATATGAATTTAAATTAATTTCATCTAGCTCAAATAACGAACGATTATCTATTTTTGCAATTTCAGGAATTTCCTGAATCAAACGTGTTGCTAGCATTTTTGAAGTTCCTATGCCACTTGAACAAATAACCAAAACAGTTAATTCAGATGGTTCCTCACGACGGATTGTAGCTGAAGCAAAATGTAGCACAAGGTAAGCAATCTCTTCTTGCGGAAATTCAGTACCAAGGAATACCTCTTTACAACCATCCTCTAGAGTGATGAATAATTCTTTATAATCATTTAATATCTCCGTTAATAAGGGATTTTTAATGTGCATACCTTTTTGAATTCTGTACATAGTCGGTTTTAGATGTGTAACTAGATCGTTAAATAAATGCTTATTTTCTGTTAAATTCACTTCTAATCTATCGCCAACATAATTAATTAATTCTCTTGCTTTGAATGCAATATCTAAAGATGATTCCTCAACTAAATAGTCATGATCAGATCTTATTTTTGCTCCAAGAAGGTGCATTGTAATGTAACCAATCTCATCTTTAGGTATGCTCATATGAAAAGCAACTTCTAAATCATTTATAATGTTTTTGGCAATTTCGTATTCTTTGGTATCTTTTATTTCATTCAAATAGTTTAAGTCGAATCGAATACGCTCTCCTTGCTGTAAACGTTCAATAGCAAGAGCTAAATGGACAACCAACCCGATGTGCGCACTATCAGCAAGCTCATAAGGTAGTTCATTACGTACATGATCTATACTTTTTTCTATCGTGACTAACTTTGATTGATCTACAAGACCTAACAGTCTCTCTGAGATCGAATCTAATTGTTGTTTTGATTTTTTTTCGATATTTTCTTTGATAAATATAATAAAATCTAACTCATCTACATATTTAGAAATCAGAAAACTTAAAGCAGATCTTTTATTGGATTCACTACCAGAGATATTTACTCCATAACCTCTTTTTCGAATAAGCTTTAGTTCGTACGTTTCTAAAATCTCACTAATTTTGTCTAAATCATTGCTTACAGTTGCAATCGTCACGTGTAACTCATTAGCCAATGTAAACAACTTTATTGGTTCACTTGTCTCCAATAAGGTAGATAGGATAATTGCCTGGCGTTCATCTGGCGTATAATCTGTGTGTTCCACTTGTGTTATAGCCAAGCTTAGTTTTCGTTTATTTTCCTTACTTCCATTTACTTTTACCCCAACACCGGATTTTTTGTTTAAACTTAGCTGATAATAATCTAAAGTATCTTCAACGCTTTTTAAATCTCGATGTATGGTTCTACCACTAACTTCTAAATTGCTAGCTAATTGTTGAATCGTTGCACCATTTTCTTGCAGTAACAAAAGTTCAATGATTTTTCTTTCTCTTCCAGAGATGTACAGTCTGATCACCTCCTAATGGTGTGTTAAAAGCAGAACATGTTGACACAAATAGAAAAGCAACACCGTATGTCTATACTATACCTTTTAAAATAAAGTATTCAATCAGTTCCAGAACTATTTTCGTCTTAAAAGTTGTTGCCATTATTTAATAACTTTTTAAATTGTTTGTTTCTAAAAAGCCTTAACTTTCAACTGAGAGTGAAAGTTAAGGCTATAATTACGTACTTATTTTTTTAATTGTGATACAAGTTCTTCATATTTAGGACTATTCAAAAAGTTTTCTACCGAAATGTGTTGTGCTCCTGGTAATTTAGCCTTCGCACGATCGGTAAGATCTTTATGTGTAATAACAATATCTGCATCACTTGGTATATCATTTATTGCTGTATTAGTAACTTCAATACCTATATTTGCTTTCTTGAATTTATCTCTTAGTAACGATGCTCCCATTGCACTGGAACCCATACCTGCATCACAAGCAAAGATAACTTTATTTACGTTTTCTGCATTTAGTGATGTAACATTATCTTTGTGACTTGCAAATGAATCTGCTACAGAACTCTTTTTGCCTTTCATTCCTTCCATTTTACCTGCTGCTGTTTCAATATCTTCCTCTTTATCATCTTTACTTGATTTAAGAATGACTGAAGCAATTAAGAATGAAACGGCTGTCGCGGCGATAACACCTAGTAGTACACCAATATGATTACCTCTTGGAGTCATTGCTATTAATGCAAAAATACTTCCCGGAGATGGCGTAGCAGACAATCCTGCATTAAATATAGTAAATGTTAGTACACCTGTTGCTCCACCACCAATAGCTGCTAAAATTAATGCTGGTTTCATCAATATATACGGGAAATAAATCTCATGAATACCACCTAAAAAGTGAATAACAGAAGCTCCATAAGCTGAACTCTTTGACATTCCTTTTCCAAATACCATGAATGCTAGCAAAATTCCTAGCCCTGGTCCAGGATTGGTTTCTAATAAGAACAATACAGATTTACCTGTTGCTGCTGCTTCTTCAACACCTAAAGGACTTAAAATTCCATGATTTATAACATTGTTTAAAAACAACACTTTAGCTGGTTCTATAAAAATACTCGCTAATGGTAATAAACCTGCATTTACAATTACTTCAACACCTGATCCTAGAAGATTATTTAATCCTTCTACAACGGGACCAATGATTTTCATCGCTACCCCTGCTAATACCGCAGCTAATATACCTGCCGAGAAATTATTATATAACATTTCAAAACCAGAACGAATTTTTGGTAGTAGTGGTTTATCAATACTCTTAATTAGGTAACCACCTAGAGGCCCCATTAACATTGCACCTAAAAACATCGGAATATCGGCACCAACAATAACACCCATAGTTGCTGTAGCACCAACTACACCACCACGAACGCCATAAACCATTTTACCACCAGTAAAACCAATTAAGAGTGGTAATAAATATTTGATCATTGGGTCTACCATTTCTGCTAAATCTGCATTTGGCGTCCAACCAGTCTCAATGAATAGAGCTGTAATAATCCCCCAAGCAATAAATGCTGCAATATTTGGCATAATCATTCCACTTAAATAACTACCGAACTGTTGTATTTTTTCGCGAACCCCTTTTTCTGCCATAAAAAATTTCCCCTTCCTTAACTTAAAATAATATGAGTCATATGAACCTTCTCCTTAATAATAAAGCGTATACAATATTTAAAGCAACGCTTTCAAAATTTAGTTTTGTCAATACTAATGTTGACAGAATTATAAATTGACAACTTTATCAGTATTAGATGAAAATTATATCCAAATAAATTCAGCCAAGAAAGAGGCATAGTTGTTATATGTTATAATGAGGCAAACTGAATTATAAGGAGACCGTTATGGAAAAAAATCTAGATCATATTGGAGTTGCAGTTAGAAATATAGAGGATAGCATTTCATTTTATAAAAATGTCTTAGGTGCGGAACTGATTGATCACTACAAAAGTGAAGCTGTCGGTGTAGAAAGTGAGATTGCGATTATGGAAGTGAATGGTTTTCGAACAGAGTTACTAGCACCAACCAATAACACAACCTCTCCTATCGCCAAATTTATTAAACAAAAGGGAAAAGGTGTTCACCATTTAGCTTACAAAGTTGATAATTTGGATAATGCCCGAATTGAATTAGAGGAACGAGGAATTCGTGTATTAGAAGATACATTACGGACAAACAAACACGGTCGTCGCTTAATCTACTTAAATCCCGCTGATACGGAAGGGACTATTATTGAGTATTGTGATTATCCAACAAATGATTAATTGCACAACTTATGCCAACCTTACTATAATGCTAGACTTTATTGCCCTTATACATTTCGATCCATTCTTCAACCGTAATTTTGGATACTAACTCGCCAATTAATGCATAGGGAATTTTTTTAGGATTTGTAAATCGAATACAACTTTTCCCCATATTAAGCTTTGTTGATACAAATTTAGGATATTCTTGTTGGAACCAACCTAGCAATTCCACATCAGCATAGATCCCCATATGATAAACAGCAATATGGTTCTTTTTTATTCCTATGCTAATAAAAGGAAGCGGTGTATCCGATTTACAATGGTATCCTTCAGAAAAAATAGATAATGGCACCACGAAAGAAGGCATCCCGTATTGCATTTCAAACTCAAAACCACTGGGAATATTCTCAGCAATCGTTTTATTGAGTTCTAAAAACGCTTCTTGCCACTTTGCCTCTTTATCCTTTAGATATTTATTAATTTCAACCATTGACATGTTTACCCCTCCACTTCAACTACTGCAATAAAGAAGCTTTGACCAATTATCATGATCAAAGCCTCTTTCCAACTATTCTTTGTTATTTTCATCTTCCCGTTCTTTCTTAGATTCACTAACTTCATCTTGGATAGCGCCTTTCGCTTTATCCTTCTTTCCCTTTGCTTGCAACTTCGGATCGTCGGTAGCATTACCGAATTGATCTTTAATTTCTCCCTTTGCCTTGTTGATAGTACTTTTTACTTTATCACTTAGGCCCTTCTTATCTGCCATTATGATCACGTCTCCTTTATCTTATCTTAGAGAACTTTACCCGAATAACTTTTGTTTAAAACACTGATACAGTTTGCTAAATGATAACAAGTGCCTACTTTTCAGAAGAGGGAATTACATAAGATAATTCCTTATAAAGTTTCACGTAGACGTTGAAGGTCCTGCATCGGAGGCAATCCAAACTTTCGGGTATATTCCCGACTAAAATGTGAGGGGCTTTCGTATCCGACATGAAACGAAGCCTCTGCCGCATTTAGTTCTCCTATAAAGAGCAGTCGGCGAGCTTCTTGAAGGCGGAGCTGTTTCTGATACTGAATCGGGCTCATGCCTGTGACCTCCTTAAAATAACTGTAGAAGGATGAAGCGCTCATTCGTACTTCCTCCGCCAGCTCTTCAACTCGAATAGGCTGGTCAAATGTAAAATTTAGTCGCTTGATCACCTTTGCAATCCGCTGGGCTTGGCTCCCGATAAGTGCAAAGTGCTTCAAGGTCTCATTCTGTCCATCCTGTAGAAGTCGGTAAATGATCTCACGGTTGAGACCTGTAGAAAGCACAGGAATATCTTGTGGTGTATCTAAAAGTAGGACTAGTCGCAACACGGCGTCGAGGAGCGAGTCACCCATCCGGCTAATTACCAGACCACGTCTTGATTCAGATTTAGAACTCCACGATTGATCCGATGATTGTAGGATATCAAGAACCTGATTCATATCGAGCTGTAACTGCAAACTTAAGTAAGGGATTTCAGGTGAAGCCTCTACGACTTGAACCATGATTGGCAAATGAACAGAAGCCGTCAAATAGCTGGCTGGATCATATTGAAAGCTCTCTTTTGCAAGCATGACTACTTTTGAGCCTTGAGCCACTATACAGAGAGATGGCTCGTAGACAGAGTAAACTGGTTCAGAAATTTTGGAAGTACGAATAAAGCGCAAACCCGGAATAGCCGTCTCCTGCGTGCCGTCTGTTCGAATAAATTGTCCAATTACCTCCTTTAATTCTCGATTTCGTTTCACAGATTCTCCCCCATTCTTTTCATCCTGTCTCAATGTCTTTTTCATATTATACTATAATCTTTTAGAGGATTAGGCAAGACTTGTGAATATTTCGGCTACCGTCCTGCTTACAAATTGATTCATAATAAAGCTGTGGTAGGAAGAATGACTAGGGTTCTGTTACAAGTTCTTTCTTTAATCTATTGATGATGCAAGACCCGAACGCAAATTCCAATCGAGAATGAAAGGAGAAAATGATATGAAAAACGAACTGACAATATCACGTCCTTATGTCGGCATGTGGGTCACCGCAGATAGAAACATTCGGCATGAACTACTGCCAAACGGAAGATATGATGAAGCCCGCGATGATCGCACAAGCGCTTACCAAGGCAGTTATACGATCGTGGGCAACCATATCAAATATGTAGATGACACAGGCTTTACGGCTGATGGTGACTTTGTCGACGGTTTACTCTATCACGCAGGAATGGTGCTATATCTGAAAAAATAAAAAGACAAGGGTGAATATTAATGTATTCAATTGAAGGGAAAACAGTTATTATTACAGGTGCTAGTAGTGGAATCGGCGAAGAAACAGCACGTCTACTAGCTAGACAGGGTGCTAATATTGTTATTGGAGCGAGGCGCGTCGAAAGATTGGAGGCCTTGGCAGCCGAAATTCGAACGAATGGAGGTTCTGTAACGTTTCAAAGACTTGACGTGACAGAGCTTGGACAAATGCAGGAAATCATCAAATTGGCCCAGACCCATTTCGGACAGGTAGATGCGATTGTAAACAATGCTGGCGTGATGCCTCTCTCACCATTAGAAGCTCTAAAGATCGAAGAATGGAATAGAATGATTGACGTTAATATCCGTGGTCTTCTTCATGGTATTGCCGCAGGACTCCCAGTTATGAAGAAGCAGGGTTTTGGACAATTCGTTAACATTGCCTCCATTGGCGCCTATGAGGTATCACCTACAGCAACAGTTTACTGCGCAACCAAATATGCAGTGCGGGCAATCACGGACGGATTGCGACAAGAGGCGGCGGGACAGAACATTCGTGTGACTCTTGTATCGCCTGGCGTAACGGAGTCTGAGCTTGCCGATAGCATTACACATAAAGGAGCAATAGATTTTATGAAAGAATACAGACGCAATGCACTACCAGCCGCAACTATCGCTCGTTCCATTGTTTATGCGATTGAGCAACCTGCTAATGTCGATGTGAATGAAATGATAATTAGACCGTTGGTTTAGTACATTTTTGTATAGTCAAGGGAGCACTTGCCTACTCCCTTGACTAACTATAGAGTATTTAAAACTGCTTTCAGCAAAGAAAAAGTGATATTTTCAAATTTGCAATAGTAAATTATCCTTATAATAGTATATAACGATAAGCAAAATCACCAGAGAACATTCAAAATTTGGAGGAGGAGGAGACGATTGGCCTGTTGCGATCGTTGAGTAATAAAATTGAGCTAAATGGCTTAAATTCTATCTTTCATAGGGCTGAGGCCGTTTTAATGAGGCGAAAGAGGGCTATTAGAGAAAAAGAATCAGGCTGGATCCGCATTGGATCCAGCCTGATTCTTTGTTGAATATTAATTTGTATGTTACAAAAAAAAAAAGTTCTATACTATGATGCGCTCCATATAGTAAAATGACTTTAATTTCTTAAATGATATAACAAAAAAGTTCTATACTCATCTTTCATTATATGGAATACTATTTAATGCGCATGAAAAAAAAGTTCTATACTTACTGATTGCGACCATATAAATATACCACTTCTTCAATGTTATTTACCAGCGATTGTAACGAGTTACCACTTTTTGCCCAATGCATTTACCAATTGAGTGATACCAAGAGAATATAGATTTACAACTTTAAGGGATTTAAGAGATAAAAAAGTCTAATACTTCTGTAATTTACCGAGAAATTAGACCAATGATCTTCAATAATTGCGCCCGATTGTGAAATATCCTTTTTCTATTGCATAGAATGGTTGTACTACGCAATACAAGAGTACTCCACAATCTGGACCTTTAATTGAATACCATTCTAGAGAGTTTTAGTATCAACAAGAGCAAAAAATAAAAATCTTGTTTAATTAATACAGGATTTTGATCAAACTTTATTACAAATTATCACTCTTTTTTATAAATGATCAGACTTTATTATAAATTATCGAACTTTATTTCAAAGCCACAATATCCCCCGTCGATTTGATAGAAAACCACGGACTTTGACAGTAAGTTCCGTGTATCTTTAATATCGTGAAGTGTTGTAAGGTCGTCATTTTCAGCATAAATAGAAAGTTTTGGGAGTTGAGTGTTTGAAAAGTCGGTATCTTCTGTCGGGTAAGCCCCTAACAAAATAAGGCCGCTAGCTTCTTGTGGTAATTGTAGACATAGTTTGCTGCTGAAACACCTCCCAACGCCCCCCTATAAACCAATGAGAAATAGATGAATAATTGTCAATAATCTCATTTGCCTTATTCGTGTCAAGGATAGGGAAATTAAAGAGCATTTGTGGATTTCCCACGAGATAGCCCTGTTCGGAAAGCTGATGTCCGATATAACTATAGGCTTCTGGCTCCACCTTCGCTCCTGAATATAAGATGATCCCCGTTTTCGGATCCCTTTCTGGCTTGAAAATAAGCCAATTATCCTGTTTTTCTGGTCCCCCTTTTATTTTGAAAGTAGGCTGTACAAAGCAAGGAGCTGATTAACGCTACTTCGAAAAAGTTTATAACTGCTCCACTTTCTATCGGTAACCCCACAGCGCTTCCGATAATCATTAATAGGGAACCCACGAAAAACCACGGCCATTTTTGTTTCCGCCAGATGATAATAGAAGCAACAAACAATACGAGTGATACACCTAATACCATGATGGGAGGTCCGTTCGATATTTCGTTTGAACTATAACTTAGTACATCGTATTCAACACTTGCCACTAAATTAAGTCCGAATACTTCAGTGAAAAGTTCTATCAGCACCAATGATACGGTTAATAAAAAGGCAGATATACGCCCTAAAGATTGCTTAGCCCATAAGACTTCTCCTTGTTCAAGTGTTTTCCAAGCATATAGAACGAGCATGGGAGTGAATAATGCATGTATCCAAAAGCGAGCAAGGTTTAATCCTTCTAATAAAGTTCCTGCTCCTATGTATCGCCCAATAGCAATAATTCCGTTGTCATAGATAAGCCCAACCATTACAGGTAAAAGTAACAATATACTCTGTATGTGGTAGGTTCTAAATAGTAATAGTCCTAAAACAAATAGAACGATATAGGCAACTGTAAAAAAGCTGAAAAGAAATGTATCCAATTAACTCTCCTCCTGTTTTGTTAACTCTAATGATATAAGAATCCCTATTCAGATGTTTCTTAATTAGCACTATAATATTCCTGCAATAATATTATCGTTCTGGTCTTGGCGTAAATTGAATTATATTTAAGAAATAAAATTCTTTGCAATTCTAGCTTCGGCTGCTATTATTATTCAAGGTTTAATGGGGGCTGGACAAGTTGTATTTGGACAACCTCCATTAATTATGGCATTACATTTTGGTTTTTCAGCAATTTCTTTAGCAGCCGTATTTACGATTACTTTTTTTACATTTGAAAAACAATTTAATAAGGTCACCGTACAGGTCGGAATACATTTTAAGCGTTTTATCATTGTAATTACTATTTATGCTTATGCTGTTATCTATACAGGTGCATTTGTAAAGCATATGGGGGCGGCTAAAGTTTGTACGGGGTTTCCTTTATGTAATGGAGAATTCGTCTTATTTAGCCAAGGAACTATTGTATTTAATGATTCAAAATGAATGGCTCGAACAAACAACCGCCTGGGACTATGGATAAAGTAAAGTTAATAAAACAAAAAAAGCAAAATTAAATTTAGTGAACTAAACAATTGGCAGGGTGTCAAATATTCCTATATATATGTATTTTTTGATAAGCTAAAAAAATGTAAGCTACCTTTCTCATAGTACGATGTGATTTTAGATGTTCTAATTAGTTCCAATGCTTAGGTTAACGATGGCCTTCTTAATATTGACTTTACCCAAGATGTCTTCCTCTTAATTGAGAATGCAAGCTTCATCACCAATAAAATTAAGTTTGAGATTAAGCTGACAAGAGAATTCACAGAATATCCCTCCATATCGAATTGTAGTGTTGGTGAGTAACACTATAATTAATCTTCACTTGTCTAACTGATTCTAATCGATACAGAATATTGTTTGTTACTAAATTTACTGCCGTTAATTTAGTACATTCTTTAAAAATGAAGAACTTTACTGAACAGTATTGGTCAAATACGACAAAACGATCACACTGAAAAGTGATCGTCTTGAATAAATAGCATTTAGTCACGAGTAGCCTTGTACTTCGCAGCAAATGCTCTGTAGCTATTTTGTATTTTCTTCTTCATCAATCTCGAAAGTTTAAAAAGAGTTCTGGAACCTTTTTATCAGTCCTTTAACCAATTTATGATTCACCACAAGACTTAAAAATATAGGTGGATATAGCGCTCCAGAGTACCAAAGTTTCCACCCATTATAATAAAAATATCCCGCTTTTACAGAGAGCCATTCAAAGATAACTGCGAACAAAGACCAAAGGAAAATATAAAACCATTTTTGGGTGACCTTTTTTTCGGAAGGATAATGATTTAGAAACAAAAAACTTATTGCTGGAAAGTATAAAATGATACCGAGAAGTCCCACCCATTGAAATCCGTTCTGAAAATAACCATAAAGATGAAGATGCAAATCAAATATAATATCAGTAGTTATACCATATGCATAAGCAAAAAAACATGTCGCATAGATTTCTATTTTACTTATCTTTTTGGGAACAAAATATGCAATTATGTTAAAAAAGATAAATGCAATAAATATTAGTATCCACAAATTACACACCCCATGGCTATGTCGGCTTTGCTTCGGTACTTCTTTATTAACAGCTTCAGAAGTGTATCCCACTGGTATTGTAGCTCGTTCATATCTCAAATCCCCTGTTATTTTACTAATATAAACATCAAGTTCTTCATAATAAATTTACCATAATTCCCTTGGCTTTTTATCATCTGCTATAAAATATACAAACATCCGCATTATCATTATTTTCTATTGATATGTAGTCCATTATGTGCCTAGTTCGCGTAATCTTCGGGTTTACTGGCATAGAAATACCTTCATAAAAATTGCTCTTTTTATGTTTACACTAGAAGTTATCTTTATTCTGTATTTTTATGATAGAGTATTTTAGATTTATCATCTTCAACTAATCTAAGATTAGTCTACTCTATTTCATATCACTTATTTTTACATCAAAAATACCCAATAAAGAGATTATAATTACAATTGATATTAACCAAGCTAGGAGAGGTCGTTTGTGGTGTATAGGTGAAATGAAGAAAATAATACCTGTAAATAAGAAAGACCACCACAAGTTCCAACCATTATGATATGTGATAAACCCTAATTTACTGTTTATGAACTCTATTGTCATATATACTCCAACCCATAATAAAAACCATAGGAAACGTTTTTGCCATCCTTCAGGAAATCTTCCCAGATAAATTAACACTGTCGCAGAATAAGAAACAAGCATAGCTAAGATTGTAATCAGAGTATGATTAGGTAATATTAAATCATGAAAAAGCCACATGGACTTATTATAAAGTAGAAAATTATATAGAAAATCTCCAATAATGAGGAATAATATGGTTGAATAATACTTCTTCCAGTTTTTCAAATCTCCCCATATATATCCTGCTATTAAGTAGAAAACATTAATTAAAATGTACATTAAACCATTCCTCCGGCTAATCATATTACCATCCTTTCCCAAGTCAGATATAGTTATAGGGATACACAATAACTTTTTTCACAAATTCATTTAAAAATTAAAAATATTTGCTACACAGTATTTAGTCAAATACGACAAAACGATCACCCTAAAAAGTGATCGTCTTGAATAAATAGCATTTAGTCACGAGTAGCGTTGTACTGTGTAGTAATGACTTGGTTTATTAATTGTTTTCATCAACATAAGCACCTTAACTCTAAATAAATAAATTAATTCACAACCTTAAAAACGCACACCTTTTTAGTACTCAATTTTACTAAATCATGTCCATAGCAGTCCCTAGTAATTTGAATAGGAATCTAATATAAGGGAAAACTTAAAATAGAAAACTTAAAATATGGGGGAATAAAACATGGAGGAATTAGGGGAGAAAATAGATAAACTTACAAATCAAGTGACTGACTTAAGAATGGAGTTATGGACCAAGTACACATTATTCACTTGGCAATGGTGGATGCTTCTTGTTGCATGCATTATAATGTTAGTACTATTCTTTTTATTTATCAAGAAAGAAAGACTTCTCCCCTCCATTGCGTATCTCGGTATCATATACATATTAAATAGAAACTTAGATGATCTTGCAACAGCAATGGATTGGTATGACTATCGAATACAACTTGAACCGATTATCCCAACAATGTTACCTGCTAATCTTTTTATCATTCCAATTGGACTTACATTAACATACGACAGATATGAGAACTGGAAATCATTTTTGATTGCTTTAGGCGTATTTTCCGCTTTTATATCTTACATCGCTCTTCCCATGATGAAAGCCGTAAACATCTACCTCGAAAAAAGCTGGAATGCCCATTGGTCTTTTATAAGTCTAGTTATAATGGCTGTTATTTCTAAGGCTATCATAGACAAAGTTAAATTAAAATATAATGGTTAATGATTTTTCAAAGGACAATAATAGAAAGGACTACCAAATGTCCTTTCTTATTCACAAAAAACACTATCTACAATATCTCATATACTTACCTATACTTACCTATACTTACTTCTCTAGTTTTTAAGTACATTCCTTACAAAGCACTCTAAAAATGAAGATCTTTGCTGCGCAGTATTCGTCTACTACGTAATAATTGAGTTACTCAACAATATGGCCCGATTGTTGAAAATCACTGAATAAGGTTTCCCTAACACGCATTTTTTTGTGATAAGTAATATAGTTTCATTCCTACTCAGTATGTTCTCGAAGTACATTTTCAGCTTTAGTATCTAAATTCGTTTTTAAACCAGCTTTTCTCCGTACTAACCATTCTGTTACATTCTGACCTTGTTCTTTTAATTGATCAACAATATAGTGTATTCTCCTAATTTGAAATGACGGTACATCCTCAACCAACTGATCAAGGTAAGTTTGATTATGAAGAGCTCCATCAGTTCGTACTAAAACTAAATGAACGTGTTAATCACAGCTATAACCAAGGTAACGGAAAGATTCCAATTCTTGCCTTAGAACAAGAAAAGAGTCACTTACTCCCCCTACCAAGGAAAGAAATAAGAGACTCTTATAAAATCAAGCATAAACCTGTAAAAGTAAATCCTTCATGTATGATTACATACAAATCAAATCAGTATTCAGTTCCAGCTGAATACAAAGGAAAAACCGTTGGTTTACAAGTATATGATGATCAAATCCACATTTATTATAACATGGATTTGATTGCACAACATCAACTCAGTCCAAAGAGACTAAATTACAAGAAAGAGCACTACGTAGATTTTTTATCACGTGGTATGCCTAAATATCCTGATATTGATGAGTTAGCAAGAAAGAACCTACAAGCGATCGACGAGGTGTATAAAATTGAATAGCAGCTATCAACAGTTATTAAGTAATCTAGAGTATTTAAAGTTAAAACAAATGGTAATCCATCTAAGTGATACGATAGACTTCAGTACGAAGAATGAGCTTTCCTTGGTTGATACATTAGTTAAGCTAACGAATTATGAAATTGATGTTAGAGAGAAAAGTATGATCAACTCTATGGTTAAGGTGGCGGGTTTCCCCCACCGAAAAGAAATAAGTGCGTTTGATTTTGACTTTCAACCAGCAATAAGTAAACAACAGATTCTCGATTTTACTTCCTTACGCTTTATCGAAGATAAACAAAATATTATATTTATGGGAACTAGTGGAGTTGGTAAAACACATCTGGCAACTTCCATAGGTATCGCTGCAGCTAAGAAAAGAACAAGTACTTATTTTATAAAGTGTAACGAACTAATACTAAACCTAATGAAAGCAAAACTAGAAAACAGATTAGAGGCGCGACTAAAACACTACGGGAAATACAAATTATTAATTATAGATGAGATAGGTTATTTACCAATTGACAAAGAAGATGCCAAGCTATTCTTCCAATTAATTGATTTGAGATATGAAAAGAAAAGCACCATTTTAACGACGAATATTGGCTTCAAAGAATGGGATGGGGTGTTCCAAGATACTAAGTTAGCAAACGCTATATTAGACAGAGTGTTACACCACGCAGAAGTAGTCAATATCGTAGGACCTTCTTATAGAATTAAGGATCATTTAAAGCAAGATGATGCGTAATTTTGTACATTCTTAAACAATCAAAATTGTACATGATAAGCTTGACATTTATAATTAGAGTATATTTTCATGTTTTACAGTCCCTTCTTCTACACTTAACTCTGTAATATTGAGGTTTCCCATATCCATCCTGTAGTTTATTTTCTGCATTAAATCCAATTTGATATTTTTATTAGCCAATAAATGTTTAAATAGAGCCAATGCGCTACCGACCTCCAAATTATATTTGGAATCAAATGAATTTAGAGCTTTTAATAATATGCCCTCCTGTTCTACTATTTCTCTATACAAAGTTTCCGCCAACAACTTGTCCTTTTCCTCTAAGTCGTAATGTTTATGAAGTTGTTCAATATTTCTGCAAAGGTCACGTGGAATGTCAAGCTCAGTCACAATTCTCCAGTCAACATTTTCATCCTCCCAATACTGCCTTTCAATTTCCAACTTTTCTATAACACGTTTATCATTTAATTGGTTTGCCGGTTTAATGGACCTTGCAATATAATTTATTCCATCTTGGCCTTTTACGGTTACTAAAAAGTCGGTTGTCATCACAATGGGTGTTTTATTTGCTCTTTCAAATGAATGGTTTATTCGTTTCTTATCAGCTATTTTGATTGTTTTCTCTCTATCAAGAGGATACTGTTCTCTAATATCAATTACATTTTCTGACCAATCAAGTATGTAAAAATAGTTTCGTTCAATATCTGAAAACAGCTGATGCTCCCTGTTAGTTTTCCAACCTTTGGGTCTATGTGTACGTCCTAAAGAGGGAAAATCCTGATTAGTCAGCCATGGTTTATAATCGCTTAATTCTCCGCTACCTCTCCCCTCTTTTATATACCGCGCAATTTTATCTTCAGTCCAAATATTTTTGCGTTTTGCCATTAATTCTCTACTCCTTTATTTACATACGTTAATTAATTAGTGTAATCAGGTTGTTATGCTTGATAAGTATTTCATTAACATAAGGGACAACATTTGGCTTAATATTCTTTCGGATTCCAACCGTTTCTAATAACTGATATTTAGTTACAATCTTATCTTTGAAATGAATTTCAAGTACTAGATCAACTCTCCTTATCTGAAAATGCTCTACTGACTCTTGTATTGATTGAACATACTTATATGTTTTAGGGAACTTTTCTCTCTCTATTGCTACCTAATAAATCACAAATAGCAGAAAAGGTTTTTCTTATAATTTTCCCTACCACTTTTTCATGCTGCTTCCATTCATCATTTATCCGTTGAACCTCCTTAACCATGAAAAGATCCTTTTCTTCAAAATCCTCTTTTTCTTTCCGTCGATGCCCTTTTTGGGACACTGGTGAATTTTCTTCAAGCCATTCTGAATCAAATTGGTGCAACCATGCAAAAGTAGCTCTATTATGATTCGCTAACTCGCTCCTTGTATGATTTGGATTGTTATTCACAGCATTTATCCAAACCCTTCGATAAGTTGCAGTTTTCCTTTTCCTCCATTCTTTTGTTTTCTTGTCTCTTTTTTGTATAGCATTCTGAATAGGATCTATTCCCTCTCTTAATATTTTTCTAATTGTAGGTCTGCTTAATTTTGTTTTCTCTTCTAATTCATTCATTTTCAGTCCTTGATTAACCATCTTGTAAAAGTTTCGTTCCCAAACATGTCCCTTCTTCATTACACGACTGCTAAAATAAGGAACTTTACATGGATCAAATTCCCCTTGCCTTAACCGATATACAAAACCACAGTTACAAATAAAATCTCCTTGAATCTTTCTATTAAAAGGATGTACAGATACTTCAACTTTAGTTACTACCTCTTTTAAGTAATGATCACATAAAGGATTCATACAAACCCACGGACCTTCACCAAAGGGTTCAAACTGGTCACTGTTATGAATAAAACTTTCCACAGATCCAGATAATGCCCTCATTAATAAAATGTGCCTAATAGGATGAATGTCGAAGAGCTTCTTTTCATGAAATAATCTATTTATCCAATTATCATCTTTTAAATTTGAATCCATATAATTTAAAAATTCATTTCCATAGGTAGTTAGTAATAAATCAGATAAGTTCTTTAGCATTTGGGACATTGGATAAGCAATTCCTTTAATTTTTATAATGGTTAGATACTTCTTGTATAATGCCTGTTCAAGAAAACAGGCTCGATAATTAACGAGAAATTTTACATCTTCGGCAAGCGCCAAATGTTTTTCTAAATCATCCAGTTTGTACAAAGTAATGTTGTTTTATTAAACGGATAGTATAATGGGACTGTAGTATGATTGATTAACAACTCATATCCCGGCTGATTAGAAAAATGATTTATTTTAGAACTAAGTTGATCCAGATTATTAATATATTCTGTATTTAAAGAGACAGTTTTCGAAAATAATTCTTCTAATGTATGATACTTTGATTTATTTCCCATATGGTAATGGTAGCGTGCAACAATACTATAGATACTCTCATCTTTATATGGGTGAGGAAAATATCCAATCATGCTATAATACTCCTCCTATTATTTAATTCGAAAAAAATATCAAACGTATACTTTATTGGTTACTATTAGTGGTAACTACATAAAAAAGCCCTCTGTTCTTATTTAAGAGCAGAGGGTAAAAAAATATTTAGTTTTAAAATCACATTTTTAAAATCTATTTTTTTCAACTAAACATCCTGATATTTTATTACTCAAAAATTGGTATAGAACTTTTTTTCGAAGAATAGAACTTTTTTTTCAAGTATAAAACTTTTTTTCATGATACATTGTAAAAACACTCTTAAAAACATCTTATTCCACAGTCACACTCTTCGCTAGATTACGCGGCTTATCTACGTCGCAATCACGATGTAAAGCAGCATAGTAAGCAAGTAGTTGCATTGGAATAACACTCACCAACGGTGTGAATAGTTCATGTACTTTCGGTAACACAAACGAGTCAGTCTCTTGATCTAATCCTTCAAGGCTAATAATACATGTCTTAGCCCCACGTGCTGCTACTTCTTGCACATTACCTCGAATAGAGTAATTTACATTTTTTTGTGTTGCTAGAGCTACTACTGGAGTTCCTTCTTCAATTAAAGCGATCGTACCATGCTTTAACTCTCCCCCAGCGAAACCTTCTGCTTGAATATAAGATATCTCTTTAAGCTTCAATGATGCTTCTTGGACAACAAAATAATCTGCTCCACGTCCAATAAAGAATGCATTGCGTGTTTCTGTAAAAAACTCTTTCGCTATCTTTTCAAATTCTTCTTTTTGATCTGTTAAGGATTCCATTACACTAGATACAATACCTAACTCTTGTAATGGATCAAAGTCTAAATCTAAATTCTTTGCTTGTGCAGTATCTACAGCCAAAATGGTCAATACAGCAATTTGTGCAGTGTAAGCTTTTGTTGAAGCCACTGCTATTTCAGGACCTGCATGCAAGTGTAAAGTATAATCCGCTTCACGAGAAAGGGTAGATCCCGGAACATTTGTAATCGTTAGTGCCGGATGACCTAAGTCTTTAATTCGAACTAATACAGAACGACTGTCTGCAGTCTCGCCACTTTGTGAGATAAATACAAATAATGGTTTTTCAGATAACAAAGGCATGTTATAAGCAAACTCACTTGCGATATGCACTTCAACAGGAATATCTGCTACTTTTTCAATACATTGCTTACCTACTAAACCAGCATTATAACTAGTACCAGCTGCAATAATATAAATACGATCTGTATTCATCATTGCCTGGCGAACAGATGGATCTAATTTGATATTATCGTTTTCATCTTGATATTCTTGGACTATTTTTCTCATTACAAAGGGTTGCTCATCAATTTCTTTTAACATAAAGTGAGCATAAGTTCCTTTTTCTATATCAGAAGCGTCAATTTCAGCGGTAAAAGGCTCTCTTTCTACTACAGCACCGTTTAGTTTTTGTACTTCAACAAAAGAACGATTTAGCATAACAATCTCTTTATCGTGGATTTCAAGGTAACGATCTGTTTCTTTCAATGTTGCCATTGCATCACTCGCTACTAAATTAAAACCATCACCAAGTCCAACCAATAATGGGCTTTTATTTTTCGCCACATAAATTGTATCCTGATTCTCAGCATCAATTAAAGCAATTGCGTAAGAACCTTTTAATAAAGAAACCGTTTGACGAAACGCTTCTGTAACATCACTATATTTGTTAAACAAGACTTCCATTAATTGTACAATAATTTCTGTGTCTGTTTCACTTGCTAATGCTACATTAGCTAAATAATCATCACGTAGTTCGTAATAATTTTCGATAACACCATTATGAACAATGGTGAATCTACCAGACGCGCTTTGGTGTGGATGGGCATTTTCCTCACTTGGTTCCCCATGTGTTGCCCAGCGGGTATGGCCAATTCCCATAGTTGCTTTTACGTTTTCATCTACTTTATCACGCAATACAGCGATCCGACCTTTTACTTTAAACAAGTTCAATCCATCATCATTTAGCGTTACAATACCGGCTGAATCGTAACCACGATATTCTAATTTTTCTAACCCGTTTAATAAAACTTCGTTCGTATCATTTTGTCCAATATATCCAACAATTCCACACATATTTTGTTTCCTCCTAATATAAAGGGGCAAACAAACGAAACCTATATCTTTAGTTGATTTAGAGGCGTCTATTTGCCCCTTTCTCATGATTTTTTTCATCATCAGGTTAATATTCTTGTTCAAAGAGTCACCTCTTTGTTTTCGAATAAAAACTTTTCGGTTGGAGATGTGTGCAACCGGGAGGTATCCGCCGAAAACTCGATAATCCTCCTCCTCGTCAACTATTTTTTATCGTTCAAAAATAGTTCAGGCGCTTTAACTGCTATTAACTACTTTCCTCCTTTTCTTCTCGAATACTGCTCTCTTTAGAAATGAGAACACACCCTATTTTAACCGAGAATAAATCAACTAGCAATCTTTTTTAGTGAGATATTTTTACAAAATCCTTCTTTTTCTCGGTAATACAATATATGTTTTGAAATATTTAACCGTGCAAGAAAGGCTTGCTATTTTTGCAGAAAAAGTTTCTAATAAGCATATATTATATTTACACATAGAGGTGACCTACATGAAATTGCTTATTATAGAAGATGACAAAAATTTATCTCACACAATACTGGAAACAACCAAAATCAAATTTGATGTATCACAAGCATTTGATGGCGAAGAAGGTCTTTTTTTAGCCGAACAGAATATATTTGATGTTATTATTCTTGATCTTATGCTTCCCTCCATCCATGGTTATGAAGTGCTACAAAAGCTCCGAGAAAAACAAGTTAAGACACCTGTACTTATCTTAACTGCAAAAGATAGTATTGACGATAAGATCAAAGGTTTTAAGATTGGGGCAGATGATTATTTAGTTAAACCTTTTCATCGGGAGGAGCTATTACTAAGACTTGAAGCAATTGTTCGCCGAGTTACAGGTGAGTTAGACAATCACTTTTTAACATTCCTTGATTTAAAGCTAAATATACAAAATAAATCTGCCAGTATAAATGATGAAAATTTAATATTAAACGGTAAACAATTCGATTTATTAGAATACCTCATTCACAATCAGGACATTATTGTTACGAAAGATCAAATATTTGATCGAATTTGGGGATTTGAATCAGATACTTCTACTACTGTTGTTGAAGTATACGCTAGTCATTTACGTAAAAAGCTAAAACAATTCAATTACCACCATTATATAAAAACATTTCGCGGTCTTGGTTATATGCTAAGTGCAACTGGTGATACAAATGAATAAGGAAAAAATTATTCAAAAACAACAGCTACGGCTTATGATTTATAACTTTATTGCATTTAGCTTAATCTTTGCTTTATTCGGTGTGATTATATATAGCCAAATTCAATCATCGCTTTTTTCATTACCTGATGAAGAATTGATCGAATATCAAGAGCTTATAACATCTAGTGAACGCTTTTCTCCGCTAGACGATGACAATAGAGAGCTTTCTGAAGATCCAATCGAAAGAGGCCCAAATGAACAAGATAGAATGGCTAGCCCACGAATTGTTATGATTGAATGGGGAGAAGACGGAACAATTATTAACCAAGATCAAATTGGCAGTTTATTTTATCAAAGCTATTTAGAAGATTTACAAGTCGATAACGATGCAGAGTCATTGAATGTAATTGAACCACTCACAGTAGATGACGTCTATCAATTCCGTTCCCTCACCTTTTCTAATACAGAAGATACAGGGGTCGCTTACACACAATTACTATTAAATGTTGATACAGAATATCAGCTTTTAAATAGATTTGAAAAGTTATTAATCATTGTGTCCATTATTTTTATAGTGGTTTCACTTGTGGCAAGTTACTTTTTATCAAAAAAGACAATGCAACCTATTATTAACTCTTGGGATAAGCAAACTGAATTTGTCGAGAATGCTTCGCATGAATTACGTACGCCGCTTGCGATTATAAAAAATAAATTAGAGTTATTATTAACCTCTCCCCAAAAGAAAGTGGTGGATGTATTTGAAAATATCGCATTGTCTTTATCTGAAACGAATCGATTATCTAAACTAACTAGTGATTTACTAACATTAGCCCGTGCAGATTCTACTGCAACACAGTTAGAAAAAGAGAAATTTGATTTGGATATATTTGTTGAAGGGGTTTGTGCACCTTATCGAGAAATTGCGCAATCACAAGATAAACAGATAAACTATAAATTAAAATCAACGAAGAAGATCGTTGCCGATAAAAATCGTATGCATCAACTACTTGTGATCTTACTAGACAATGCCTTAAAATACACCGAAGAAGGTGATAAAATTGAGGTTCTGACATCATGGTATGATGGCTATCATGAAATCGTAATTAAAGATACTGGAATAGGCTTGCAGTCAGAGAATCTTGATCATATATTCGAACGTTTTTATCGAGAAGATAAGGCCCGTTCTCGTGAGCAAGGTGGAGTAGGACTCGGTTTATCGATTGCACAGTGGATTGTTGCAAGTCATGATGGTTCTATTTCTGCAAAACAGAATGCACCTAAAGGCACTGTACTTCACGTTCGGCTACCGTAGTCATGTCCTTTTTATTTATTTTCTAACACTATTGAGCTTTCTCATTATTGATTTTTTCTAAAAACTCCGTCTTGACGGGGTTTTTTGTTTTTTTTCTTTCCTGTTACACGCTTTTTCCACACTTCTGTTAAAACTTCGTAAAGTTTTTTTAAGTTAACTTTAAGTTCCATTTATATAATAGGAAGTAGGCACTATCACAGTAAACTAACAGAAAGGAGAATACATATGTTATTTAAACGAAATATCTTTCAACAAAAACAAGGACGACGAGAATTAAAACATGCGATTAATAAATTAGATTGTCATCTATTGCGCCAAAATTTAAAACATGTTATGCATTACGATAACAATGCCGATGAACACGGAAAATACTTCATACGCAGTGTTTACTTTGATAATAGTGAAGATAAGGTTCTAACTGAAAAAAAAGAAGGCTATCTTAGCCGAAATAAATATCGCGTTCGACTTTATAATCATGACAGAACAACTTTAAAATTAGAACGAAAAAGCAAAAGAAACAACTTATGTCAAAAAATAAGTTGTCCAATTTCACCAGAAGAGTACAAAGCAATTTGCATGGGTAATGTTGGATGGATGGAAGAGGACGATAGGTCATTAATGCGTGAGTTATATATTCAAATGCACTTATACCAATTAAAGCCTGTTACTGTTGTTGACTACAATAGAGAAGTATTTATCTACCCATACGGAAACGTACGAATTACTTTTGACAGTTCAATCAAGACAAGCTTTCGTAACACCGACATTCTAAATAGAGATTTACCAATGATTGAAGCATTGGATCCAAACTTAGTCGTTTTAGAAGTGAAATATGATGAATTTCTACCAGATGTAATAAAAAAACTATTACAAGTAAACGACCGTAGACTCGGCACATATTCAAAGTATCACCTTAGTCGAATGTATGGCTAAAAATAAAATTAAATTATGTTGGAGGAAAACACAATGATAGGTACAGTTAATTTTTCAGATATACTTAGTTCGAATTTTTTAGAATCAACACAGGAATTTTCACTAATCGATTCCTTACTCGGTTTAATAACATCTTTTATTATTGGATTGGTTATTTACTTCATATATAAGAAAACATTTTCTGGTGTTATTTACTCCCACAGCTTTAATGTTTCCATTATTATTATGACAATGGCTACCGCTCTCATTATTATGGGGATTTCATCTAATGTACTATTGTCACTCGGTATGGTTGGTGCTTTATCAATTGTTAGATTCCGTACACCAATTAAAGACCCTATGGATTTAGTCTACTTATTTTGGGCAATCGTTTCTGGTATATTATGTGGGGCAGGATTTATTCCACTTGTAATAGTAGGGACAGTTTTAATTGGTTTGGTTATGATTTTCTTTATCAATCGTGTTACCATTGAAAATCCTTATTTACTAATCGTCAAGTATACTAATCCTACAATTGAGAAGGGTTTTGAGAAAATCATTTCACAATTTGCGACAAAACATGCAGTTAAATCTAAATCATCGATGTCAAATCATGAATATGAAGTTACTTATGAGGTGCGTGTAAAAGATTCAAAAACTGCTTTTGTTAATGATATAGCAAATATGGAAAACGTTAAATCTGCTATCATGCTAAGCTATGATGGGAATTTCACAGCCTAACTTTATACTAAATTTAAAAGCGATGTCCAAATTAGGACATCGCTTTTCCTTATTTCATTCCAAGAACTTGTTCTATTACGGTAACTACTTTTTCAACTGCCTCATTACATCTCTCTAATGTAGGTGCTTCAACCATAACACGAACCAATGATTCTGTACCAGACGGTCGAACTAACACACGTCCGTTATCACCCATTTCTCCATCTACTTTCGCAATCACTTCTTGAATACGTGGATGAACAAGGGCTTGGTGTTTATCAATTACTTTAACATTTTTTAGAACTTGTGGGAACTTAACCATCTCTCCAGCTAATTCTGAAAGTTTTTTGCCTGTTTCTTTCATTACATTAACTAACTGTAAGGCAGCTAACATTCCATCACCCGTCGTGATGTAATCAAGAAAGATGATGTGCCCTGATTGCTCTCCACCTAAATTAAAACCACCTCTACGCATTTCTTCCATGACATAACGATCACCAACAGAGGTTTTATCACTCTTCATACCCTGTGCTTCAATTGCCTTATAAAATCCAATATTACTCATTATGGTAGAAACAACAGTTGAGTGTCGTAATAGACCCTTTTCATTAAGATATTTCGCACAAATGTACATGATCTGATCACCATCTACAATATCACCATTTTCATCGACAGCAATTAAGCGGTCACCGTCTCCATCAAATGCTAAACCTATATCTGCTTTTTTATCTAATACAAAGGCTTGTAATGTTTCAGGATGCGTAGAGCCTACACCTGCATTAATATTCAAACCGTCCGGTGATGCTCCAATCGTAGAAATATCTGCCTCTAAATCAGCAAATAGATGTGTTGCCAATGAAGAAGTTGATCCATGTGCACAGTCTAAAGCTATATGTAATTCTTCAAAGTCGTTATCAACAGATTGCTTTAAGTATTGAATATATTTTTGTCCACCTTCAAAATAATCATTGATTTGACCAATATCCGCTCCTGTTGGTCGAGGTAGATCATCAGTTGATGCATCTAATAAAGCCTCAATTTCTTGTTCTTGTGCATCCGTTAATTTAAACCCATCTGGTCCAAAAAACTTAATGCCATTATCCTCTACAGGATTATGGGAAGCTGAAATCATTACTCCTGCTTCCGCACTCATCGCTTTAGTAAGATATGCTACACCTGGTGTTGTTATAACACCAAGTCGCATTACCTCAGCACCTATCGAAAGTAAACCTGCTGTTAGTGCGCCCTCAAGCATACTCCCAGAAATGCGTGTATCCTTGCCTATTAATACTTTCGGTTTATTGGTATCTTTGGTTAGTACATATCCCCCAAATCGGCCCAGTTTAAATGCTAGTTCCGGAGTTAATTGCTCATTTGCAATCCCTCTAACTCCATCTGTTCCGAAATATTTACCCATAATGTACCTCTCCTTTGTTTCCTAATTAAAATATAGACATTTATTTTCTATCATACTTATCATTTTACCCAAGTATTTACATATAAATTCAATTTTGAACTTACTCAGAAGTTATACTTATTATGGCATCATCAACTGATAGAACAATGTCCAAATTGTTCGGTCCTATCACATCAATCGGTACCTCATGCTCTCCAGGTTCCAGTCCTGAGGCATCAAGAGTTAACTGGAAATCTGCTACAGTAACACCCTCTAAATCTGTTTCAAAACCTGTCACCGATAAATCAACTTCTCCACCTTGCGGCTCTATGAACGAAGCAGTATAGGTGTTGTCCAAATTTTCAACAGAAATAGGAGCGTTTTCAAATGTTTCAACTAATTCCAGATCTGTTTCAACATTCACCGTAATTGTAGATGGATTTAGCATCCTTGCATTATCAGGTACATTTAATTCAACTTCTATAGTAGTATCTTCCGTTATTTCAGATAGATCAATAGGTTCCGTTGAAATTTCATCTATTTCATCTAAATCAGATGCAGAGGCAAAAACCTGAACCTCCTCTGTTTCTGAAGTAGTAGACGAAATAATGATTCCTTCTGCGGCTTCTCCTGTTGTATCTATATTAATTGGTACATTTTTATTCGGATTGTCTACGTTAACAGTAACACTTACTGTTTCTGGTTCTATACGCACGTTCAATTCATTTCCTTCGCTATCATAAACACGTACAGGAACCTCTTCTATTGTAAGAGACTCTCCTATCCCATCTACATCAACAAAAGCCTTCACTACAGCTATTTGGTCAACAACACTCTTAGAACTAGTAATTTGAACAGTTGATGGTTCTATAGAAGCTTCCAATAATTCATATCCGGCTTGTAAACCATCTTCATTTGTATAATCAGCAATAACCTCAAATTCTGCTGAAGCCCGCTCTTCAATAGTTACTTCAATTTCTTCTGGGTCTATACTTACATCTAATCGATCCGATATCCCATCATGTTCTAATGGAACCGTATAAGTACCAACTTCTAAGTCTTCCAAATCTACAAATACATCGAAATTTTGTTGTGTCGCAGTCGATTGTACCACACTCACAGTGCCAGCTAATGTGACAGATGCTGTTTGAGGAACTCCACTAACAACGTACTGTTCATCATCAATTTGAATATTAACAGGTATGTCTTCAACTATTTGCGTTTCTTGTGAACTACTAAAAAGGTCATCAAATCCAACCTCATTCGAACTGTTCTCCTGATTATCAAATGATACAACAATGAAGATCAGCACAGCTAATATTAATGACAGTACTCGAATAACCCACGGTCTATTTAACCAATCATTCATTCTTCTTCCCCCTCCAATTCCAACTTTTTATCGTAGGGGCCTTCATGTAATAACTTTCTAAATCATTTCTCAACATATCCATTAACTTATCTTGATCTAAATCTCTATGTAACTCACCATTTTTAGTAAAAGAAATTTGACCTGTTTCTTCAGAGACAGTAATCGTTAAAGCATCTGTTACTTCACTTACCCCAATTGCTGCTCTATGACGAGTTCCTAACTCCTTAGAGATAAAGGGACTTTCAGACAATGGTAAGTAACATGCTGCTGCTACAATTTCGTCCTTTTTAATTATAACCGCACCATCATGCAAAGGTGTATTTGGGATGAAAATATTAGTTAATAACTGGTTGGTTAATTGTCCTCGAATTGGGATACCAGTTTCCACAAAATCACCCATATTCGTGTCACGCTCAATCGTAATCAAAGCACCAATCCGACGCTTTGCCATATAGTTACATGACTTAACTATTGCATCAATAACTTCGTTTAATATTTCTTCTTCAGAGTTCTTATTTCTACTGAAAAAACTACCTCTACCAATTTGTTCTAATGCACGTCTTAATTCAGGTTGGAATAAAATGATGATTGCTAATGGTCCCCAAACAATAACTTGTTCAATGAGTACTTGAACAGTTTGTAAATTTAGAGCATAACTAACGAGATAAAAACCTAGTACAACAAAAATACCCTTTAATAATTGAATGGCTTTTGTGCCTCTAATAAGCATAATAAGTTTATATAAAACATACCAGATAAGGGTAATATCAATTCCGATACGCAAAAGATTAAAAATGTTTAATCCCCCATCAAGCATGGTCACACATCCTTCTATTCATGAATTTATCTTCCCATCTGTAAAATATTACGTACTTTATTATAACATATTTTCTATTGTTACCATACTATCACAATTTTTATCCCTTTATCATAATAAAACAGTTTTCTTTAAAAAAAAGCAAAGAAATGATTGTAAGTCACTCCTTTGCTTTTTAATCAGTTAAATTGAATACACCTTTACTCACCTTTTTAATGTGATACCACATCCATTCAAATACTTGGTTCACCTGTTCAATTTCTCCCGTTATATTTCCAGCTGATGCCATTAACTGTTCTCCATTTATTAATACAACGTTCCCATTAACTTGACCATCTATCTTTAAATCTCCATTTTTAACAACTAAATCCCCTTCTATAATTACATTTTTAGGAACAATAACTGTATCTTCCTTTATAATTAAATTACTATCTTTAGAAACAGACAATTGTCCATCTTCATCCCATACCGAGAAAACACTACCAAACATAAAGATAAAAAATATTGCGGCTGCTGTTAAAAGTGGATGGTTTTTAAACCATCTCTTGTAACCATGTCGTATTTTTTCTTTTGGTAACTGTTTCATCACATTTGCTGTAAAATTTGTAGGAACTTGTATCTCATTTGAATTTTTCAACAAAGTTGTAGTTCGGGTTAATTCTTGAAAATATTTTTGACATGCTTGACATGTTTGTAAATGATATCTTAACTCTGTTTCTTCTTGATTGGATAAATCACCATCTAAATAGTTATGCATTAAAGCAACTACTTCTTTATTACAGCCCATAACTTTCACACTCCTTATACATGACGAAGCCTCTTTCGTAGTGCTTCTCTCCCGCGATGAATTCTAGTTTTTACAGTCCCAACCGGGATATTTAGAATTTCACTTATTTCTGCAAGAGACATTTCATCAACAAAACGAAGTGCTATTACACTTCGATATTTAGTAGGCAGGTCCATAATTTGTTGTTGAATATAAGACTGCAGTTCTAAACTCTCCACTTCTTCCTCTGGTAGTGCTTGGTCTGCAGAAAGTTGTGAATACATATCTAAACCATCAGTGCCTTTGATTTCAGCATCTAGAAAGTAGTCAGGTTTCTTTTTACGAATCCTGTCAATAGTTAAATTTGTAGCTATTCGAAATAACCAAGTAGAAAATTTACGATTTTCATCGAATGAGTGTATATTAACATAAGCACGAATAAAAGCTTCCTGTGCCAAATCTTCAGCTTCATGCATATTACCAATTATACGATAGCAAATTTGATACACCTTATCTTGAAAAAGGATAACGATATCCTCAAATGCGGATTGATCTCCCTTTTTAACTTGTTTTATTATTTGTTTTATTTTTGCATCCATCATCTAAATACCTCCGCTTTTATTGCGGTCAATTTATGTACGAACTAGCTATATAAAAGGTTTCACTTTTTTATGTTTTTGTTGAATTTACATTTTCTTATAAAAATCAGTATACCATTTTATAGAAATAAAAAAATCCCTTTTTTAATAAAAAGGGATCTTTTACATAATTTAGTCTTTTTTTAATTACTAGTACGTATGATGGAGCCTAGCGGGATCGAACCGCTGACCTCCTGCGTGCAAGGCAGGCGCTCTCCCAGCTGAGCTAAGGCCCCAGATACAATAAAATATACTCATTAATAAAATGGTGAGCCATGAAGGACTTGAACCTTCGACCCTCTGATTAAAAGTCAGATGCTCTACCGACTGAGCTAATGGCTCTTTAATTAAGAAAATGGCTGGGCTAGCTGGATTCGAACCAGCGCATGACGATACCAAAAACCGTTGCCTTACCGCTTGGCTATAGCCCAATAAAAAAACAGTGAAAAACACTGCTACATAATTTCTATGAAACAGAATAATGGTGGAGGGAGTAGGACTCGAACCTACGAACCCGATGGGAGCGGATTTACAGTCCGCCGCGTTTGGCCAACTTCGCTATCCCTCCAGATTTAAAAATGGTGCCGGCCAGAGGACTTGAACCCCCAACCTACTGATTACAAGTCAGTTGCTCTACCAGTTGAGCTAGGCCGGCATATGGTGGAGGATGCAGGGCTCGAACCTGCGACCCCCTGCTTGTAAGGCAGGTGCTCTCCCAGCTGAGCTAATCCTCCATTGATGACCCGTACGGGAATCGAACCCGTGATACCGCCGTGAAAGGGCGGTGTCTTAACCGCTTGACCAACGGGCCATTGTATAAAAATGCTACAGAGCTTCCAGCCGGAATTGAACCGGCGACCCCTTCCTTACCATGGAAGTGCTCTACCGCTGAGCTATGGAAGCAAAATGGCTCCACAGGTAGGACTCGAACCTACGACCGATCGGTTAACAGCCGATTGCTCTACCACTGAGCTACTGTGGAACAATATGACACAATAAAATTATTGCTTCACAAAGCTAACATTTTAAAAAAATTCTGGCTTAGCGACGTCCTACTCTCGCAGGGGCAAAGCCCCAACTACCATGAGCGCTGAAGAGCTTAACTGCTGTGTTCGGCATGGGAACAGGTGTGACCTCTTCGCTATTGTCACTAAACCATTTTGAAGATAGTGTACCTTCAAAACTAGATAAGAATTACAACAAGACAACATATAGTATTATAGTTAAGTCCTCGATCTATTAGTATTCGTCAGCTACACGTGTCACCACGCTTCCACCTCGAACCTATCAACCTCATCGTCTCTGAGGGATCTTACTCTAAAAAGATGAGAAGTCTCATCTTGAGGGGGGCTTCATGCTTAGATGCTTTCAGCACTTATCCCTTCCACACGTAGCTACCCAGCGATGCTCTTGGCAGAACAACTGGTACACCAGCGGTGTGTCCATCCCGGTCCTCTCGTACTAAGGACAGCTCCTCTCAAACTTCTTGCGCCCACGACGGATAGGGACCGAACTGTCTCACGACGTTCTGAACCCAGCTCGCGTACCGCTTTAATGGGCGAACAGCCCAACCCTTGGGACCGACTACAGCCCCAGGATGCGATGAGCCGACATCGAGGTGCCAAACCTCCCCGTCGATGTGGACTCTTGGGGGAGATAAGCCTGTTATCCCCGGGGTAGCTTTTATCCGTTGAGCGACGGCCCTTCCATACGGTACCGCCGGATCACTAAGCCCGACTTTCGTCCCTGCTCGACTTGTAGGTCTCGCAGTCAAGCTCCCTTCTGCCTTTACACTCTTCGAATGATTTCCAACCATTCTGAGGGAACCTTTGGGCGCCTCCGTTACTCTTTAGGAGGCGACCGCCCCAGTCAAACTGCCCACCTGACACTGTCTCCGAACCGGATCACGGTTCTGGGTTAGAAGGTCAACACAGCCAGGGTGGTATCCCACGGGCGCCTCGACGTAAGCTAGCGCTCACGCTTCAACGGCTCCCACCTATCCTGTACAAGCTGTGCCGACATTCAATATCAGGCTACAGTAAAGCTCCACGGGGTCTTTCCGTCCTGTCGCGGGTAATGCGCATCTTCACGCATCGTATAATTTCACCGGGTCTCTCGTTGAGACAGTGCCCAAGTCGTTGCACCTTTCGTGCGGGTCGGAACTTACCCGACAAGGAATTTCGCTACCTTAGGACCGTTATAGTTACGGCCGCCGTTTACTGGGGCTTCGGTTCAGCGCTTCGCCCGAAAGCTAACGCATCCCCTTAACCTTCCAGCACCGGGCAGGTGTCAGCCCCTATACTTCGCCTTACGGCTTCGCAGAGACCTGTGTTTTTGCTAAACAGTCGCTTGGGCCTTTTCACTGCGGCTTCTCGCAAAAGAAGCACCCCTTCTCCCGAAGTTACGGGGTCATTTTGCCGAGTTCCTTAACGAGAGTTCTCCCGATCACCTTAGAATTCTCTTCTCGCCTACCTGTGTCGGTTTACGGTACGGGCACCTCTTTCCTCACTAGAGGCTTTTCTTGGCAGTGTGAAATCCGGAACTTCGGTACTTAAGTTCCCTCCCCATCACAGCTCAACCTTACATTGGACGGATTTACCTATCCAACAGCCTCACTGCTTGGGCGCGCATAACCAGCAGCGCGCTTTCCATATCCTACTGCGTCCCCCCGTTGTTCAAACGGAAAGGAGGTGGTACAGGAATATCAACCTGTTGTCCATCGCCTACGCCTTTCGGCCTCGGCTTAGGTCCCGACTAACCCTGAGCGGACGAGCCTTCCTCAGGAAACCTTGGGCTTTCGGTGAAGAAGATTCTCACTTCTTTTTCGCTACTCATACCGGCATTCTCACTTCTAAGCGCTCCACCAGTCCTCACGGTCTGACTTCGCTGCACTTAGAACGCTCTCCTACCAATCCAAGAAGTGCAATACTTCTTGGAATCCGTAGCTTCGGTGATACGTTTAGCCCCGGTACATTTTCGGCGCAGCGTCACTCGACCAGTGAGCTATTACGCACTCTTTAAATGATGGCTGCTTCTGAGCCAACATCCTGGTTGTCTATGCAACGCCACATCCTTTTCCACTTAACGTATACTTTGGGACCTTAGCTGACGGTCTGGGCTGTTTCCCTTTCGACTATGAACCTTATCACCCATAGTCTGACTCCCAAGGCAATATGATTGGCATTCGGAGTTTGACTGAATTCGGTAACCCGGTAAGGGCCCCTAGTCCAATCAGTGCTCTACCTCCAACATACGTTCCTTGAGGCTAGCCCTAAAGCTATTTCGGAGAGAACCAGCTATCTCCGTGTTCGATTGGCATTTCACCCCTACCCACACCTCATCCCCGCATTTTTCAACATGCGTGGGTTCGGGCCTCCAGTCAGTGTTACCTGACCTTCACCCTGGACATGGGTAGATCACACGGTTTCGGGTCTACGACCCTTTACTATCACGCCCTATTCAGACTCGCTTTCGCTGCGGCTCCACCTGTGCGGCTTAACCTTGCAAAGAATCGTAACTCGCCGGTCCATTCTACAAAAGGTACGCCGTCACTCATTCTTTTTCCCGAAGGAAAATATCGAGCTTCGACTACTTGTAGGCACACGGTTTCAGGATCTCTTTCACTCCCCTTCCGGGGTGCTTTTCACCTTTCCCTCACGGTACTGGTACACTATCGGTCACTAGGGAGTATTTAGCCTTGGGAGATGGTCCTCCCGGATTCCGACGGAATTTCTCGTGTTCCGCCGTACTCAGGATCCACGCTGGAGGAAACGTCCTTTTCATTACAGGGCTCTTACCTTCTTCGGCTGATCGTTCCAGATCGATTCATGTAAAACGTCTCTTTGTAACTCCGTATAGCGTGTCCTACAACCCCAAAAAGCAAGCTTTTTGGTTTGGGCTGATTCCGTTTCGCTCGCCGCTACTCAGGAAATCGCATTTGCTTTCTCTTCCTCCGGGTACTAAGATGTTTCAGTTCCCCGGGTCTGCCTCACTTTACCTATGTATTCAGTAAAGTGTCCTACTCCATTACGAGCAGGGGGTTCCCCCATTCGGAAATTCCTGGATCAACGCCTACGTACGGCTCCCCAAGACATATCGGTGTTTGTCCCGTCCTTCTTCGGCTCCTAGTGCCAAGGCATCCACCGTGCGCCCTTTCTTACTTAACTATATTAGTTAATAAAAGCG